>NZ_CP146101.1:6610000-6910000 GCF_037023745.1 Streptomyces sp. SCSIO 30461
CCTGGTTCACCGTGCTCGGGGCCGGCACCATCTGCGGCTATCTGCTGCACGGCTTCCTGGTGAAGACCCTGGACTGGCGGGACCTGGTCCCCCAGTACCCGTGGCTGGCCACACCCGCGGGGGAGATCGTCCTGACGCTGGCCATCGCCGCCGCCGTCACGGTGCTCTGCACACCGCCGGTGCGGCGGGCACTGCGGTGGGCAACGGAGCCCGACCTGTCCTGGGCCTTCCGCCGGGAGGAGCGCAGGAGCGGGGAGGGCCGGAGCGGCGACCAGGAAGGTCGGGGCGTCAGCCGTCAGCCGTCGGCGGGTCCCCCGTCGCGATCAGCCCCAGCAACCGCCGTACCGTCGCGTACTTATCGGTGAGCCGGTCCCTGGTCGCCTCGTCCAGTACGGCGAGGCGGGCCGGGTCCGCGTTGTGGGCGAGGTCGGCCTGTTTGACGAGGAGCGCGCCGGGAGTCGCGAGGATACGGCGGGTGTAGTCCGCGAGCGGCTCGCCCGGGTTCTTGGTGAGGGCCAGGACCATGTCCTTGACGGACCCCGGCAGTGCGGCGGCGGCCAGCCAGTCGCGACTCAGTGCGTGGTCCTCGACGGCGTCATGCAACCAGGCGGCCGCGATCTGCTCGCGGCTGCCGCCACGGGCCCGCACACCGTCCGCCACCGCCTGAAGGTGCTCGGTGTAAGGGCGGCCGGCCTTGTCCAACTGCGCGGCATGGGCCTCGCGGGCGATCGACTCGACCTCGGTCAGGCTGAGATACGGCATGCGTCCGACCCTGTTCAGGGTTCGCGGCGTAGTAGAAGGAGGGCACGGTCGTCGTTGACGTCCTTGGCGACCGCCTCGATCAGATGCCAGGCGGCGCCTTCGAACCCGGTGGCGACATAGCGGTCGGCCTCGCCCGTCAGCCGGTCCATACCCTCCGCGATCTCGCGATCGGACGCCTCGACCAGGCCGTCCGTGAAGAGCATCAGCACGTCTCCGGGCTGGAGCGAGCCCTTCACCGGATCGAACTGGGCCCCGTCGTACACCCCGAGCAGCGACCCGTCGGCGGTCTTCTCCTCCCAGCGGCCCGTACCCGCGTGCAGTTGGAGGGCGGGCAGATGCCCCGCGGAGAGGAGTTCGTAGTCACCCGAGTCCAGGTCGAGCACCAGATGTATGGAGGTCGCGAAGCCCTCGTCCCAGTCCTGCCGCAGCAGATAGGCGTTGGCCGCCGGCAGGAAACCGTGAGGGGGGAGGGAGCCGAGCAGGCCCCCGAACGCCCCGGACAGCAGCAGGGCGCGTGAGCCCGCGTCCATGCCCTTGCCCGAGACATCGGTGAGGACGACTTCGAGGGTGCGTCCGCCGTTGGTACGGGCTCCCACCACGAAGTCACCCGAGAAGGACTGGCCGCCGGCCGGGCGCAGTGCCATCTCGTGGTGCCAGCCCTTGGGCAGTCTGGGCAGCGCGCTCTGGACGCGGATGCGTTCACGCAGGTCGAACAGCATGGTTCCACCGCGCCGCCAGGGCACGCCGACCCGGGCCCTGAACTGGGCGATGAGCAGTCCGAACAGTCCGCAGGCCGCCACCACCAGCACGGTGCCCGGGGTGACGCGTGCGGGTCCGTCCAGATACGGCCCGAGCGCCATCGACTCGATGATCAGCGCGCCGGCCGCCGTCGCGTAGAGCCCGAGCAGGCTCGCGGGACGCAGCAGCACCCCGCCCGCGACGATGGGCAGCACCATCGCGGTGGGGGCGAACCAGACCGGCATGGCGATGGTGCCGCAGGCGATCGCCGGGATGGTGAGCAGCAGGCCCACGAAGGCGATCCAGTCGGAACCGTCGCCCCGGAAGTAGTCGACTCCGGACTTGCGCAGCGCGGTGCGGGCCCGGCGGGCGGACCTCCGCAGCCGGGCCGCGAACGAACCTGCTGCGCCACGTGCCATCGACGTGGACCTTATCCATCCGCGCGGCCCTCGTGCAGGGGGGACCCCCAAAGCGCTCGAAGACGCGGACGGGGGCGGTACGCACGGCATCGCGCGCGAATATCGGGTCGCGACGGTCGGCGGCCCCCTGGTACGCATGGCGTATGACGACGGATCTTAGGGTGCTTGACCGGTCTGAGTGGGATCACTGGTACGGGAGGCTGGAGCTCGCTTTCGGCGGTGTCCTGGAGACCCAGGAGGAGCGCGCGCTGTATCGCGAGCTGGCCGAGGTCGACCGCTCGCTCGGGGTCTGGGACGGCGACGAGTGCGTCGGCACCGCGGGAGCGTTCAGCTTCCGGATGTCGGTGCCGGGCGGCGCGTTCGTGCCCGCGGCCGGAGTGACGATGGTCAGCGTGGCCGCGACCCACCGGCGGCGCGGAGTGCTCACCTCGATGATGCGGCGCCAGCTGGACGACGTACGCGAGTGGGGTGAGCCGCTGGCTGTGCTGACAGCGTCGGAGCCCGAGATCTACGGGCGCTTCGGATACGGGATCGCCACCCATCTGCTGAACCTGGAGATCGACACCAACCGGGTGCGAATCGCCGCGCCCGCGGGGACGGACGGTGTACGACTGCGGTTCGCGCCGGTGACGGATGCCGCAGAGGCCTGCGAGCGGATCTACCGCCGTACCATCGGCGTACGGCCGGGAATGTTCGCGCGGACACCGGGCTGGGAGCGGCTGCCGCTGCTGGACCCGCCGTCCGAGCGTGAGGGCGCGTCGCCGATGCAGTGCGTACTGGCCGAACGGGACGGCGAGGTGGTCGGATTCGTCCGGTTCCACAACAAGCCGCAGTGGGGGGCGTCGGGGCCGGACGGCTCGATCATCGTGCGGCAGCTCGACGCCGTCGACCCGGCCGCCTATGCGGCGCTGTGGCGCTTTGTCTGCGGCATCGATCTGACGTCGTCCGTGACCGTCCGGAACAGGCCGGTGGACGATCCGCTGCTGAGCATGGTCAGCGATATCCGGCGCTGCGTCGTACGGATGAAGGACTCACTGCACGTACGGCTGGTGGATGTGGGCACCGCGCTGGCGGCGCGTACGTACCAGACGCCGGTGGACGTGGTGTTCGAGGTGGCGGACACGTTCTGCCCCTGGAACGAAGGGCGCTGGCGGCTGACCGGTGACATGAAGGGGGCATCCTGCGAGCGGACCCAGGACGCGCCGGATCTGGCGTTGTCGGTGGCGGAGCTGGGGGCCGCCTATCTGGGCGGTGTGTCGCTGTCCTCGCTGGCGGGCGCAGGCCGGGTGCGCGAGCTGCGCGAGGGCGCGCTCGCGGTGGCCTCGCTCGCCTTCGGATCGGATCCGGCTCCATGGCTGCCGCACGGATTCTGATTCCGGCGACGGAACCGGGCACGGCAGCAGGGTGTGGTCCGCTCCTTGCCCGGCCAGCGGGCCTGGTTCCCTAACCCGGCTGGCAGCCCGGGCACCAGAAGAGGTTACGGGCGGCGAGATCGGCGGTGCGGATCTCGCCGCCGCAGATGTGGCAGGGCAGCGCGGCCCGGCGGTAGACGTAGACCTCGCCACCGTGGTCATCCACCCGCGGCGGGCGGCACATCGCTTGGGGGGTGTGCTCGGGTCGTACGGTGTCGATGCGATTGTGGTGTACGCCCTCGCGCATCAGCGCCACCAGGTCCGTCCAGATGGCGTGCCATTCGCGTTCGGTGAGATCCCTGCCCGCACGGTAGGGATCGATGCCGTGCCGAAAGAGGACTTCGGCGCGGTAGACATTGCCGACTCCCGCGATCACCTTCTGGTCCAGCAGCAGTGCCGCGATGGACGTACGGGACCTGGAGATCCTGGCCCAGGCGCGGTCCGGGCCGTCCTCGGAACGCAGTGGGTCGGGGCCGAGCCGGGCGTGTATCGCCCGCTTCTCGCCGTCCGTGATCAGGGCGCAGGTCGTGGGTCCGCGAAGATCGCCGTAGGAATCGCGGTCGGTGAGCCGCAGCCGCACGGTGTCGGTGGGCGGCGGGGCCGGCGCGTCCCCGAATGCGACCTTGCCGAAGAGCCCGAGGTGGATGTGCACCCACTCGCCGGCGCCGCCCGAGCCGCCGAGGCCGAGGAACAGATGCTTTCCGTGGGCCTGGGTGCGCTCCAGCACCGTGCCGTCGAGCAGCGCGGCCGAGTCGCTGAACTTGCCCTGCGGGCTGGTGACCCGTACGGACCGGCCGCCGAACCGTTCCCGGTAGTCGGCGGCCAGCCGGTGGATGGTGTGCCCCTCGGGCATCAGGCGGTCGGTTCCTGCGGGTGGTGCGCCGGGATCGGGGGGAGCTCGCCGGTGCTCTCGTACTCGGCGAGCATCTCGATGCGGCGGGTGTGACGTTCCTCACCCGAGTAGGGGGTGTTGACGAAGATCTCGACGAACTTGGTCGCCTCGTCCTCGGTGTGCATCCGGGCGCCGACCGCGATCACGTTGGCGTTGTTGTGCTCACGACCGAGGGCAGCGGTCTGCTCGCTCCAGGCGAGGGCCGCACGTACGCCCTTCACCTTGTTCGCGGCGATCTGCTCGCCGTTGCCGGAGCCGCCGATCACGATGCCCAGGCTGTCCGGGTCCGCGACGGTCCGCTCGGCGGCGCGCAGGCAGAACGGCGGGTAGTCGTCCTGGGCGTCGTAGATGTGGGGACCGCAGTCCACGGGCTCGTGGCCATGGGCCTTGAGCCACTCGACTAGGTGGTTCTTGAGTTCGAAGCCGGCATGGTCGGAGCCGAGGTACACGCGCATGATCCGAGTGTGGCACGCGGGAAGCCGGGCAGGCGTCAGCGGGGTCCGTCGCACGGGCCCTGTCGGATGACCAGACCCACATCGGCGCCGGACTGTTCGTCGGCTCGTCCAGCGGCATAGCCGAAGCCGGCCCCGCCATCCTGGCCTCGGTCGTCTTCGGCTTCGTCACCGTCATCCTCAACTACACGAACAAGGACACCGTCTTCCTGTTCCTGCTGAACTCATCGGGTGCGGTCCCGCTCTTCGTCCGGCTGGTGATCTGCTTCACCCAGCTGCGGATGCGCGGGATCCTGCAGCGCGAGGCGCCGGAGAAACTGACCGTGAAGATGTGGCTGTTCCCATATCCGGCCTGGGCGACCGCGACGATGATCGCACCGAGCCTGTGGGCGATTCGGCCGCGGTCAGCCTCGGCGCCCGATGAGCTTCCAGGCCGCAGGCAGGGCCCCCATCGCCAGTGCCGCCTTGAGCGCGTCACCGACGAGGAACGGGAGCAGACCCAGGGACACGGCCTTCCCGAAGGTCATCCCGGTGGCGAGAGCAAGATACGGAACGCCGACCGCGTAGATGATCGCCGAGCCCAGCACCATCGCACCGGCCGTACGCGGCACCGAGCGGTCCGCGCCACGGCGAGCGAGTGCACCGACGACGGTCGCGGCGAGCAGCATGCCGAGGATGTAGCCGAAGGACGGCATGGCGTAACCGGACGACGCGCCGGCGAACCACGGCATCCCCGCGACACCCGCGACGGCGTACAGCGCGAGGGCGAGGAAGCCGCGGCGGGCGCCGAGCGCGGTGCCGACGAGCAGCGCGGCGAAGGTCTGGCCGGTCACCGGGACCGGGGAGCCCGGGACCGGTAGGGAGATCTGGGCCGCGACCCCGGTGAGCACGGCGCCGCCCACGACAAGGGCGATGTCCTTGGTGCGCGAGGCGGGCAGCAGGTCGGCGAGGACCACGCCGGTGAAAGGCGGACGGACAGGGGCGGCGGCAGTGGTGCTCATCGGTACTCCGCGGAGGCAGGGACAGGGGCGGTGTCGAAGTGGACATGACGACGCTAGCCGACGAGTGAACGCCCGTTCACCGTCAGTCGAGAACAAACCGCTGCTCGGTGGCTTGGTGGGGTTCGGACAAAGCGATGGATGCACACACCTCCGGGACGTGATGCTGATCACGGAGTTGACGAGCAGGAAAGGCCCGAGGGCGCGCCTTTCGGCAAGAAGGCCGCACCTCGGAAGCCTGTCGATTCCCTCCAAGAGCCCAACCGGCCCGCGAGGATATGCGGGATATGCAACCGCTCGGTGCCCGGAGCTTCACATTGTGTGAGCATTTTGTCCGTATAGCGGTCACCCAGGCTCCGTGAGCGGTACGGGGCCCAGACTTGGGCCGCCCCTGTCTCCCACACACAAGGCACATCCATGTCTCGGACCCCGGCGCCCGCGCCCGCCACCGACAAGACCGGCGGGACCGCCGGCGCTGTCGGTTCCCCGGCGCTCGCGCACAGTCTCAAGCAGCGCCATCTGTCGATGATCGCCCTCGGCGGCGTGATCGGCGCCGGCCTCTTCGTCGGCTCCGGTGAGGGCATCGCGGCTGCGGGCCCTTCGATCGTCATCGCCTACGCGGTGTCCGGGCTGCTCGTCATGCTCGTGATGCGCATGCTCGGCGAGATGTCGGCGGCCAACCCGGCTTCCGGCTCCTTCTCCGTACACGCCGAGCGGGCGCTCGGCCCCTGGGCGGGCTTCACCGCGGGCTGGGCCTTCTGGGTGCTGCTGTCCGTCGCGGTGGGCCTGGAGGGCATCGGTGCCGCCGAGATCGTCAGCGGCTGGCTGCCCGGCACGCCGGAGTGGGCCTGGGTCGCACTGTTCATGGCCGTGTTCTGCGGCACCAACCTGGCGGCGGTGAAGAACTTCGGCGAATTCGAGTTCTGGTTCGCCGCGCTCAAGGTCGGCGCGATCACCCTCTTCCTCGTTCTCGGGGGTCTCGCCATCCTCGGCATGCTGCCCGGCACCGCCGCGCCCGGCGCGGCGAACCTCACGGGCGAGGGCGGCTTCCTGCCCAACGGGTCCCAGGGACTGGTCATCGGTCTGCTCGCGTCGGTGTTCGCCTACGGCGGCCTGGAGACGGTCACCATCGCGGCGGCCGAGTCCGAGCAGCCGGTGCAGGGCGTCGCCAAGGCGGTCCGAACGGCGATGTGGCGGATCGCGCTGTTCTACATCGGGTCGATGGCGGTCATCGTCACGCTGGTGCCCTGGGACCACCCGGATGTCGCCAACCCCGACAAGGGCCCCTATGTCACCGCCCTGAACCAGCTCGACATCCCCGGCGCGGGCACCGTGATGCAGGTGGTGGTGCTGATCGCGCTGCTGTCGGCGATGAACGCCAACATCTACGGCGCCTCCCGTATGGCCTACTCGCTCGTCGCCCGCGGCCAGGGCCCGAAGGCACTGGGCCGGGTCTTTGGCGGTGTGCCGCGGATCGCCGTGCTGGTGTCCTCGGTGTTCGGCTTCGTGTGCGTGGTGCTCAAGTACTGGCGCCCCGACGACGTGTTCCCCTGGCTGCTGAAGATGATCGGCGCGGTGATCCTGGTCGTCTGGCTCTTCATCGCCGTCTCCCAGCTGGTGCTGCGTCGCCGCACCGAGCGCGAGGCCCCGGAGAAGCTGGTGGTGCGGATGTGGCTGTACCCGGCGCTGACCTGGATCGCGATCGCGGGCATGCTGGGCGTGTTCGCGCTGATGCTGCGTGAGCCCGGCACCCGCGAGCAGTTGCTCTACACGGGTGGGATGACCCTGATGCTGGCCGTCGGCGGCCTGCTCGTACAGCGGAACCGCAAGCGGACGCGGTCGGCGGACTGACGCGCCACCGACCAAATCGAGAGGACCCCCGAACCGCACCCGCGGTCCGGGGGTCCTCTCGATCACGCACTCCCTCCACCGGGCCTTGTTGCTGCTAGCCTGCACTTGCGAATACTTTGCAATTAGTGGTCGAAGGGCTTGGACATGGCCGTGTACACGCTTCCTGAACTCCCGTACGACTATGCGGCGCTGGAGCCGGTGATCAATCCACAGATCATCGAGCTGCACCACGACAAGCACCATGCCGCGTATGTGAAGGGCGCCAACGACACCCTGGAGCAACTGGCGGAGGCGCGGGACAAGGAAGCCTGGGGCTCGATCAACGGTCTGGAGAAGAACCTCGCGTTCCACCTCTCCGGCCACATCCTGCACAGCATCTACTGGCACAACATGGCGTCCCCGAAGGACAGTGGCGGCGGTGAGCCGCTGGCAGCGGACGGCGTCGGCGAGTTGGCGGACGCGATCACCGAGTGCTTCGGCTCCTTCGCCAAGTTCAGGACCCAGCTCTCGAAGGCCTCTGCCACCACACAGGGTTCCGGCTGGGGCGTCCTCGCCTATGAGCCTGTCAGCGGCCGGCTGATCGTCGAACAGGTCTACGACCACCAGGGCAACGTCGGCCAGGGCTCGGTGCCGATCCTGGTCTTCGACGCCTGGGAGCACGCCTTCTACCTCCAGTACAAGAACCAGAAGGTGGACTTCATCGACGCGATGTGGGGCGTCGTCAACTGGCAGGACGTGGCGAAGCGCTATGCCGAGGCGAAGGAGCGCACGCCGTTGATCACCGCCTGAGGCGGGCTCGGATGTCCGCCCGGCCGAAGGCCGGGGGAACCGGCCCTCCGGAAGGAGGCGTCCTGCTCGTGATCGTCTTCTCTACCTTCACTTGCAGGCGGATGGAGGAAGGGCCCCCGCGAGGACAGGACTCGCGGGGGCCCTTCTGTGTGCCCCGTCGGCCCGCCCCGGGCCGACGGCACGGCCGTCCGGGCCCATGCGAGGATCAGTGCCGTTCGAACGAGACACAAAGGAGTGGCCGTGCCCGGAGAGAATCTGTCCCGCGACGAGGCCGACGAACGGGCCGCGCTGCTGTCCGTCGACGGGTACGAGGTCTTCCTCGACGTGCGGTCCGCCGCCGAGGAACAGGCGCCGGAGCCCAGGACGTTCCGCTCGGTGACGACGATCCGCTTCCGCGCGGCCGAGCCGGGTTCCGCGAGCTTCGCCGATCTGATCGCCCCTTCGGTCACCGCCGTGACCCTGAACGGCGAGGAGCTCGACCCGGCCGTCGTCTTCGACGGCTCACGGGTGGCGCTTCCCGCGCTGCGCGCGGAGAACGTGCTGGTGGTCGACGCCCAGTGCGCGTACAGCCGCACCGGCGAGGGCCTGCACCGGTTCGTCGACCCGGAGGACGGGGAGGTCTACCTCTACACGCAGTACGAGCCCGCCGACGCCCGCCGGGTGTTCGCCAACTTCGAGCAGCCGGACCTCAAGGCTCCCTACCGTTTCGAGGTGACCGCGCCTGAGGACTGGACGGTCTGGAGCAACGAAGCCGTCGCATCCCGGGACGGCGGCACCTGGCGGTTCGTCGAGACCAAGCCGATCTCGACGTACATCACCGCTGTCGTCGCCGGCCCCTACCACCACGAGAGCGACCTCTACACCCGCGTACTGCCCGACGGGAGCACGCTCGAGATCCCGCTCGGCGCCATGTGCCGCAAGTCACTCGCCAAGCACTTCGACGCCGACGACATCTTCCTGGTCACCAAGCAGGGTCTCGACTTCTTCCACGAGCACTTCGACTACCCGTACCCCTTCGGGAAGTACGACCAGGCCTTCGTGCCCGAGTACAACCTCGGGGCGATGGAGAACCCGGGGTGTGTGACCTTCCGTGAGGAGTTCGTCTTCCGCGGCAAGGTGACCCAGGCGTCGTACGAGCGGCGCGCCAACGTGATCCTGCACGAGATGGCGCACATGTGGTTCGGCGATCTGGTCACCATGCGCTGGTGGGACGACCTGTGGCTGAAGGAGTCCTTCGCGGACTTCATGGGATCGCTCTCGATGGTCGAGGCCACCCGCTTCCGCAACGGCTGGGTGACCTTCGCGAACAACCGCAAGGCCTGGGCGTACCGCGCGGACCAGCTGCCGTCCACGCACCCCATCACGGCGGACATCCGTGACCTCGAGGACGCGAAGCTCAACTTCGACGGCATCACCTACGCCAAGGGCGCGTCGGTGCTGAAGCAGCTGGTGGCCTACGCGGGCCGGGACGCCTTCCTTGAGGGTGTCCGGCGCTACTTCAAGCGGCACGCGTACGGGAACACCCAGCTCGGCGATCTGCTGTCGGTGCTGGAGGAGACCTCGGGCCGGGACCTGGCCGCCTGGTCGCGCTCCTGGCTGGAGACCGCAGGCGTCAACACGCTCACCCCGGTGGCCGTGTACGACGCCGAGGGACGGATCACCGAACTCGCGGTGCTCCAGAAGGGCGACGAACTCAGGCCGCACCGGGTGGCGGTGGGGCTGTACCGGCTCGAAGGGTCGGACCTGGTGCGTTACGCGCGGGCCGAGGTGGACGTCGTCGGGGCGCGGACCGTCGTGGCCGAGCTCGCCGGGGCGGAGCGTCCCACGCTGGTCCTGGTCAACGACGACGACCTCACCTACTGCAAGATCCGTTTCGACGAGGTCTCACTCGACACCCTGCGCTCGCACCTGGGGGCGATCACCGATCCGCTGGCCCGTGCGCTGTGCTGGTCGGCGCTGTGGAGCATGACCCGCGACGCACTCATGCCGGCGCGGGACTTCGTGGCCGTGGTGATGGACTTCGCCGGCCGGGAGTCGGACATGGGCGTGCTCCAGATGGTGCACGCCTGGGCGCGCACCGCGCTGGTGCACTACGCCGCCCCGTCCTGGCGTGAGGAGGGCGGCCGGCTGCTGTCCGCGTGCGCGCTGCGCGAGCTGCGGCTCACCGAGCCGGGCAGCGAGCACCAACTGACCTGGGCGCGCTTCTTCGCGGCGACGGCCACGACCCACGCCGACTTCCAGCTGCTCCAGGGACTGCTCGACGGCAGCGCGCGGATCGACGGCCTCGATGTCGACCAGGAGCTGCGCTGGGCGCTGCTGGAGCCGCTGGCCGCACACGGGGTGACCGACGAGGCGGCGATCGGTGCGGAGCTGGCCCGCGACGACACCGCTTCCGGCAAGCGCCACCAGGTCCGGTGCCTGGCGGCGCGCCCTTCGGCGGCGGTCAAGGACCAGGCATGGGCGCAGGTGGTGGAGTCCGACGCGCTCTCCAACGCCCTGGTGGCGGCGACGATTTCCGGCTTCGCGCAGGCGTCGCAGCGCGAGTTGATCGCGCCCTACACGCGGAAGTACTTCGACTCGATCGAACGGGTGTGGGCGGAGCGGTCGATCCAGATCGGCATGGACGTGGTGCAGGGGCTGTTCCCCGGCCTCCAGGACGACCAGGCCACCCTGGACGCGGCGGACGGCTGGCTGGCCTCGCACCCCGATGCCGCTCCGGCGCTGCGCCGTCTGGTCATCGAGGAGCGCGACGATCTCGCCCGCGTGCTGCGCGCCCAGCAGCGGGACGCGGTACGGGACTGAGCTGAGCTGCTGCGAGCCGACGCGATCGGCTCGCAGAGCCGGCCCGGAGCGAACCTACGGCGCCGGTACCGGTCTCCCGGTACCGGCGCGGCGGGCCCGACCTCACCCAGGTCGACTCACCGCGGCAGAAGCGCGTGATGCGCTTCGGGCTGCGGCGGGTGTGCGGTGGCGAGGCGGCACGGACGGGCGCTCGGTCAGGCTGCCGGGCGCGGCCACTCCGATGGCCGAAGGGCAGACCACGACCGCGCTCCCCCACGGTGGACGCTCGCCTACTTCTCCGTGGTCACGCTCCACGGGGTCACCAGGCTTCGGCGGACGACCTGGCGGCGATGTCGGCGCCGGTGAGCACAGCGCCTGATCGGCTTTCGAACTACCGTACTTTAGGGCGGTGTTGTCCGGAAATATCGACGACCGTGTAACAGCGGTTAGAAGGCATACGGAGCCAGGGAATTGGCGCACCATGAACCCCAACACCCCTCTCTACCCTTCCCCTTTGAACCTTCGGTCCGATGTGCGTAGCCGAGTACTGACCGCCACCCAGCTCCGAGCGCACGGAGTGCCCGCGGACCGGGCCGCCGAGCAGTGCGGGCTCGGCGGGCCATGGCAGCAGGTGCTGCCCGGTGTGTACGTGCTGCACCGGAGGCCGCTCACCAGCGAGGAGCGGCTGAACGCGGTAATGGCGTACGCCGGAAGGCCCGTAGGCGGCGGGGAGGCCATGATCACCGGGCTGGCGGCACTGGCGCTGCGCCGATTCGCGTCCGTACCGGCCCTGCCCTTGCTGAGCCGGATCGATGTGCTGGTGCCGCACACCCGGCGACTCCGGTCGGCGGGCTGCGCCCGGCTGATCCGCACCCAGTCGCCGCCGAGGCCCGAGTACCTCGCCGGACTGCCGGTCGCCCCGGTGCCCCGAGCGCTCGCAGACGCGGTCGCGCGTCTGACCGACGCGACCTCGGTGCGCCGACTGCTCACCGAGGCGGTGCGGGCCGGATACTGCGAACCGGCCGCCGTGGTCGGGGAGCTGGACCGCGCGCGGCTGCTGTCCAGGCCCCATCTGGTGGACGCGGTGGACTCCCTGCTGGCCGAGGGGCGGACCCTGGCCGAGGACCGGCTCTACGAGCTGATCCACCTGTACGGGCTGCCCGACCCGGTCTGGAACGTCGATCTGCGACTGTCCGGCGGCCCGCGTCTCGGCAGTGTCGACGCCTACTGGCCCGAGCAGGCGATCGCCCTGGAGCTGGACACCCGAGCCCCGCGCCCGCCCCGCGCAGCGGGGGACGAGCGCGGGGGCGGGCCTGGCCCGGACCTGGAGTGGCCCGCGTACAGCCGCAAGCGGGAGCATCTGGAGCGCCTCGGCATCACGGTGGTGCACGTCTCACCGAAGCGCCTGCGGGACGCCCCCGCCCAGCAGGCGGCGGTGATCCGCACTGCGTTGATGGCCTCACCGCACCGGGAGCCCGCCGCCTATGTCGTGGTACTCCCCCGTTGACCCCCGCGGCCCCGCGGTCAGCAGAACTCCGCCTCCATCACGGCAGCCGTGTCTCCCACCCAGTCACTGTTGAAGTTCATGGCGAGGGCGTGACCGCCGTCCCGGGTGACGACGGCTCCCGACGAGGAGCCGTGGATGCCTCCCCCATGCCCCCAGACCTCCTTGCCGCACGACAACTTCACCGCCATCAGCCCGAGCCCGTACCGGAGGTTCGGTGCGTCCTCACCCGTCGACAGGGTCGTGGTCATCTTCTTCAGCTGCGCCTTCGGCAGCAGCCGCCCGCCGAGCAGTACCCGGTAGAAGCGGTTGAGGTCGCCGGTCGTGGAGATCATCTCGCCGGCCGATCCGGCGGCCGACGGGTTCAGCTCGGTGACATCGTGGATGGTGTGGCTCGGCTGGGGGCCGACCAGGGTCGAATACGCCCGTCCGCTGGGACCCGGCAGCCATGGGCGGACGCCGGGGACAGAGGTGCCGCGCAGCCCCAGCGGGCGCAGGATCCGGCGCTCGACCTCCGAGCCGTAGGGGCGACCGGTCGCCTTCTCGATGACCAGTCCGGCGAGCGTGAAATTGGTGTTGGAGTACTGCCAGCCGGTGCCCGGGGCGAAGTTCGGGCGGTGGCCCATGGCGAGCCGGACCAGTTCACGCGGGGTGTAGGTGTCGTAGCGATGCTCGAAGAAGCCCGGCCCGAAGACCTTCTCCGAGAACCCCGGATCCTCGGTGTAGCTGTAGAGGCCGCTGCTGTGGTTGAGGAGCTGTCGCAGGGTGATGGCCCGCCCGTCGTTGCCGTTGCCCCGCACCAGCCCGGGCAGCCAGCGCTCCACGGTGTCGTCGAGGCTCAGTCTCCCTTCGGCCTCCAGCTGGAGGACGACCGTGGCCACGAACGTCTTGGTGATGGAACCGACGCGGAAGCGGTCTTCGGGCCGGCGCTCACGTCCGGTGGTGCGGTCGGCCACGCCCGCCTCGCCGTTCCAGACGCGGTGCCCGGCTCTGGCCGCCTGTGCGAGCGCACCCGGCACCCCCTCGGCGACGGCCGCCTCCAGCGCCTGCTGGGTGCGCTCGTGCTCGGAGGGCGGCCTGGGGGTGGCGCCGGCCGCTGCCACGGGCGTGACGAGCGCGGTGCCGACGAGCGCGGCCCCCACCGCTGCGGCGAGCACCGACCGGATCATGCGAACAGGACGTACGGTCAGACGCACGGTCATGCGGGAACTCCTGTCTACGCGTGCTGTTGGGCGGATCAGAGGTGGTTCGACCGGAAGAACTCCGCCCGATGCCGCCGGGTTGACCGGCATCCCCGGGTTGAGCGGGTTTCAGCCGTTCCCGTGACGAGCCCCGGGCACCCTGCCCGCCCGGGGCCGCTCCCGCCACGCGCGCACACGACGAACACACCGCGATCCACATCACGGCGGGCACCGCAATCGGGAATCCCCCAGCCCATCCCTTGACCACCCCTCGAAACCGAACGACCGAATGTCCGGTATCAGGATGGTTCGCCCCCTCGACCCATGTCACGCCAGTGGCGGATGTACGCCATCAACCCTTCACGTCTCCGTCAACTCTCCACAAACACCCGTCTCTTACGAAAAGGTAAGCGGTCATCCGGCACCGAAATCCGGACCCTCTCTTTCACTTACAGGGATGTAGATGACCCCCGAATCCCAGAGCTCCATATCCGGCCGGAGGCGCGCGGCCCGTGTGGCAGCCGCGGCCGGCCTGGTGGCCGCGCTGGTCACCGCTGGAGTCGTGCCCGCCTTCGCGGCGGCGACTGACGACCCGGTCGGTTCCGCCCCCGTGAAGTCCACGAGCTCCGACAAGCTGGGGGCGGCCGACGCCGACCTCCTGGAGCAGGCAGAGACCAAGGGCGAGAAGACCGTCACCATGATGGTCGCCACCGCCCCCGGTGAGACCGAGAAGGTTGCCGCGCAGCTCGACGCCGTGCCGGGTGCCTCCGTCGGCAAGGTCTACGACAAGCTCGGCTACGTCCGCGCCACCGTGCCGACGGGCAAGGCCGAGGCGGCGATCAAGGCCGCCGGCAAGCTGCCCAGCGTGCACGGCATCGACCTCAAGCACGAGATCGAGCTGGACGACCCGACTCCCGCGGGCGACCGCGCGAGCGGGATCGCCACCTCGCCCAACGGCAAGTCCGGCAAGGGCGGCAAGAGCACCAAGGCCGGCAGCTACGCGGCTCCGGGCAAGAAGACTCCCGCCAAGAACCCGTACAACCCGTCCTTCGAGACGGGCGCGGTGAAGTTCGTCGAGGACCACCCGAAGTACGACGGCCGCGGTGTCACCATCGGCATCATGGACTCGGGTGTCGACGTCGCCCACCCGGCGCTCCAGAAGACCACCACCGGCGAGCGCAAGATCACCGACTGGGTGACGGCGACGGACCCGATCACGGACAACGACGGCACCTGGCGCGCCCAGATCACCCCGGTCGCCGGTCCGACGTTCACCGCGTCGGGCAGCACCTGGACGGCTCCGCCCGGCTCGTACCAGTTCAGCCGGTTCACGGAGTCGATCACCGCCAACGGCGACATGAAGGGTGACGTCAACCGCGACGGCGACACCAGCGACCGGTTCGGGCTGCTCTACGACCCGGCCGCGGGCACCGTCCGCGTCGACACCGACCAGAACGGCGACTTCACCGACAACGAGCCGATGAAGCCGTACAAGGACGGCTACCAGATCGGCTACTTCGGCACGGACAACCCGGCGACCGACGTCGCCGAGCGCATCCCGTTCGTGATCGAGATCCGCAAGAACGTCGCCATGGACCCGCTGGGCGGCGACTGGGTCGGCAAGAAGGCCGACTTCGTCAACGTCGGCATCATCGAGTCCGAGCACGGCACCCACGTCGCGGGCATCACCGCGGCCAACGGTCTGTTCGGCGGCAAGATGAACGGCGCGGCGCCCGGCGCCAAACTGGTCTCGTCCCGCGCCTGCTCCTGGAGCGGCGGCTGCACCAACGTGGCGCTCACCGAGGGCATGGCCGACCTGGTCATCAACCGCGGCGTGGACATCGTCAACATGTCCATCGGCGGTCTGCCGGCGCTCAACGACGGCAACAACGCCCGTGCGGAGCTCTACAGCCGCCTGATCGACGAGTACGGCGCGCAGCTGGTCATCTCGGCGGGCAACGAGGGTCCCGGAATCAACACCATCGGCGACCCCGGTCTGGCCGACAAGGTGATCTCCGTGGGTGCCGCGATCTCCAAGGAGACCTGGGCGTCCAACTACGGCTCCGAGGTCGCGAAGCCGTACGCGATGTTCCCGTTCTCCTCGCGCGGTCCGCGTGAGGACGGTGGCTTCACCCCGACCATCACCGCCCCCGGTGCCTCGATCAACACCATCCAGACCTGGCTGCCGGGCGCCCCGGTCGCCGAGGCCGGATACACGCTGCCGGCCGGCTACGGAATGCTGCAGGGCACTTCGATGTCCTCGCCGCAGGCGGCGGGCGCGAGCGCGCTGCTGCTCTCCGCCGCCAAGCAGCGCAAGATCGACCTGTCCCCGGCGGACCTGCGCACGGCGCTGACCAGCAGCGCCAAGAAGATCGACGGCGCGGCGGCGCACGAGCAGGGCTCCGGCCTGATCAACATCCCGGGTGCCTGGAAGGCCGTCAAGGCCGGCGCGACCGCCACCGAGTACAGCGTGAAGGCGCCGGTCGACACCGCGATCGACCAGTACCTGAAGACCCCGGGCTTCGGCACGGGTCTGTACGACCGCGAGGGCGGCCTGAAGACCGGCCAGAAGAAGTCGTACACGATCACCATCACCCGGACCACCGGTCCGGACCGCCCGATCCGGCACGAGCTGGACTGGAAGTACAACGACGGCACCTTCGACCTGCCGGGCCGCGGCTACGTGATGCTGCCCCTGGACGAGCCGGTCACCGTCAAGGTGGACGCACTGCCCAGCACCGCCGGTGTACACAGCGCCATCCTGGAGCTCGACGACCTCCGCACGGAGGGCGTGGATCGCCAGATCCTCTCCACGGTCGTGGTCTCGAAGCAGCTCACCCTGCCGTCCTACTACGCGTTCTCCGCGTCCGGCACCGTACAGCGCAACAGTCACAAGTCGTACTTCGTGACCGTCCCCGAAGGTGCCAAGACCCTCGAGGTCGCGCTGAGCGGGCTGAAGGACAAGAGCCAGACCCGCTTCATCTCGATCCACCCCTACGGTGTGGCCGTCGAGAACAGCTCCACGATCTACTGCTACCCGAACTACACCAGCCCGACCAACACCTGCCGCCCCGACCTGCGGTCGTACGCCGACCCGCAGCCGGGTGTCTGGGAGATCGAGGTCGAGTCCCGCCGTACGTCCCCGTTGCTGAACAACACGTACAAGCTGGACGTGTCCGTGCTCGGCGCGGTCTTCGACCCGGCCGTGAAGACCATCCCCGAGGCCAAGGTCGGCACCGCCGCCAAGGTCGACTGGACGGTCTCCAACGGCTTCGCCGCGATCGACGGCAAGCTGAAGGGCGGCTCGCTGGGCTCGGCGAAGGTCAGCCGCCCGACCATCGCCGACGGCGAGACGCAGGAGAGCACCGTCACCATCGGTGAGGGCGTGGAGCGCCTGGACGTCGCCATCGGCGGCACCTCGGACGCCGGCGCCGACCTCGACCTCGAGGTGTGGCTGGGCGACAAGCAGGTCGGCACGTCCGCCGACGGCGACTCGGAGGAGGCGGTCAGCCTCACCAAGCCCGCCGCCGGTACGTACACGGTCAAGATCGTGGGCTACGCCGTCCCGAACGGCAGCACCGAGTACAACTACCGGGACGTCTTCTTCTCGTCCTCCCTCGGCACGGTCAAGGTCGACGAGACCAAGGCCGTCAAGCTCGCCAGCGGCGCGTCGGCGCAGGTCGCCGCCGAGGTCCTGGTGGGCAGCGAGGCGCCCGAGGGGCGTCGGTTCTTCGGCGAGGTCCAGCTGCTGAACGCCCGCGGCACCGCCGCCGGGACCGGCAGCGTCGTGATCGAGAAGGTCATCCCGTAACACGGGCCACCAGGTCCACCGCGGTGTGACCGACGGCACCATTCGGAGGGCGGGCGTCCACAGGGCGCCCGCCCTTCGGCGTGCGACCGGCATCATCGTGCGGGCAGAACTGTGAGCAGGACCATGCATCCCGCCCCTTGGACAATGGATTGGACAACCCCGCCTGGGACAGACGCATCATGGAACACACCAGGCCACACAGTCTGTGCTGAAGCACGGAAAAGGTACGGAGGAGTCCCGTGAAGGTCGGAATCGTCGGAGCCACCGGGCAGGTCGGCACTGTCATGCGCAAGATCCTCGCCGAGCGGAAGTTCCCGGTCGAGGAGCTCCGGCTGTTCGCCTCGGCTCGCTCCGCGGGATCCGCCATCGAATGGCAGGGCACGGACATCACCGTCGAGGACGCCGCCACCGCCGACTACAGCGGACTGGACGTCGTGCTCTTCTCGGCCGGCGGTGCCACCTCCAAGGCGCTCGCCGAGAAGGTGGCCTCTCAGGGCGCCGTCGTGATCGACAACTCCTCCGCCTGGCGCCGCGACCCCGAGGTCCCGCTCGTCGTGTCCGAGGTCAACCCGCACGCGGTCAAGGACCGCCCCAAGGGGATCATCGCCAACCCGAACTGCACCACCATGGCCGCCATGCCGGTGCTGAAGCCGCTGCACCAGGAGGCCGGACTGGTCGCCATGGTCGCCACGACCTACCAGGCCGTGTCCGGCTCGGGCCTCGCGGGCGTCGCCGAGCTGCGCACCCAGGCCTGCGCGGTCGCCGAGAACGCCGACCGACTGGCATACGACGGCGAGGCCGTCGCGTTCCCCGAGCCCGGTGTCTACAAGCGCCCGATCGCGTACAACGTGCTGCCGCTGGCCGGCAGCATCGTGGACGACGGCTCCTTCGAGACCGACGAGGAGCAGAAGCTCCGCAACGAGTCCCGCAAGATCCTGGAGATCCCGGAGCTCAAGGTCTCCGGCACCTGCGTGCGGGTTCCGGTCTTCTCCGGCCACTCCCTCCAGGTCAATGCCCGCTTCGAGCGGGCGATCAGCGTGGAGCGCGCCTACGAGCTGCTGAGCGGCGCGGCGGGCGTGGAACTATCCGAGATCCCCACGCCGCTCCAGGCCGCGGGCAAGGACGTCTCGTACGTGGGCCGCATCCGAGTGGACGAGACCGTGGACCACGGCCTCGCCCTGTTCCTCTCGGGCGACAACCTCCGCAAGGGCGCCGCCCTGAACGCGGTGCAGATCGCGGAGTTGGTGGCGGCCGAGCTGGGCGCCTGAGCGCCTCTCGACCGCTCGGCGGCAGCCACCTGACCGGCACCCGACCGCAGTCCTGATCCGGGGCGGTCCGGCCACGCAGACGTGCCCGGACCGCCCCGGCCGCTTCCCGGGTCCGCGTGCTCCGGCACCGCGGCGTCACTCGGATGAGTGGCGCCCCCGCTCCGTGGAAAGATGGCCGGAAACGTCACATACCGAGGAGATGACCGGGTGCCTGGCACAAACCTGACCCGTGAAGAGGCGCAAGAGCGAGCACGCCTGCTCACCGTTGACTCGTACGAGATCGACCTCGATCTCACCGGGGCGCAGGAGGGCGGCACCTACCGGTCCGTGACCACCGTGCGCTTCGACTCCGCCGAGACAGGGGCGGAGAGCTTCATCGACCTCGTCGCGCCCGCCGTCCACGAAGTCGTGCTGAACGGCAAGTCCCTGGACGTGGCCGCGGTCTTCCGGGACTCCAGGATCGCCCTGCCGCATCTGCACGAAGGCGTCAACGAACTCCGGGTCGTCGCGGACTGCGCGTACACCAACACCGGCGAGGGTCTGCACCGCTTCGTCGACCCGGTCGACGACCAGGCTTACCTGTACACCCAGTTCGAGGTGCCGGACGCCCGCCGGGTGTTCGCCTCCTTCGAGCAGCCGGACCTCAAGGCCACCTTCCGGTTCACGGTGACGGCACCCGAGGGCTGGAGCGTGATCTCCAACTCGCCGACGCCGGAGCCGAAGGACAACGTCTGGCGGTTCGAGCCGACGCCGCGGATCTCCACGTACATCACCGCGTTGATCGTCGGCCCGTACCACTCCGTGCACAGCTCCTACGAGAAGGACGGGCAGAGCGTGCCGCTCGGCATCTACTGCCGCCCCTCACTCGCCGAGTACCTGGACGCGGACGCGATCTTCGAGGTCACCCGGCAGGGCTTCGACTGGTTCCAGGAGATGTTCGACTACGCCTACCCCTTCGCCAAGTACGACCAGCTGTTCGTGCCGGAGTTCAACGCCGGCGCGATGGAGAACGCGGGCGCGGTGACCATCCGCGACCAGTACGTGTTCCGCTCCAAGGTGACGGACGCCGCGTACGAGGTGCGGGCGGAGACGATCCTGCACGAGCTGGCGCACATGTGGTTCGGCGACCTGGTCACCATGGAGTGGTGGAACGACCTGTGGCTGAACGAGTCGTTCGCCACGTACACGTCGATCGCCTGCCAGGTGTACGCCCCGGGCTCGAAGTGGCCACACGCCTGGACCACGTTCGCCAACTCGATGAAGACCTGGGCCTACCGGCAGGACCAGCTTCCGTCCACACACCCGATCATGGCCGAGATCCGGGACCTGGACGACGTGCTGGTCAACTTCGACGGCATCACCTACGCCAAGGGCGCTTCGGTGCTGAAGCAGCTGGTCGCGTACGTCGGGATGGACGAGTTCTTCCGCGGCGTGCAGGCGTACTTCAAGCAGCACGCCTTCGGCAACACCCGGCTGACGGATCTGCTGGGCGCGCTGGAGGAGACCAGCGGCCGGGATCTGAAGACATGGTCGAAGGCCTGGCTGGAGACCGCGGGCATCAACATCCTGCGGCCGGTGATCGACACGGACTCGTCCGGCGCCATCACCTCCTTCGCCGTCAAGCAGGAGGCCCCGGCGCTGCCGGCCGGCGCCAAGGGCGAGGCGGTGCTGCGCCCGCACCGGATCGCGGTGGGCTTCTACGACCTGGACGAAGCCGGGAAGCTGGTGCGCACCGAGCGCGTGGAGCTGGATGTGGACGGCGAGCTCACCGCCGTAACGGAACTGGTGGGCAAGCCCCGCCCCGCGGTGGTGCTGCTGAACGACGACGACCTGTCGTACGCGAAGGTGCGTCTGGACGACGAGTCCCTGAAGGCCGTAACGGAGCACCTGGGCGACTTCGCCGAGTCGCTGCCGCGCGCGCTGTGCTGGGCGTCGGCCTGGGACATGACCCGCGACGGCGAGCTGCCGACGCGCGACTACCTGTCGCTGGTGCTGTCCGGTATCGCCAAGGAGTCGGACATCGGCGTGGTGCAGTCGCTGCTCCGCCAGGTGAAGCTCGCGATCGACCTGTACGCGGCTCCCGAGTGGCGGGACGCGGGCCTGGCCCAGTGGACGGACGCCACGCTGGCCCATCTGCGTGCGGCGGAGCCCGGCAGTGACCACCAGCTGGCGTGGGCACGGGCCTTCGCGGCGACCGCGCGCACCCCGCAGCAGCTGGACCTGCTCCAAGCGCTGCTGGAGGGCCGGGAGACGGTCGAGGGCCTGGCCGTGGACACCGAGCTGCGCTGGGCGTTCGTGGGGCGGCTCGCGGCCACCGGGGTCTTCGACGAGGAGGAGATCACGGCCGAGCTGGAGCGTGACAAGACGGCGGCGGGTGAGCGGCATGCGGCGACCGCCCGTGCGGCTCGGCCCACCGCCGAGGCGAAGGCGGAGGCCTGGGCGGCCGTGGTCGAGTCGGACCAACTGCCGAACGCCGTGCAGGAGGCGGTGATCGGCGGATTCGTCCAGACCGACCAGCGTGAACTGCTTGCTCCGTACACGGAGAAGTTCTTCACGGTCGTGAAGAACGTGTGGGAGTCCCGCTCCCACGAGATCGCCCAGCAGATCGCCATCGGCCTGTATCCGTCGCTCCAGGTGTCACAGGAGACACTTGCGGCCACGGAAGAGTGGCTGAATTCAGCCGGTCCGAACGCGGGCCTGCGTCGACTGATCTCGGAGTCCCGCGCGGGGATCGAGCGGGCACTGAAGGCTCAGGCGGCTGACGCCGCAGCCGCCTGACCTGCGGATCTGCGCAACTCTGCTTACTGGCGAGTAAGGGCGCCCCGGAACCTGACGGTCCGGGGCGCTCCCGTGTTTCGCGCATCTGGCACGATTCGGTCAGTGTCTGAAGTTTGACCTGACGTCAACAAGCCCCTCAACGAACGACTATGCTCCCTCAGCGTCGCCATGCGATCGTTCCCATTCGATTCTTTTTGAGGGTGCTGATGATCCGTGAGGAATCGTCGCCCGGAAGTGGAAGCCCGCGCACCGCGGCCTCTTTCGGGTGGCTGCTGCCCGCCGCCGTGACAGCCGTCGCCACCGCCGTCGCGGCGGTGCTGGTGCCCACTCCGGCCCGTGTCCCCGTCGTGGTCATCGGTGCCATCGCCACCATCGCGGTCGCCGTCGTCGGCTTCGAGGTCCACCGCCGCGGCAAGACCATCGACACCATGCGTCGCGCGCTCCGCGAGCGGGACGCCATCCTGGCCCGCCACTCGTCGGAGAGCGCGCACCTCGCCGGTTCGCTGCTCCCCGACACCATGGACCGGCTGCACCGGGGCGAACTGCCGGAGGACGTGCTGAGCTCGGTCTCCGCGTCGGAGGCGCACCGGGCCGTGGTCCAGGCTGTCGTAGGTGCGGTCGTGAGCGAAGAGGAGCTGCGCGAGTCCGCACAGCGGGCCTTCGTGAACATCTCCCGCCGTGTGCAGGCCATCGTCCACCAGCAGGCCAAGCAGCTGCGGGAGATGGAGGACCGGCACGGCAAGTCCCCCGAAGTCTTCGGCGATCTGCTCAGGCTTGACCACGGCACCGCGCTGATCGGACGGCTCGCCGACTCCATCGCCGTGCTCGGCGGTGCCCGCCCGGGCCGTCAGTGGGGCAGGGCCGTGCCGCTCTACAGCGTGCTGCGCGGCGCCATGTCGCGGATCACCGACTACCAGCGGGTCGAACTGCACACCGTCGCCGAGGTCGCGGTCGTGGGACCCGCCGTGGAGCCGCTGATCCACGCGATCGCCGAGCTCCTCGACAACGCCACGCGCTATTCGCCACCGCAGACCAGGGTCCACCTGACCGCCGTGGACGTGCAGTCGGGCATCGCCGTCGAGATCGAGGACGGCGGCGTCAACATGAGCGAGGAGACCCGCCGCCGCGCCGAGCTGGTGCTGCGCCAGGCCCAGCAGGGCATCGACCTCAACGACCTGGGCGAGACCCCGCGACTCGGCCTGGCCGTGGTCGGCCGACTGGCTCAGGCATACGGCTTCCAGGTCTCGCTGCGCTCCTCCGCCTACGGCGGTGTCCGCGCGGTCGTCGTCATGCCCCAGGAAATGATCACCGGGGTCGAGTCCGCGACCGGCATCGCACACGGCATCGGCGCCGCGTCCCTGCCGCGTACGACGCTCCCGCCGACCACCGCGCGCACGGCGTCGGCCCCCGCGGCCCCGTTCGTGCCCGCGCAGCGCCACGAGCCGCAGATGTACCAGCAGGCGGCGGTTCAGGCGCACCCGCAGGCGGAGATGTACCCACAGCCCCAGGCGGACGCCCATACGCAGTCGTACGCGCACCCACGCCCGGCCACCGGTCCCATGTCGTCGGAGGTCGGCCCCATGTCGTCGGACGGCACCATCGTGTCGCGGTCCAGCGAGCGCGTGGTGGCCGAATGGACACCGAACGGGCTGCCGCAGCGCCGCCGCAAGTCGCGCCTCGCGGCGGCACCCGACCCGGTGGTCCCGGCCGCGAACGGAAGCCCGTACGGTACGGCCCCCGCACCGGACACCGCCGCGTCCGTACCGGACTCATCGGCTCACGTACCGACCTCGGCTCCCGACCACGAGCCCACACCTCAGGTGCAGCCCGGAATGTGGCTGGCCGCTTTCCAGAGCGGTCTCTCCGGGGAGTCCACCGATGTCAGCAAGGGGAACACGCAGCCATGATTCAGCAGCAGGCCAATATGGACTGGATGCTCAAGGACCTCGCGGAGGGGGTACCGCAGACCCGGCATGTGGTGGTGCTCTCGGCCGACGGGCTGCGCATGGCCCAGTACGGCACCGACACCGACACCGCCGACCGGCTCGCTGCCGCCTGCGCCGGGCTCCAGTCGCTGGCCGGCGCGGTGGCGTCCGAACTCCCTTACAGCGAGGGACGGATGCGGCTGGTCGTCATCGAGATGGACGGCGGCTTCTTCTACCTGATGGCCGCGGGAGTCGGGGCGTTCCTCGCCGTGCTCGCGGACGAAGGAGTCGACGCCGGGCTGATGGGCCAGCGGATGCGTGATCTCGTCCTGCGCATCGGCGAACACCTGACCAGCCCACCGCGGGCCGACAGCACCTACTCGGGCGGTTACACCGGCGGAGGGGCGGCCAGGTGAGCCACCCTGGCGGTGGCGGCTGGGAGGAGACGAGCCCCGAACGGCTCTACGTGATCACAGGCGGGCGCAGCACCTCGTCGGCCCCCGTCGGGCTCGACTTGGTCACCCTGGTAGTGGCCAAGTCCCAGCCGAAGCCCGGAATGCCACCCGAGCACACCGCGATCATGGGGCTGTGCCAGGCACCGTTATCGGTGGCTGAGGTCTCCGCCTATACGAACCTTCCGTTCAGCGTCGTCACCGTCCTCATCGGCGATCTGCTCGCAGAGAACCGGATGATCGCCCGCGCTCCCGTCCCGGCCGCAAAACTCCCCGACCGCGCGTTGATTGAGGCAGTGATCCATGGACTTCAAAAGCTCTGAGCAGCCCTCCCTGGCCGCAGGGCCCCGGAGCGAGGACGCCCTGCCGGTGACTGCCGCCGCGGCCGTCAAGGTGGTGGTCGTGGGCGGGTTCGGCGTGGGCAAGACGACCCTGGTCGGTTCGGTGAGTGAGATTCGCCCGCTGACGACCGAGGAGACGATGACCCAGGCGGGGGTCGGCATCGACGACACCGCCGGGGTCAACAGCAAGACCTCGACAACCGTCGCGATGGACTTCGGGCGCATCAGCATCAACGAGGAGTTGGTGCTGTACCTCTTCGGCACCCCGGGTCAGGAGCGCTTCTGGTTCCTGTGGCGCGGGCTCTTCGAGGGCGCACTGGGCGCGGTGGTCCTGGTGGACACCCGTCGCCTGGAAGTCAGCTTCGATGTCATCGGCCGGCTCGAAGAGCGCGGGGTGCCGTTCGTGGTCGCCCTGAACTCGTTCCCGAGCGCGCCCCGTTACCCGGTCGAGGAGCTCAGGGCCGCACTGG
Source organism: Streptomyces sp. SCSIO 30461 (assembly GCF_037023745.1). Classification (NCBI taxonomy): domain Bacteria; kingdom Bacillati; phylum Actinomycetota; class Actinomycetes; order Kitasatosporales; family Streptomycetaceae; genus Streptomyces; species Streptomyces sp. SCSIO 30461. The sequence goes on from NZ_CP146101.1 coordinate 6,634,825, forward strand.
ACCTGCCGGATTCGGTGCCGATCATCTCGTGTGACGCCCGGGACCGTGCGTCCAGCCGTGATGTCCTGCTGACCCTGATGCGCTACCTCCAGTCGCTCGCGATGTCACAGGTGTCCTGAGCGGACCGCCGCGCTGCGGCGGTACCGCGCCGGCACGAGCCCCTGCCTTCGGCACGGGCGGCACGGACACGTGGAACCAGCGCCATGGCGGATCTGACCCGCATCTGGAGATTTGACCTGCACCTGACTTCCTGTGCGCCATCGACCACACCTGCGACATACGACCGAACAAGTGGCACACGACCGAACAACTCAACGAGAGGAAGGCCGACGTGGGGCCTGAGCTGTCCGTACCACCGCTCTTCTCTCCCATCGCCCCGGCGATCCACCCGAACCACTCCGGTATCGACGTACAGACGGCAGCGTGGGCGGAGACCTTCCGCATCGGCTCGGCGGAGCTGCGCGACGAGCTCGCCGGGCGGAGCTTCGGCTCTCTCTGCGCCCGCATCCTGCCCGAAGGCAGCGAACAGGTCGTCTCCGTCCTCTCGGACTTCATGCTGTGGCTCGCCGCGGTGGACGAGGTGCCGGACAGGCCAGGCAGGGACGGCGCCGACGACGCGGTCGGGCTGCTGCACCGGCTTATCCGGGTCGCCCAGAACCCCGAGGCGCCGATGATGGACGACGACCCTCTCGCCGCGGGGCTTCGAGACCTGCGGCTGCGGATCGACCGGTTCGGCACCGCGGGCCAGTCCGCCCGCTGGAGCGACGCGCTGCGCGAGTACTTCTTCTCCGTCGTGTGGGAGGCGGCCCACCGGCGTGCGGGCACCCTGCCCACCCTGGGCGACTACACGCTGATGCGCCTCTACAACGGGGCGACCTCCGTGATGCTCCCCCTCCTGGAGATGGGCCACGCCTATGAGCTCCAGCCCCATGAGCGCGACCATCCCTCGGTACGCGCCGCTGCCGAGTCGGCCTCCTTCGTCACCACATGGGACCGGGACGTCTTCTCCTACCACCGGGAGCGCCTCGGCACCGGCGCCGAGGCGAGCCACCTGAACGTCGTGCGGGTGCTCGAACAGCAGCACGGGCTCGCTCCCGAAGATGCCCTGAAGCTGGCAGTCCGTCAGCGCGACCGGGTGATGATGCTGTTCCTGCGACTGAGCGGGAGCCTGGCCGAGCGGGGCAGCCCGCAGCTGCGGCAGTACCTGCGAGGGCTGGCCTGCTACATACGCGGCGCCCAGGACTGGGGCCTCGGGTCCCGACCCGAGCTGCTGTCGGTGTCCACCTTCACCGACACCCCGGCCGACGACGGTCACGAGCCGCTCGACATCCCTGCCATCGCCTGGTGGTGGGAGCTCGCGGCACGCCCATCGCACGCCTCCTGATACGGGTCCCCGCCCCCCACGTGGCGAGGGGGCGGGGACCGTCGCACGATGCCGTCAGCGACTTCGGACGAGGACCCTTCCGGCCTTGTCGCCGGCCGCGCAGGACCGCTTCTCGGCGCTCGTCATCTTGCGGCTCTCGACGACCACGGCGTTGCTCACACCGTCGGTGCCGTTCTTGGCGGGACCGGTGACGGTGTCGCCGAAGAACCAGTGGTAATGACCCCACTTGGGGCTGTCGTAGTGGGTCTGCCAGGTGCCGGAGACCTTCTGCATCACCTGGGCGCGGGAGATCCAGCCCACTTCCCCGGGCTTCACCGTCATGGTGAGCGAGCTGTCCTCGGTGTGCGTGCTCGTCCAGGTGTGGTTGTACGTCGCCGTCACAATCAGGTCGACGATCCCGGCGATGTTGCCGCCCGCGGTGACCGAGACGCCCACCGAGTCCGTTGCGCCCACCGAGTCGCTCCAGCCCATGGACTGGGTCGCCGCCGAACTGGAGCAGTCGTAGAGCACGTCGGAACCCGGTGGAACTTCCCCTTGGTACGCCTTGCCGAGTACGGGCGAGTTGAAGGTGCATTTGCCCTCGCCCGAGGCGCAATCCGCGGTGAGCCGTGCGCGTGTCGGCTGCTCGTCGGCACGCCGCGGGCGATGCCGACGCCGCCGTGACGGCGCACAGAGCGGCGGCGGCCGTCATCAACCGGCCGCCGCTCCTCAGGATGTGGTGCATGGTCGTTGCTGTGCCTTTCACATGGTGCAGGGGGATCGGTGAACCAGGCCGCGGCAGCACAAAACAGACCCGTGGTCAGGGGTCCAGGCTGTCAGCGACGGTTACCGCCGTTGCATGCGAGGCTGTCCGAACGCGCGTCGGACCACACCGAGAAACGGCAAAGTTGTGGTTGATTTCACAACCGTCCCTATGTGGGTATCGATTGACAGGGACTCAAGCAGTCGCTCGATCAGGTCGAAAAGAACGGCGAAGTGATCATCTTCCCGATTGGAGTACCCATGCGACTGCTCGCGCGCGGCGCGGCGACCGCGCTGCTCGCCGCCCTGTCCCTGACCGCCCCCGGGCACGCGGCCACCGCCCAGGACCGCGGGGCCGAACCGAGACCGGGTCCCGCGCCGCTGCATCTGGCGGACGAGCCGCTCAGAGGGAGCTACATCGTCTCCCTGGAGGCCGGTGCCGACGCCGCGGCCGTCACACAGCACGCCGGAGTGAAGGCCCGCTACACCTACGACAAAGCCATGCGCGGCTTCTCCGCACGCCTGAGCAAGGAGCAGCTCGCGGCGGTACGTCTGGTGCCCGGGGTCGCGGCGGTGGAAGAGGACTCCAGGGTCTACGTCCACCGGACGCCGCCGCGTCGACCGCACTCGTTCCCGGCCGTTCCCACAGGTCTCGGCGCCCCCGGGCGGCGGGCGGACACCGCACCGCGTGCAGGGTCCGTACCGCTCCGGTCGGCGCTTGCGGCGAGCTGGGGCCTCGACCGTGCCGACCAGCGGAAACTGCCCCTGGACGGAAAGTTCGCCACCACCGCGACAGGCGACGGCACCACCGTCTACGTGGTGGACACCGGAATCGACTACAAGCACAGCGAGTTCGGCGGACGCGCTCTCTACGGCTTCGACTCGGTGGGCGACGGACGCCGCGGGCGGGACTGCGACGGCCACGGCACCCATGTGGCGGGCACGGTGGGCGGGGCGACCTACGGGTTCGCCAGAAAGGCCACGCTGGTGAGTGTGCGGGTGCTCGACTGCGACGGGGTCGGTGCCTGGTCGGGGATCATCGCCGGACTCGACTGGGTGGTCCGCAACGCCAAACCGCGTGCCGTGCTGACCGCCTCCCTGGGCGGCACCAAGTCCCCCTCCGTGAACGGCGCGGCCGACGCGGTCTTCGCCCGCGGTGTGCTTCCGGTCATCGCGGCGGGGAACTCGGCCGACGACGCGTGCCGGACCTCACCCGCCAGCACTCCCCGGGTCGTCACGGTCGGCGCGGTAGACCGTACGGACACCGAGGCGGACTTCAGCAACTACGGCCGCTGCCTGGACCTCTACGCCCCCGGCACCGAGATCGTGTCGGCCCTGCTGGGCGGCGGCAGCACCCAGATGAGCGGTACGTCGATGGCGGCCCCGCATGTGGCGGGCGTGGCGGCGCTCTACCGCGGCGCCCACCCGGACGCCAGTCCGAAGGCCGTCAGCGACTGGCTGGTCGGCCAAGCCACCAAGAAGGCCATCCGCAACCTGTCGCCCGGCTCCCCCGACCGGCTGCTGTACACGGCGGGACTTTGACCGACGCCCCCAGCCGGGAGCGGGGCGGCCGGGGCGGCCCTGCCCCGACCGCCTCCGTCGACCGTGGCGGCCTGGACGCGAGCCCCCGCGGGAACGTCCGAGGGCGCCCGACCGATGCTTCCGTCGGGCGCCCTCAGGCGTGTCTGCGTCCGGCTGGGCGAGCAGGTGCCGTGCCCGGGGCCTACTTGTGGGCGGTACGGGCCCGGTCGGACTTGTCCAGCACCATCACCAGGCCCGCGATCACCAGGAACAGCACGATCGGCAGCACCACGTACAGCCCGACCGTCTGGACCGCACTCAGGCCGGGACCCGGGTCGTCACCGTCGTCGCGGGTCAGCGCGAGCGCCGGGGACGACATGAGCAACATCATCAGCGTCGTACCGGCCGCGACGGCGCCGGCGCGCAGGGCGTTCTTCTTGTCCACGGTGCAAACGTAGCGAACCACTAAGCGGGCCGCGCGCCCGGGGTGCCCGTATGGGAGACCTCCCCCGCTGGGCCGGTCGCGGGCCGCTGCCGGAACACCTCCATCAGGGCATGCAGCCGCGGCGACGCCGCCAGCGCCTCAAGGGGCAGCGGACGCCCACCCGAGTCGGCGACGGGCAGCCGCCAGTTCGGGTACTGGTCCCAGGTGCCCGGGAGGTTCTGCGGTCTTCGGTCCCCCACGGCGTCCGGCAGCCAGACACCCACCATCCGCGCCGGCGTGCGGAGCAGGAACCGGTAGACGGCGCGGATGCCGCCCTCCTCGTCGAGCCTGCCCTCGGGCAGCAGTCCCAGCCTGGCCAGATACGCCAGCCACTGCTCCACATCGGCCGACTCGTCCCGGTGCTCCTGCTCCAGGGGCCGGGCCAGCAGACCGAGGCGGTGGCGCAGCGCCACATGGTCGCCGCTGAGCCGGGCGGCGGTGGACGGCAGATCATGGGTGGTGGCCGTCGCCACACACCCCTCCCGCCACTCCCCGGCGGGCAGCGGGCGGCCCGACCCGGCCCAGTCGCGCTCGAACCAGAGCACGGACGTGCCCAGTACGCCCCGGCGCGCCAAGGCCTCGCGGACGCCGGGCTCGACCGTGCCGAGGTCCTCCCCTATGACCACGGCCCCCGCCCGGTCCGCCTCGAGCACCAGCACGGCGAGCATCGCCTCCGCGTCGTACCGGACGTATGTGCCGTCGGTCGGCTCGGCGCCGATCGGCACCCACCACAACCGGAAGATGCCCATCACATGGTCGAGCCGCAGGGCGCCCGCATGGCGCAGCAGCTCCCGGAGGAGCCCCCGGTACGGAACGTAGCCGGAGGCAGCGAGGGCGTCGGGCCGCCACGGGGGCAGGCCCCAGTCCTGTCCTCGTGCGTTGAAGGCGTCGGGCGGCGCGCCGACCGACATCCCTCCCGCGAAGACGTCCTGCTGGGCCCAGGCGTCCGCGCCGCCCGGGTGCACGCCCACGGCGAGGTCGTGCACCACACCGACGGCCATTCCCGCGTCCCGGGCGGCGCGCGACGCCGCGGCCAGTTGCTCGTCGGTCAGCCAGGCCAGCCTGCAGTGGAAGTCGACCCGGTCCATCAGCTCGCCCCGGGCCCGGGCGGTCTCCGTGGAGCGGGGGTCGCGCAGGCCGGACGGCCAGCGGTGCCAGTCGGAGCCGTGGACCTCGGCCAGCGCACACCAGGTCGCGTGGTCGTCCAGCGCCTGGCCCCGCTCGGCGAGGAAGTCGCAGTAGGCGGCCCGCCTGCCGGGCCCCAGCGGGACGCGGTGGAGCAGTTCCAGGGCCTGGAGCTTGAGCGCCCACACCGCGTCCCGGTCGATCAGCGCGCCCTTGTCCAGCACCGAGGCTCGCAGTCCCGCCGCCTTCTCGGCGAGCGCCTCAAGGCGCAGCCGGTCGGGGCCGGTGACATGGGCGTACTCGGGGACGTCCTCGATCCGCAGATGCACCGGATCGGGGAAGCGGCGTGAGCTCGGGCGGTACGGGGAGGGGTCGGTGGGCGCTCCGGGCACGGCCGCGTGCAGGGGGTTCACCTGGACGAACCCGGTGCCGAGCGAACGTCCGGCCCAGCTCGCCAGTTCGGCGAGGTCGCCGAGGTCGCCCATGCCCCAGGAGCGCCCGGACAGCAGGGAGTAGAGCTGCACCAGGAACCCGTGTGCGCGCCGTGGCGGCTGGGGCGCGGCGTCAGGGGCGACGACGAGGCAGGCCTTGGCCGTGCGGCCGTCGGTGGTCCGCACGTCCAGACGGTGCACTCCGGTGGGCAGCAGGGCCCAGGGAGCCTCGGCATGGGAGGCGTGGGCTGCCGCCGGGGCCGGTGGCACCAGGCCGGGCACGCCGGGCTCCCGCGGGTCGGGCTCCTCGGGCAGGCCCGGTGTCAGCATGGCCGCGTCCGGTGCCGCCGCCAGGTCCCCGATGGCCGGAGGCAGCTCCGCCGTGAGCGCACCTGCGGCACGGGGTACACCGCCGACGGCGCCGTGCGGTTCCCGCCATTCGCGCGTGCCGCCTGCCTCCAGCCGGACTCGCACCCGAGTGCCGGGCGGAAGAGCGACGGGCGCCCCGGGGGTGCTCTGCCCGGCGGCTGGAGACCCGGCGGGTTCCAGGGGCCCGGCGGCCGGGATCCAGAGGACCACCGTCGGCGGCAGCAGTCGGTCCGCGGCGGCGGCTTCGGCGGCGGAGAGCGCGGAGCGGACGGCCTCCGGAGCGGAGGCGTCGACGCCCAGCGCGGCGAGGACTGCGACCACCGTGGCCTCGGGGACCGGGACGGTGACACCAGGTGAAGGCGAGTGGGTGGTGGCGACACCGTGCAACGCGGCCAGGCGGTCCAGGCCCATTCAGACTCCTGGGGACTCCGAGCCGCCGGCCGGGCCGGGGGCGGTGGGTTCGCTGGTGAGGGGGGTTGCTGCGGTGAGCGGGGGCTCGCTGGTCAGCGGCAGGGCATCAGCGAGCGGGGGCTCGCTGGTCAGCGGTGCGGCGATGGAGAGCGAGGGCTCGCTCGTGAGCGGCCCGGGCACCTGTTTGGACAGGGTCGCGGTGAACCGAAGCGGGGCGGACGTGGCCACAGGGGCCTCCTCAGGTCGGCTGCGGGTTCGTACGGGTCAGTTGCAGCCCTACCCATTGGGCGGAGCCGCAGACGTACGCCCCGCCTCAACGTGTGCTGCGTCACATTCTGCGTCACGCGCGGAAGTTGAGCTGTCACCGCGCGCGGACACGCGCGCAGCCGGCGAAGAGGGCACGGTGGGCGGCGGCGCCGCCTCCGTCACCGCATGGGTCGCGGGCCGACCGCCGGTGCGGAGTCGGTCACGCAGATGTCGACGCCGGAGCGACGAGGGAGGCCGGTCGCCGGGATCCGGAAGGAGCAGGCAGACTGCGGACTGCGGCCACCGCCCAGGCGGCCGTCCGGCGGACCGCCCGGCCACGGGCGTGACCGGGCGACACGAAGGCCCGGTCTCAGGCTGAGACGCCGTCGATCCGGGCCATCACATCATCCGCTCCGTACGGTTGCAGGTACGGCAGCCACCGCGGGTCCCGGTGCCCGGTCCCGATGATCCGCCACGCGAGACCGCTCGGCGGTGCCGGTTGATGCCGCAGCCGCCAGCCCACCTCGTGCAGGTGCCGGTCCGCCTTGACGTGGTTGCAGCGGCGGCAGGCCGCCACCACGTTGTCCCAGACGTGCTGGCCCCCGCGACTGCGCGGAATGACGTGGTCGACGCTGGTCGCGACGCCACCGCAGTACATGCAGCGTCCTCCGTCGCGTGCGAACAACGCGCGCCGGGTCAGAGGAACGGGCCCCCGGTAGGGGACCCGCACGAAGCGCTTGAGCCTCACCACGCTGGGCGCGGGGATCGCCCGGGTGGCGCTGTGCATGAAGGCGCCGGACTCCTCGAGGCAGACGGCCTTGTTCTCGAGGACGAGAACGAGTGCGCGGCGGAGCGGTACGACGCCAAGGGGCTCGTACGACGCGTTGAGGACCAGGACATGCGGCACGGATGCCTCCTTGTACGCCGGCGGCGCGTGGCTCGCGCCGGGACGATCTGCCCTCAGTCTCTCCTCCTGCCTGGTCGAAGCGCCACTACGTACCTGTAACGGGCCGGGACGATTTTCTGTGTGGTCGGCCACATCGCCGACCCCTCCCCGACTCGTGCTCACGCCCGGAACATCCCCGAGTGACCCTTGTCTCTCCTTCGCAGATAACGCTCGGGTCACGATGGATCCCCCGTTAGTGTGGTGAAGCCGCAGCAAGATCTGGAGGTACCCAGCCGTGTTCCTGGCCGTCGATCCGTCCACCCCGCCCGTCACCCTCGACGAGGCCGCGGAGCGGGCCAACGACGCAGCGAGCTGGGTGGAGCAGAACTGGTCCACCTGGCTGAACGTAGGCCTGCGGATCCTGCTGATCGTGGCGATCGCCGTGGTGCTGCGGATCTTCGTCCGCCGAACCCTCACCAAGCTGATCGAACGAATGAACCGCAGCGTCCAGGCCGTCGAGGGCACCGCACTCGGCGGGCTCCTGGTGAACGCCGAACGCCGCCGTCAGCGTTCGGAGGCGATCGGCTCGGTACTCCGTTCGGTGGCGTCGTTCCTGATCATGGGCACGGCGGGCCTGATGGTACTCGGCGCTCTGGACATCAATCTCGCCCCGCTGCTGGCCTCCGCGGGTGTCGCGGGTGTGGCGCTGGGCTTCGGCGCCCGGAACCTGGTCACCGACTTCCTCTCCGGCGTGTTCATGATCATCGAGGACCAGTACGGCGTCGGCGACACGGTCGACGCGGGTGTGGCGTCCGGTGAGGTGATCGAGGTCGGTCTGCGTGTCACCAAGCTGCGCGGGGACAACGGGGAGATCTGGTACGTCCGCAATGGCGAGGTCAAGCGCATCGGAAACCTGAGCCAGGGCTGGGCCACGGCGTCCGTCGACGTGAACGTGCGGCCGACCGAGGACCTCGACACGGTCAGGAAGACCATCGGGCACGCGGCGGCCGTGATGTCCAAGGACGAGCCCTGGAACGAGCGCTTGTGGGGTCCGGTCGAGATCCTGGGCCTCACCGAGGTGATGCTGGACCGGATGACCGTGTCCGTCTCCGCGAAGACCATGCCAGGCCAGGCACTCCGCGTGGAGCGCGAGCTGCGCTGGCGCATCAAGCAGGCGTTCGACGAGGCGGGCATCCGGATCGTCGGCGGCTTGCCTGCCCAGACCGGAGACGAACAGGCGGCCGCGGACCCGACCGCGGGCATGGCCGCGCCGTCCGCGTACGCGTCGAGCACCTCTCCGCAGTCGGTCGCGGCTTCCCCGCTGACCAAGTGATCCCCGCATAGCCCGCCGTCGCCTGGTGGGTAGGGACGGCTGCATGAGACCCGTGAAACTCGCCGTCGTGGGCGGCGGCTCCACCTACACCCCCGAACTGGTCGACGGGTTCGCCCGGCTGAGAGACATCCTGCCGCTCAGTGAGCTGATCCTCATCGACCCGGCCGGGGACAGGCTCGAACCGGTCGGCGGGCTGGCCCGGCGGATCCTCGCCGGGCAGGGCCATCCCGCGACCGTCACCACCACCGACGACCTCGACAGCGGGGTGGCGGACGCCGACGCCGGCTGCTCCCGGACGGCCGCACGGCGCGGTTCCCCGCACTCGGCAGGCTCTCGGGCGACTGGGGCGGTGGCGCGGGGCTCGCCGACGAGGCGCTGTGGTACGCGGCGAGGGCCGAGGACGGGCGGGGCGAGCCCACGGAGTTGGCACGGGCACTGCCGGGGCACTTCGGCCTGGGCTCGATGTACGCGCTGATCGAGGCGCTGCATCTGGGCCGGGTCCCGCGGGGGCGGCGCCTGGAGTTCGCTCCGCTGCTGTTCGACGTGGCTGCGGGGGGCGACCGGGTGGCCGGGGCGATCGTGGACCGGCTGGCTGACGAGGTGGTCGCGATGGCGACGGTGGCCTTGGACCGCCTCGGGCTGCTCGGCGGCGCCGACGGCTCCGGCGGGGTCGGTGCCTCCGGTGGTGCGTCCGCCGCGGAGGAGGTGCCCGTGGTGCTCGGCGGCAGTGTGCTGGCGGCACGGCATGCCCGGCTCGACGCCCGGATCACCGGACTGCTGGCCGTTCGCGCGCCGAACGCCACCGTCTCGGTACTGGCCGCACCCCGGGTACTGGGTGCGGCACTGCTCGGGCTGGATGAACTGGGGGTGCCGGTGGCTGCGAAGCGGCGGCTGCGGGACCACTACGAGGACGGGCGCCGACGCTGACACCCCACCCGGGAGGGAACCGGCCCTGGGCAGGTGGCGTATTCATATGTGTGCGGGGCGTGTAGCCGCCGCAGGTCCGGGCAGGGAGAGCGGTGGCGGTCGGCGGAAAGCGCCCGCCATTGACGGGACGGGCGAGATGACTGAAGATCCAGTCGTCGTCTCCCGGCTCGCGGGGCAGAGGGCCGCCGATGACCAAGGGGGGGTCAGAGAGTGACACACACGCCGAGCGCGGGTTCGCCCGTGCCCTCGGGCGGGCACGTCCCCGCGGCATCGGGGCACCCGGGCCCGGTGCCCGTGACCGGGCTCGTGCCGGGCCCCGGAGCAGAGTCCGGGCTTGCCCCGGGAACCGCACCCGCACCCGGGGGTACGCCCCTGCCCCAGTCCGCTCTCGGCTCGCTGCCTTCGGGTGAGCAGTCCGCCCCACCGTCCGGGAACACCGCGCACGGCGGCCCGCCGCCGAAGCGGGTGGCCGCCGCCTCCGGGAGCCCCGTGCCGCCGCCACCCGGCGACGGTGTCGGCGCGGATGCCGCCGCCCCGCCGCGGCGCGCCTGGGCGGAGAACATGGACCGGCTGCGCGCCGCGGCCATGACGGAGCCCGGTCGGCTGCGCATCATCGGCGCCGTACTGGCCGTACTGCTGATGGCCTTCGGCGCCCTGACCGCCTTCCAGATCGCCGACCGGTCATCGGCCGCCGATGACGTGGTGAGCCGGAGCCAGCCGCTCAGCGCGGACGCGGCGAGCATCTACCGCTCGCTCGCGGACGCCGACACGGCCGCGGCCAGCGGCTTCCTGGCAGGCGCGCAGGAGCCCGCGGACATGCGGGAGCGCTACCACCGGGACATCGCGAACGCCTCCCGGCTGCTGGTCAAGGCGGCGGCGAACACGGACGGTTCAACCCAGTCCGGCCACTACATCGCCGCGCTCAACGAGCATCTGCCCCGCTACACCGGCCTGGTCGAGCGGGCCCGCGCCAACAACCGCCAGGGGCTGCCCCTGGGCGGCGCGTATCTGCGGTACGCGAACCAGCAGATGACCACCGAACTCCTGCCGGCGGCACAGAAACTGTACGAGGCGGAGACGGAGCGCCTCGACGAGGACCATGACGCGGCCCGGCTGTGGCCGTTCGTGTCACTGGCGTTCGGCGTGCTGGCCCTGGGCACCCTGGTCTGGACCCAGCGGCGCAACTACCTGCTGACCAACAGGGTGTTCAATCACGGGCTGCTGGCGGCGAGCGCCGCGTCCACGGTGGTCCTGCTGTGGCTGGCGATCGGGCACACCGTGGCCAGGGCCGAACTGCACGACGCCCGCGCGCACGGCCAGCAGTCGCTGAAGGTGCTCAACGACGCCCGCATCAGCAGCCTCAAGGCCAGAGCGAACGAGAACCTGACGCTGGTTGCGCGCGGCGCAGTGCTCACCGCGGACGGCAAACACGACAAGTACGAGACCGACTACAAGGCGGGTATGGAGAGGCTCCGCACCTCCCTGAGCGAGGCGGAGGGGCTCGCGGACGACGGCAAGGGCCGTACCCCGGTGCTGGACGCCTCCTCGGCCGTGGCGGAGTGGACGACCCGGCACCAATCGGCCGCCGACACCGACACGGCCGGTGACTACGCGGGCGCCCTGGCCAAGGTGATCGGCGGCAAGGAGTCGACGGGCTCGTCCTTCGATCGGGTGGACGCGGCGCTCGAACGGGCCCTGGCGCACGAGCAGGCGGAGTTCACTGCTGCGGCCACCGACGGCCGTGACGCGCTGACCGGTCTGCCCGTCGGCGCGGCCGCACTCGCGGTGCTCGGCGCCGCGGGTGCCATGCTGGGCATCGGCCGCAGGCTTTCGGAGTACCGGTGAGAGGGGGAGGGATGGGCGACACAGCCGAGGGGAAGCCGGGCCGCTTGCGCGGCTGGGGCGGGGTGGCTGCGATGGCGGCCATGTGCGCCGTGACCGCGTCGCTGCTGTTGTCGCCACTCCCGCACAGTGGATCCCGTCCGGTCGACGGAGCGCGGGACACGACGGCCGCGCGGATTCCCTCCGCGGTCGCCGATGGGGCCGCGGAGAAGGCCGCCGACTGCACCGACCCGGAGGCATCGCTGCCGGCGTCCGCATCGGGCGGACCCGCGATCGACGCGATCAGGCAGCGCGGCAAACTCGTCGTCGGCGTCGACCAGAACAGCTACCGCTGGGGCTACCGCAGGGCGGACGGAACCCTGGAGGGCTTCGACATCGATCTCGCCCGGGCCGTCGCCGCGGACATACTCGGCGACAAGGACGCGATCATCTTCCGTGCCGTCCCCACCAACCAACGCATTCCCGCGCTGGAGAACGGCACCGTCGACCTGGTGGTCCGCACCATGACCATCAACTGCGCCCGCATCAAGCAGGTCGCGTTCTCGACCGCGTACTTCCAGACGGGCCAGCAGGTGCTCGCCCCCAAGGGCTCCCCCATCACCGGCTACAACAGCACCCTCGCCGACCGCAGGGTCTGCACGGCGGAGGGCTCGACGGCGTACGAGGCGCTGGAGAAGAAGTCGTACGGCGCGGTCTTCAAAGACGAGGGCGACGGCGGGGAGGGGGACAAGGACCGGCTGACCGTGCCCAACCAACTCGACTGCCTGGTCCGGCTGCAACTGGGCGAGGTGGACGCCGTGGTGACGGACGCGGCGCTCGCGGCCGGACAGGCGGCGCAGGATCCGGCCATCGAGCTGAAGGGCGGGAAGCCCTTCACCACCGAGTTCTACGGTGTGGCCGCCAAACTGGGCAATGACGACCTCGTCCGCCGGGTCAACAAGGTGCTCGACGACTACCGCAGGGGCCCGTGGATGGCTGCGTACGACAAGTGGCTGGCAGCGGACCTGCCCGGCATAACCGCGCCGCCCACCCCCAGGTACCGGAACGATTGAGCGATGGTGCGGCGGACTTGGACGCGATGAGGTGGGCGGACAGGCGAACGGACCGGCGGCATGGCGAGCCCGGGCAGACGACGAGCGCGAGCAGACGAGCGGAGAAGTGATCGATGGGCGTCACGGGAGCCTCCCCCGGACGGGCGGGGGAACACCCGAGTCCGGTCATGGACCGGGACGAGGTGGACCGTGCGCTGGCGCGGCTCGGAGAGGAGCACGAGGCGATCGAGACCTCACTGCTCGCCCTCCAGGACCATGCGGGCCGCCGGCTGCTGGAAGGCGCGGAGCTCACGGGCGTCACCAAGGACCGCTGGGCATCGGCGGAACAGGCGATCACCCTGCTCTGGAGCTACTTCGACGCCTACTCCGCGGCGCTGACCGCCGCGCGTGAGCTGCGGGCCCGGCGCCGCTGGCCGAGCCGTGAGGACCTGGTCGCCCTCACCGACCGGCTGCGCGGCCCGAGCGTCACCGTCACGAGCCCTGCCGTGCACTCCTCCCCATCGATCACCGGACCGGCCAAGCTCGCGGAGCGGTTCTCCCTGGAGGACCTGGTGAGGCGGATGAACCAGCTGTACGCCCGCTCGCTGGACATGGTCGTCGCCGCCGACGCGGTCTGGTCCGCGCTGCCCGCGCGGATCGACCTGCTCTCCGCCGAGCTCCAGCGCACCCGCTCCCTCGCGCACTCCGTCGGAGTGCGGCCCGGTGAGCACCCCGCGGGGGACGAGCTGGAGTCGATCACGCACGAGCTGTCGGCGCTGCGCGGGCAGGTGGTGTCCGACCCGCTGGCGTTCTGGTCGCCCGCGCCGATGAGCTCGGCCCCCGGCGGCGGCAGGCCGGACACCGACCGCTACGACCGGGCGGCGCGCGCGCTGGAGGACATCCGCCGCGAGATCGAGGCCGTGCTCGCGGTACGGCAGGACTCGGAGGAACGGCTGCTCCGGCTGCGGGACGTGCTCTCCCGTGCGGACCGCACCCTCGCTGAGGCCCGGGCGGCACGAGGCGAGGTGCTGGCGAAGATCGCGGCGTCGGAGGTCCCCGCCGTCAGCGGCCCTCCGACCGCCCTCCAGGAGCGCCTCGCCGCGGCTGCCGATTACCGGCGCCACGCCCAGTGGCACCGGTTGTCGCCCCTGCTGGAATCCCTTGAGCGCGAAGCGGAGGACGAACTACTCAGGGCCCGCGAGTCGTTGACGGCCGTGACCGCTCCGCTCGCGGTCCGCGCGGAGCTCCGGGGGCGGCTCGACGCCTACCGTGCCAAGGTGGCCCGCCACGGCATGGCGGAGGACTCACTGCTGATCGAGCGCTATGACGTGGCGCGCCGCATGCTGTGGAGCGCGCCCTGCGATCTGCGCGCAGCCGAGGAGGCGGTGCTGCGCTATCAGCGGGCGGCTGCCGACGTACTGGTCCCGCAGCAGCCGGGACCGCATGACCGCTCCGGCCACCAGGGGGAATCATGAGTGCGACGGTCGGGTGCGAGCGCCCCGGATGCGGGGGCGCGTACGAGGACATGGGCGGCGGCGAACTCTACTGCGACACCTGCGGACTCGCCCCGGCCGCCCTGGCGGCGGGGAGAGCGCCCGGGAGCACGGGGCACACGGGGAGCACAGCCGCCGGCTCGTCCGCCGCGGCGCCCGATGGCCCGTACCGTGGTCCGTCCGCCGGCCCGGGTGCCTGTCAGCGGCCGGGCTGCGGGGGCGCGTACGAGGACATGGGCGGCGGCGAACTCTACTGCGACACCTGCGGACTCGCCCCGGTCGTCTCGGCCGCCGGCGCCCTGTCCTCGCCGCCCACCGGGGTGGCGGTGCCCGCCCGCGGAAGCGGCGGCACGGGTTCGGCGCCGCTGACCGGCGGCTCGCGGTCGGCTGCCTCGCGCTCGTCCCGTTCTTCGACCTCCCGCTCATCCCGTTCCTCGACCTCCCGCAGGTCGGTCTCGGGACGGCTGTCGCGCCAGCTGTCCGGACGCAGCACGGGCCGTTCGGTGTCGGTGCGAAGCTCCGGTTCCTCCTCGTCCTCGTCAGGCCGGGGACGGCTCGGCGCGGGACTCGTCGCCGTACCGGAAGTACCGCGTCCCGACCCGCGTTCCGCGGTCATGCAGAACCCGGAAGTGCCAGAGCGGAAGCGTTTCTGCAGCCGGAGCGAGTGCGGCGCTCCGGTCGGCCGGGCACGGGGCGACCGGCCGGGACGCACGGAGGGCTTCTGCACCAAGTGCGGCCATCCGTACTCGTTCGTGCCCAAGCTGCGCGCCGGGGACATCGTCCACGGCCAGTACGAGGTGATCGGTTGCCTGGCCCACGGCGGCCTCGGCTGGGTCTATCTGGCCATAGACCGTGCCGTGTCCGACCGCTGGGTTGTCCTCAAGGGCCTGCTGGACACCGGTGACCAGGACGCGATGGCCGCCGCGATCTCCGAGCGCCGCTTCCTCGCGGAGATCGAGCACTCGAACATCGTGCGCATCTACAACTTCGTCGAGCACCTCGACCCGCGCACGGGCTCGCTCGACGGCTACATCGTGATGGAGTACGTCGGCGGCAAGTCGCTCAAGGAGATCGCCAACGAACGCCGGGCGCCCGACGGCAGACGTGATCCGCTGCCGGTCGAGCAGGCCTGCGCGTACGGGATCGAGGCCCTTGAGGCGCTGGGCCATCTGCACAGCCGCAATCTGCTGTACTGCGACTTCAAGGTCGACAACGCCATCCAGACCGAGGACCAGCTCAAGCTGATCGACATGGGAGCGGTCCGCAGGATGGACGACGACGAGTCCGCGATCTACGGCACGGTCGGGTACCAGGCACCCGAGGTCGCCGAGCTGGGGCCTTCGGTCGCCTCGGACCTCTACACGGTGGCCCGGGCTCTCGCTGTGCTGACGTTCGACTTCCAGGGCTACACCAACGTGTTCGTGGACGCTCTTCCCGATCCGGAGCACATCGAGGTGTTCCGGCGGTACGAGTCCTTCTACCGGCTGCTGGTCCGGGCGACCGACCCGGATCCGGCCCGCCGGTTCGCCTCGGCCCAGGAAATGGCGGACCAGCTGACGGGTGTGCTCCGGGAGGTCGTGGCCCTTCAGACAGGACGTCCCCGGCCGGCGCTCTCCACGCTGTTCGGTCCGGAACTCCGGGTGACGGACAGCGACTTGTTCATGGAGGACGACGGCGAGGTGTCGGCGCTCGGGGCTCGTCCGACGAAGCGCAAGGGCTTCGCGGGCGTCCGGACCACAGGCGGCGCAGAGGCAGTGGGCGCGCCGGACACGCGGCCCCGGTCTCCGGCCCGGGCGGCGTCCGAACCGGCCCTGAACCCGGTGGAGACCCGGGCCGCCGCACTGGCACTGCCGGTGCCCCGGGTCGATCCGGGCGACCCGAACGCGGGCTTCCTCGCCGGTCTCGCGGCCTCCGCACCCACCGAACTGATATCCGCTCTCAGCGCCGCGCCGAGCGGCTCCATCGAACTGCGCCTACGTGAGCTGCGGGCGCTGCTGGAGATGGGTGAGCTCGACTCCGTGCAGTCCGCGCTCGCCGGTCTCGAGGCCCACCACCCCGATGACTGGCGGGTGGTCTGGTGCCGCGGTGTCGCGGCGCTGGCGACCGGCGACGACGAGACGGCGGCGCTGTCCTTCGACGCGGTCTACGACGCCTTCCCCGGCGAAGCCGCCCCCAAGCTGGCCCTCGGCGTGTGCGCCGAGGTGCTGGGGCAGCTCGACAACGCCGCGGAGTACTACCGGCTGGTGTGGACGGCGGACCCCGGCTTCGTGAGCGCGGCGTTCGGTCTGGCGCGGGTACAGCTCGCTGCCGGTGACCGCGCCGGCGCCGTACGCACCCTGGAGTCGGTGCCCGAGGCGTCGATCCACTACACGGCCGCGCGGGTCGCCGCCGTACGGGCCCGGCTGCGCAGAAGGGCCGCCGGGGAGCCCCTGATCGACGAACTGACGGCCGCCGCCGACCAGGTCGGGGCACTGGGCGGGTTCGGTCTGGACGCCGTGCGCCGCGAAAGGTTGTCCACAGAGGTACTGGGGACGGCGCTGGACTGGGTACTCTCCGGTAGTCCCGGGGCGCGGCCCACCGCGACCGTCCTGCTCGGAAGTGCACTGGACGAGCGTGGACTGCGCTTCGGCCTTGAACGCTCGTTCCGGGTGCTCGCCCGGCTCGCCCAGCACGGCGAGGAGCGCATGGAACTGGTGGAACGGGCCAACCGTTTCCGCCCTCGGACGTGGGTGTGAGTGAGGGACCGCATGCACCAGCTCTCGGCTTGCCCCGGCTGCGCAGAGCCTCTTGAATCGACCGACCTGTTCTGCGGTGCCTGCGGGTACGACCTGTCGGCCGTACCCGCGACGCCCCCGGACCGCCCCACGCTTGCCATCGGCTCCGCAGGACCCTGGCCGGGCGCCTCGGAGCGGTACGGAGCGGGCGCACCGGCACTGGCCCGGCAGCGGCCTGACATCGACACGGGCGGCCGTCCGCTGCCGGCGACCGCCGTGCGGTACGACGGCCCCGACGCCGCGCTGGAGCCGGGTCCGTTCCCGGCGCCGTCCCCGGCGGCGAACACCTTCGCGGCCTCGGGTGACTTCGAGCTGGCCGCACCCGATCCGCGTACCGCGTCGGCGCCCGCCGCTGCAGCACCGGAGGGCAAGGTCTGTGTGGCCTGCCGCGCGGGGCGCGTCGACACCGACGGCTACTGCGAGCACTGCGGTCACGCCCAGCCCCGTGAGCGCGACCACATGGAACAGGGGCTCGGCGACACCGTGGCCGCGGTGAGCGACCGCGGGCTGCGCCACCACCGCAACGAGGACGCGTTCGCCGTGTCGTCGACGGCGCTGGGCGACGGTACCCCGGCTGTCGTGGCGATCGTGTGCGACGGAGTGTCGTCGGCGACCCGGCCGGACGACGCGTCCGCCGCAGCCGCCGACGCGGCCAGTGAGTCGCTGCTCGCGGCGCTGCCCCGCGGTGTGCACCCGCAGCAGGCGATGCACGAAGCGATCGTCGCGGCGGCCGAGGCGGTCAACTCGCTGGCCGCCGAACCGTCCGGGGCGATGGAGCACGATCCGCACCGGCACCAGAACGCCCCCGCGTGCACGCTGGTCGGCGCCGTCGCCGCGGCGGGACTGCTGGTCGTGGGCTGGGTAGGCGACAGCCGGGTCTACTGGGTGCCGGACGACCGCGATATGCCCCCGGCCAGGCTGACGGAGGACGACTCCTGGGCGGCTCAGATGGTGGCGACGGGTCTGATGAACGAGGCCGAGGCGTACGCGGACGAGCGCGCCCACGCCATCACCGGGTGGCTCGGCGCCGACGCGTACGAGCTGGAGCCGCACACCGCCGCGTTCAAGCCGGACCGCCCGGGTGTGGTCGTGGTGTGCACGGACGGACTGTGGAACTACGCGGAGGCAGCGGAGGACATGGCGCTCGCGCTGCCGGCCGACGCGGTCGGCCGACCGCTGGCGGCAGCGCGGGCGCTCGTCGGGCACGCCCTCGACGGGGGCGGCCACGACAACGTAACAGTGGCCGTCATGCCGTTCACGGTGCCCGGCGCGGGGGCAGGATCGGCCTGAACGGGGGGCTCTTACCCGTTTCCCCGTCAGGTGAGGTGCTTGCCTCGCTTGCCATGTTGTGCCGTGTCTGTTCGATCTATCTGTTCTGCCCGTTGCGCGGAACGTCAAGGAGCCAGTTCGGATGGCGAACTTCGCGAAGTCGAATGTGCCTCGGTTCTCGGTCGATGTGTACCAGAACGAGTACCTGCCGGAGGGCGGTCGTGAGGTGAACGCGATCGTCACGGTCACCTCCACCGGAGGCGGCACAAGCCGCGGTGGCGCGTTCGCCGCCGCCCCGCCGACGTCGCGGCCGGGCCGCGGCGCACCGGACCCGGGCGTTCCGGGCCCTGGCGCGACGGCCGCGGTGGTGCTGATGGTCGACTGCTCGGGATCGATGGAGTATCCGCCGACGAAGATGCGCAACGCGCGGGAAGCCACGGCCGCGGCCATCGACGCACTCCGCGACGGTACGGCCTTCGCCGTGGTCGCGGGCACCCATGTGGCGAGCGAGGTCTATCCCGGTGGTGGCCGTCTCGCGAACGCGAACGAGCAGACCCGGGCCCAGGCCAAGGAGGCGTTGCGCCGGCTGGGCGCGGGCGGCGGTACGGCGATCGGCACCTGGCTGCAGCTCGCCGACCGGCTACTGCACTCCGGCGACGCCGCGATACGCCACGGCATCCTGCTCACCGACGGCCGTAACGAGCACGAGTCACCGGATGACCTCAAGGCCGCCTTGGACGTCTGCGCCGGCCGCTTCACCTGCGACGCACGCGGGGTGGGCACCGACTGGGAGGTCAAGGAGGTCACGGCGGTCGCCTCGGCACTGCTCGGCAGCGCGGACATCGTCGCCGACCCGGCCCATCTGGCCGCCGACTTCACGCGGATGATGACGGACGCGATGGGCAAGGAGGTCGCGGATGTGGCGCTGCGGCTTTGGACTCCGGTCGGCGCGGAGATCGTCTTCGTGAAGCAGGTCGCCCCCGCGGTGGAGGACCTGACCGATCGGCGCTCCCAGTCGGGACCACGCGCCGGGGACTACCCGACCGGCTCCTGGGGCGACGAGTCCCGCGACTACCACGTGTGCGTACGGGTACCGCAGACCGGTCTCGGCCAGGAGATGCTGGCAGCCCGGGTCTCGCTGGTCCTGCCCGACCCGGCGGGCGGGACCCCGCAGGCGCTCTCCCACGGCCTGGTCCGGGCCGTGTGGACGGATGACATGGCAGCGTCCACGTCGATCAATCCGCAGGTCGCGCACTACACAGGACAGGCCGAACTGGCCCAGGCCATCCAACAGGGTCTCGATGCACGCAAATCTGGCGATATCGACGGCGCCACGGCGAAGCTGGGCCGTGCGGTGCAACTGGCGGCGGTCTCCGGGAACGAGGGCACCGCGAAGCTGCTCTCGAAGGTGGTGGACGTCGTGGATGTGGCGACCGGTACTGTGCGACTGAAAGCAAAAGTGGCCGACGCGGACGAGATGACACTCGAAACGCGCTCCACAAAGACAGTTCGCGTAAAAAAGTAGACCAAATCCGTACGCGACACATGAGTGTGTCAGGCCCTGCCGGGCCCGACGAAGGAGAGGGGGAAGCACCGACATGCCGACCTGCCCGAACGGACACCAGTCGGGTTCCGACGACTGGTGCGAGGTCTGCGGCCATCGCATGACCGGGGCCGGCGCGGTGCCGCCGCCTCCCCAGCCGCAGCCCCCCATGCCCCCACCGCCCCCTCAGGGCTACGGCTACCCGGGCCCCGACGGCCCGCCGCCCCCGCGGGCCGGGTACGGCTACCCGGGCCCCGACGCCACGGCACAGGCGGAGATCTGCCCCCAGTGCCGTACGCCGCGTGAGCCGATGGCGCCGTTCTGCGAGGAGTGCCGCTGGAACTTCCTCACGAACACCGCGACGTCGTACACCCCCGCGGCCCCGCCCGGACGCCCCGGCCCCGGTGGTCCGGTCGGCTCGGGCTACCAGACGGCGCCCCGCCACCCGGATCCGTACGAGTACCAGGACTCCCGGCCCTCCCAGCTGAACCGGCCCGCCGAACCGCTGATGAGTGAGCAGCCGGGTCCGGGCGACCGGCCGGCCGGACCGCCGGCGCCGCCCGGGTTCCCGCAGTCGGGAGCGCCGGGCGGATACCACCCGCCCGGGCCCCCGCCTCCGCCGCAGGGCTACCAGCCGCCGCCCGGGTTCCCGCAGGCCGTACCTGCGCCACCGCAGCACGGCGCGGGCGAAGACGACTGGATGCTGCCGCCGCCCTCCCAGGCCCAGCCGCCGCAGGGTCCGCAGCCGTACCAGACGCATCACCACCAGGCTCCCCACGCCCACCAGGCACCTCAGGCGCCCATGGGCTGGATCGCGGTCATCGCGCCCGACCGCGACTACTTCCTGGCGATGATGCAGCGCAGCGGCCCGGAGGCGACCGGTCTCAACCTGCCCGCGTACTCCCCTGAGCAGCAGCTTCCGCTCACCGGAGGCCAGGTCACCATCGGCCGCCGCCGGCACTCCACCGGCGAGTCACCCGACATCGACCTCGCGGTGCCCCCGGAGGACCCGGGTGTCTCGCACCAGCACGCGATCCTGGTGCAGCAGCCGGACGGGGGCTGGGCGGTGGTCGACCAGAACTCCACCAACGGCACCACGGTGAACGGCGGCGAGGACCCGATCCAGCCATACGTCCCGGTACCGCTCCAGGACGGCGATCGGGTGCACGTGGGTGCCTGGACGACGATCACCATCCGCCTCGGCTGATCCGGCCGGAGCGATCAGGCGGACGGCCCGCGGGCCGTCCGCCTCGGCGTGTTCGCCCCTCGTTGCCCCAGGGCCCGGATCGTTCCCCGGCGCGTCTGAGACCATGGCAGGGTGAATGAGATTCCGCGGGGCACGCTTCAGGAGCAGACCTTCTACGAGCAGGTCGGCGGCGAGGAGACCTTCCGCCGCCTGGTGCGGCGCTTCTACGACGGCGTCGCGGAGGATCCGCTGCTGCGCCCGATGTACCCCGAGGAGGACCTGGGCCCGGCCGAGGAGCGGCTCGCGCTCTTCCTGATGCAGTACTGGGGCGGCCCCCGCACCTACAGCGAGCACCGCGGCCACCCCAGACTGCGGATGCGCCACGCCCCGTTCACCGTCGACCAGGCCGCGCACGACGCCTGGCTGAAGCACATGCGGGCGGCGGTAGACGAACTCGGGCTCGCGCCCGAGCACGAGCGGCAGCTGTGGGACTACCTCACCTACGCTGCGGCATCGATGCTCAACACGGCGGGGTGAACCTGCCGGGCGCGAACAGCTCGACGGGGTGGGCGGTCGTGCCGGTCAGCGCCAGGTCGGCGAGGATCTCGCCGACCACGGTGACGAACTTGAAGCCGTGCCCGGAGAAGCCGCAGGCGACGGTGACGGACTCCGGATACCGCGGGTGGCGGGCGATCACGAAGTGCTCGTCGGGGGTGGTGGAGTACATACAGGTGGCTGCCCTGAGGAAGGCCCCGGGGACAGCGGGCAGCCGTGTGGCCAGCTGGTCCGCCATCGCCCGGATCTCGCCCTCGTGGACGGCGCGGTCGATGGTCTCGGGGGTGCAGACCTCGCCCTTGCGGAAGAAAGCGGCCTTGACCCCGCCCTCGGGCCCGTCGATGGCCGGGAAACCGTAGATCTGGACGCCGTCGCCGTCCTCCCAGACGAACACGGGGTGCCGGTCCGGGGTATAGGGCCCGGTGCCTGAGGTGGGCTGGAACCAGTACATCACCTGGCGCTCGACGGTGATCGGCACACCAAGGCAGGGGAGCAGGTCGGGAGCCCAGGCACCGGGGCACACCACGAGCTGTCCAGCGGTCAGGACACGCTCGGCGGTCTGCACACGTACTCCGCGGCCGTCCGCCTCCCAGCGGATGACGGGCTCCCCGAAGCACAGTTCGGCGCCGTCGCGTGCGGCCAGCTCCAGATGGGCGGAGACGGTCTCCTCGGGGCGCAGCAGTCCCGCCCGCGGCTCGTACAGCGCGGCCTCGTCCGGGCCGGGTGTGAAGGCCGGGAAACGCCGGTGGAGTTCTGCCGCGTCGAGCAGTTCGTGCGGCAGGCCCCATTGCTCGGCGGAGCGCAGCGCCCCGGCGACGGGCCTGGAATCCGGTCTGCCGATCATCACCCCACCGCAGAAGGTGGCGAGCGACCGGCCCGAGTCACGTTCGAGGCGTGCGTAGAGCTCATAGGCCCTCAGGAGCAGCGGCACGTAGTCGGCGCCCTCGAAGTAGGCCTGCCGGGTGATACGTGAACCACCGTGACTGGAGCCCTTGTCGTGCGCCGGGCCGAACTTCTCCAGGCCGATGACCCGGGCCCCCCGCACGGCCAGATGGTGGGCGGCGGCGCTGCCCATGCCACCGAGTCCGAGGACGATCACATCAGTGGCCGGCGCCATCGGCAGCTCCTCAGCACGGGTTCCGGGGGTCCCAGCCCAGAGAACGGGTTCCGGATCTTGCGTGAACCTTATGCCGAGTGCCCCGCGGTGGGGGTGACTGTCAGCCCACCGAGTCCCCCGGTACGTACGGCGATCGAACCGTAGGGGGTGCGCAGCCGCAACCAGCCGCCCGCGGCCAGCAGGGCCGCCCCGCCGGGTGCCCCCGGGGCCGCCGGCCGCAGAAACCCCAGGGACTGGGCAGCGTGCACGGCACGCAGCGGCAGTGCGGTACCGCCGAGGGTGCGTGACCAGATCTCGCGGCCGATCCGGTCCCGCTCGGTGCGGATGCGCCGCTCCGGGGGCAGCGCCTCGTCACGGGCGCGGAACTCGGCGACGGCCGCGGCGACCGCGCCGCGCATCTCGGGGACCCCGGGCAGCCCGGGGATCTCCCGCCAGCCTCCGCGCGGCGGCAGCACCCCGGCCCAGGGCGGCCCGGTGATCGCTGCCGGGACGGCGAGTGCGGAGCCCTCGATGGATTCGAGCAGTTCCCCCGCCGCCACGGTGACGTCGAGAACGGCTGCCGTGTCGGTGTCATCCCGGTCCGCCAGCCGGGCAGTGCGGATGGCCAGCACCTCGAAGGACGGCGGCCTGCCGAACACGGCGAGGCTGCCGCCCTGCCCTCCCCGGGCGCCCCCGGCCTGCATCCGGACCGCTGCCGCCCGGTCGTAGCGCAGCAGTCGGCCGAGGAAGGCGGCGAGGTCCGCCGCCTCCCTGGAATCGGCGAGCAGCAGGGTCTGCACGGGGGCCGTCATGCCGCGACCGCGTCCTCCGCGACTTCCAGGTACTCCAGGAGGAAGGATTTCTCCTCGGCGCTTATCCGCCGCGGACGTCCCGCCGCCAGGTCGAAGGGCACCACGACGGTCGAGGCCCGGACGTACACCTGCTCGGGGTCCTTGATCTCGTAGGCGATCGTCAGCGACGCCGCCCCGATCTTCTTCACCCATGACTCCACGGTGACCGGTGTGTGCCGGTGCACCAGGGGCCTCACGTAGTCGATCTCATGACGGGCCACGACGGACCCTCCCGAGAACGACGGGGAACCGTCCCCCGGGGCCAGCCGGAACATGAAGTCGATACGGGCCTCCTCCAGATAGCGGAGGAAGACCACGTTGTTGACATGCCCGAAGGCATCCATGTCGGACCAGCGCAGAGGGCACTGGTAGATATGCCGAGCCACTGACCTCGTCCTGCCTCAGCCCCGGGTGAGCTTCTTGTAGGTGGCGCGGTGCGGACGGGCCGCGTCCGGACCGAGCCGCTCGATCTTGTTCTTCTCGTAGGTCTCGAAGTTGCCCTCGAACCAGAACCACTTCGAGTCGCCCTCGTACGCCAGGATGTGCGTCGCCACCCGGTCCAGGAACCAGCGGTCGTGGGAGACGACCACGGCGCAGCCGGGGAAGTCGAGCAGCGCATTCTCCAGCGAGGAGAGAGTCTCGACGTCGAGGTCGTTGGTCGGCTCGTCGAGGAGCAGCAGGTTGCCGCCCTGCTTCAGCGTGAGCGCCAGGTTCAGTCGGTTGCGCTCACCGCCGGAGAGCACACCGGCCGGCTTCTGCTGGTCCGGGCCCTTGAAGCCGAACGCGGAGACATACGCCCGGGACGGCATCTCGACCTGGCCGACGTTGATGTAGTCCAACTCGTCGGAGACCACGGCCCACAGGGTCTTCTTGGGGTCGATGTTCTCGCGGCTCTGGTCCACGTACGAGATCTTGACGGTCTCGCCGACCTTGATCTGCCCGGAGTCCGGGGTCTCCAGACCCTGGAGCATCTTGAACAGTGTGGTCTTGCCGGCACCGTTGGGGCCGATCACACCCACGATGCCGTTGCGCGGCAGGGTGAAGGACAGATCGTCGATGAGGACCTTGTCGCCGAAGGCCTTGCTGAGGTTCTCGACCTCGACCACGACACTGCCCAGCCGGGGGCCCGGCGGGATCTGGATCTCCTCGAAGTCCAGTTTCCGGGTCTTCTCGGCCTCGGCGGCCATCTCCTCGTAACGGGCCAGACGGGCCTTGGACTTGGCCTGCCGTCCCTTCGCATTGGAGCGGACCCACTCCAGCTCTTCCTTGAGCCGCTTCTGGCGCTTGGCGTCCTTCTGACCCTCGACCTTCAGACGGGCGGCCTTGTTCTCCAGGTAGGTGGAGTAGTTGCCCTCGTAGGGGTGGGCACGGCCGCGGTCCAGCTCAAGGATCCACTGGGCCACATTGTCCAGGAAGTACCGGTCGTGGGTGATGGCGACGACGGTGCCGGCGTACTTGGCCAGGTGCTGCTCCAGCCACTGCACGGACTCGGCGTCGAGGTGGTTGGTGGGCTCGTCGAGGAGCAGCAGGTCGGGCGCCTCGAGCAGCAGCTTGCAGAGGGCGACCCGGCGCTTCTCACCGCCGGACAGGTTGGTCACGGACCAGTCGGCGGGCGGGCAGCCCAGCGCGTCCATGGCCTGCTCCAGCTGTGCGTCGAGGTCCCAGGCGTTGGCGTGGTCCAGGTCCTCCTGGAGCTTGCCCATCTCCTCCATCAGCGCGTCGGAGTAGTCCGTGGCCATCAGCTCGGCGATCTCGTTGAACCGGTCGAGCTTGCCCTTGATCCCGGCCACGCCGTCCTGGACGTTCTCCAGCACGGTCTTGCTCTCGTCCAGCGGGGGCTCCTGGAGCAGGATGCCGACGCTGTACCCGGGCGAGAGGAAGGCGTCGCCGTTCGACGGCTGCTCCAGGCCGGCCATGATCTTCAGCACGGTGGACTTACCGGCACCGTTCGGGCCGACCACACCGATCTTCGCACCGGGCAGGAAGCTCAGCGTGACGTCGTCAAGGATCACCTTGTCGCCGTGCGCCTTGCGCGTCTTGCGCATGGTGTAGATGTACTCAGCCAAGAGAAACCGTCCGGCAATATGTGAGTGGGCAGATGGATTCCATCTTGCCTGACCGCCACCCCGGGAACGAAACCCGTTCCGTCAGGGCGCGCTGGCCTGGCACTTCGCCGCTCATACGGGTAGTCGATCCGTCACTCTCCGTCGTCACGGCCGTTTCAGTCGTCGGAGGGTGCCTTCTTGCGGCGTCCCAGGACGGTCACGGCGCCGCCCACGACCACCATGGCGATCGCCACACCCGCGATGACCGGGGTGAGGCCCGACGAGCCGGTTGCGGCCAGGTTCTCACCTCCCGGGTTCGCCCCCATCAGCGCCGGGCTGGGCGCCGAGGACGGCTGGTCGGGCAGGGGGCCCGCCTGGCTGGTGGTCTTGCAGTCCAGCACGCCCTTGAAGGTCTTCGAGAAGCCACCGGGCCCGGTGATCGTGAAGTCGTACGCCCTGTCCTCGGGTAGCGGGACGGTCATGGTGCGGGTCTCACCGGGCGCGATGGAGTATTCAGAGCCCATCAGCTCGAAGGTGAACACCTCGTCACCCGTGTTTCCCGCCGTGATCGCGACACCTCCTTTGGCGCAGTCCTTCCTCGCCGACAGCGTCGGTATGGGTCCGCCCTCGGCCCAGGCCGCCGTGGCGGTCGCGGAGACCGTGGACCGGCTCGATCCGGCGAGTATCTGCGTCTGGCTCCTGGTCGCCCCGGCGAACGCACGGCCCACCGGGACCGAGGTGGTCGCCTGGACGGAGAGCGTGGCCGTGCCGTCCGCGGCACCGGGCGGTACGTCGAGATACAACCGGCCGCCGTTCACCGTGGAGTCGACGGGCCTGCCGTCCACGCCGACCACCCTGACGCCTGTGGCGACCGCGTCGGCCGGCGGGGTCACCGTGACCCTGTCGGCGTCTGTGCGGACCGTGATCGGGCCGAGCCTGCCGCCGGCCCTCCCCGATATGGCGCTCGGCTCCAGGCCGAGCGAGGCACGCGGTTCCCCGATGTCCTTCGCCTTCTTCTCCAGCCAGTCGGCGAGCTTCTCAGCCGCCGGATCGACCGCCTCGACATCGACGCCGTCCGAATAGCGCCAGATGGCGACCTGGGTGCCCGCGGCCGCGGTCCGCTCGGTCAGCGGCCCGGTGTCCGCCCGTTCTGCGAGCGCCGTGAGGTCGTCGACCTGCGGGTAGGAGTGCAGCAGGATCCACCGGATCTTGCCCGCGTTCCTGTTGGTGCCGAGTGAGGTCTGCTCCCAGGGCGTCTCCAGGTACCTGGCCTGCTCCTGGGTGGGGTTGTGGATGTCCACGCAGTAGGTCTTGAGGCTGCCGCCGCCGTCCACGGTCATCTCGAAGAGCCCGGCGGGCAGCTCCTGGGCCTGGCCTCCCTCGTACAGCACCGCGCGATCGGACACGGCCAGTCCGCCGAGGGTGGCGGCGGCGCCACTGTACTGCGGGGCTTCGTCGGCCGCAGCCGGTCCCGCGGTACCTATCGAACCCACCGCGAGCAGCCCCGACAGCAAGGCCGCGACAGCGAGCCGGACTGCTCCCCGTCTGCGCGCGGAATCGGCCGAGAGCGCGGAGAACGCCGAGGAAGCAGAGAAGGAGACCAACACAGACTTTCCCTCCGAGCGAGGCCGATCGCGTGGGATGCGTGGGGGAGGAGTGCCTCGCCAAAAGACTCAAGTGCCCCGTGAGCACTGGGAATCCTAGGGGGCAGCGCGAGTCGGTGCCCCATGATGCCTGGAGATAACCGTTCCGAATCGGAATCGTTATCGCCGCCTTCACATCCCTCGGGCGGTGATCGTCAAATCTCCTCAACCGGAAGATCAGAACGGCGCGCTGAACGTCTTCTCGGCGGACCCGTGCCTCCCGTCGGCGGAGGCGCCCCCGCCCGGTACACGCTCCCCGGGGTCCTGGCCGTCCGGACCCGTGCCGGGGTCACCGGCCGTGTCCCCTCTGAGCACCCGGCGGAACGCGGAGGTGCCCCTCGACAGGTCGTGTCCCACCGCCACCGCGTCGACATCGACGAATGTCCGCCGCTGTCCGTCTCTGTCCTCCTCCCTGATCCGCAACCTGCCCTGCACCACGAGTGGTTCACCGACGGCCACGGAGGCCGCGAGATTCTGCCCGAGGCCCCGCCAGGCCCATACGTTGTAGAAGCTGGTGGCCCCGTCGCCCCAGGAGTCGCGCTGCCGATCCCAGCGGCGCGAGGTCACCGCGAAGCGGAACCGCGCGTATCCCCCGCTCGCCGAATCCCGGTACTCCACCGCCGTCGCCACATTGCCCACCAACGTGACCATCGTCTCGTTCATACCCTGCCTCCTCTGTCCCCTCGTGCACCGCTCTGTCCCCTCGTGCACTGCCGGAATGCCGCCGAAGCCGTGAAACCGACGGCTTCGCCCCCATGGTGGATCCGTACGCCGGCTCCCGCCGGGGACTGTGCACACGGACGGGCATGTGGAAAACCCCGCCACCCTTTCGGGTGACGGGGCATCGGTCAGCGGACACCGGCGGCCGCCCTCAGCGCCTCGACACGGTCACGAACTGGTCCCGCACCTCCCGGTAGCGCAGTAGTTCGGCCGCTACCGGATCCAGCACACGTGCCCTTCCACACGCCGCCGCCGCCTCCTTGAGCCGCCGTTCCGCGTCCTGGCCGTATCTGCGCGCGGGCCCCTTCGCCGCGCTCGCGCAGGCCCACTCCACCAGCGGGCCCCCGATGATCCCCGTCAGCATCAACAGCACCGGGGGAATCAGCAACGGCTCGGTGATCCCGACGATCTGCCCCACCAGCCACAGCCCGCCGCACACCTGAACGATCGTCATCAGCGCCTGCGCCAGCACAGCGGCGGGCCACCACCTCGGGCGAGGAGGCCGCGTGTTCGGAGTCCACAGCGTGACGGCCAGCTCGTCGAGCGCCTCCGGCAACCCGTCAGCCCCCCGCACCGCCGCCTCCCGCACGGCCTGCGCCCAAGGCCCCGGCAGTCCGTGTGACGCCTCGTCCGCGACGAACCGAACGGCCTGTTCGACCCGCTGACGCGCCGTGAGCTCCTCCTCCACCGGCTCCGGCGGCTGCGGAAACCCGCTACCCGGCATCCGGACACGCTCGCACCAGCGCCACAGCCGCAACCAGGGCGTGCCGCAGGCCCGGCCCGCGCTTCGGCGCCACTGCCGCTCCGCCTCCTCACCGACCGCCGTGGCGCCGACCGCGACCGCCAACCGGGCGGAGAAGTCGTCCCTGGCTCGCTCGCTCAGTCCGGCGTGTCCGTCGGCGACATAGACGGGGCGCAGCGTCTTCGCGGCGGCGTCCACGTCGGCCGCGATCCTTTTGGCCGCGGCCGTACGCTCCTGCACGAAGCGCCCCAGCAGCTCCCGCAGATCCGCGACGCCCTCGCCGGTGAGGGCCGAGAGGGCGAGCACCGTGGCACCGGGCTCTCCGTGTTCGCCGACCGCCATGCCGTCCTCGTCGAGGAGCCTGCGCAGATCGTCCAGCACCTGGTCGGCGGCTTCGCCGGGCAGGCGGTCGATCTGGTTCAACACGACAAAGCTGACCTCGGCGTGTCCCGCGAGCGGCCTCAGATAGCGCTCGTGCAGCGCGGCGTCGGCGTACTTCTCCGGGTCGACCACCCAGATCACCGCGTCCACCAGCCGCAGTACCCGGTCCACCTGGTCCCGGTGCGCGGTCAGCGCCGAATCATGGTCGGGCAGGTCCACCAGCACCAGGCCCTGGAGTGCCTCGTCGCCCGACCCCCCCGCCAGCGGCCTGCGGCGCAGCCGCCCGGGGATGGCAAGCCGGTCGAGCAGCTCGCCCGCTCCGTCCGACCAGGTCAGGGAGATCGGGGCGGATGTGGTGGGTCGGCGCAGTCCGGTCTCCGAGACGGGCACCCCGGCAAGGGCGTTGAACAGTGTCGACTTACCGCTCCCGGTCGCACCGGCGATGGCGACGACGGTGTGCTCCGAGGACAGTCGCTGCCGCGCCACCGCCTCGTCCAGCACCCGTCCCGCCTCTTCGAGCACCTGGCCCTCGATCCGGGTACGGGAGAGGCCCACGAGCTCTCTCAGGGCATCGAGACGGTTCCTCAGCGGGGCTGCGTACGGGCCCGCTACGGGGGCGTGCAGCGCTCCGGCCGGGTCATCGTCCGGAGGCGAGTCCACTGCACGGCGGGCGATGACCCCGTCGTCCCAGCGCCCGTCATCGGCAGGTTGCTCGCCCGGCTGCAGGGCCTGCGCCTCCCGCGCCGGGCCCTCCTCGATCACGGCCGTCCCGGGCACGGTCCCGGGCGGCCGCCCCTCTGCGGCACCGTCAGCGGACGCTGCGACCCCGCCGGTCCCCTGTCCCGTCCCCTCCTCGGAACCGGCTCCCGAGCGTCCCTCGGTCTCCCCAGTGACTGCGGTCATCGGCGGTCACCTTTCCTTCTGTAGTACGGACAGCGCGGCGATCAGGTCGGCCTGGGGTTCCGGGGAGACTTCGAGGGCGTCCAGCGGTGCGAGCCGCCGATCGCGTTCATCCCGCATGACACCCTCCACGCAACTCGTCACCAGCTCACCGCCCTTGTCCCGCAGTCGCAGCGCGCTCTGGGCGCCGAGCCGCTCGGCGAGCAACTCGCCGGCCGCCCGGGTGCGCCTACCGCCGAGCAGCGCGGCGGCGAGCAGGGCGGCGACGGTCTCCGGATCGGGCGCGGCGGCCTTCTCCATGTCACGTACCGCCTCATCGGTGAGCTCCTCCAGCACCCGCCGCCAGCGCCGCACGGCCATGCCGATCCGCTCGGCGCACTCCCGGTCGACCCCGGTGAACGCGCCGACCGCCCCGGCCGCGGGCTCGCGGCGCCATGTTTCCCGTAGCCGCTCGTCGGCGGCGGCCACCGCGCAGTGCAGCAGCGCGGTCAGGCTCTCGGCGATCGCGTCGAGCACCTCGCCGGCCGAGCTGTCGCGCGGATAGCCGCGCCAGCGCGTACGGGCGTCGCCGGCGAGCACGGCACCCCGATCCAGTCGCTTGCGCACCCGCTCCGTCTCTCCGGTGAAGGACTCGTCCACGGCGCCGGAGAGACGGACCGCGGCGGCGTACTGCGCCGCGACCGCACCCGCGAGCTCGGGCATACGGGACGAGAGTGAGTCGATGACCCCGGCCGCCGTACGCACCACGGTCGCCCGGCGCGCCAGGGGGTCCAGGGCCTGGTGGGCCAGCCAGTCCCTGAGCGCGACGATGGCGGACTCCGGGAGCAGCCCGCTGCCGAGGCCGGTGGACTCCGGGAGTTCCGGGATGGTGAAGCGCGGCAGGTGTCCGAGCCCGGCCTTCGTCAGCAGCGCCGCGTACTGCCGGGAGACTTCGCCCAGCATCTGGTGCGGCACCCGGTCGAGCACGGTGATCAGCGAGGCGTCGTACTGCTTGGCCGTACGCAGGAGGTGCCAGGGAACGGCGTCCGCGTACCGGGAGGCGGTCGTCACCATGACCCAGATGTCCGCGGCGCAGATCAACTCGGCGGCAAGCATACGGTTCTCGATGACGAGGGAGTCCATGTCGGGCGCGTCGAGCAGCGCGAGCCCCGGGGGCAGCGAACCCGCCGTCTCCAGCCGCAGCCCCCCTCCCTCCGGGGCCCCGCGCTCCTCCCCTGCGGCCTCGGTCTCCTGCTGCGGCAGCCACACACGTGGGAGGTGCGGCAGCACGCGCACCCCCGCGAACCAGTGGCGGTCGTCCGGGTGGCACACGAGCACGGGGGTCCGCGTCGTGGGCCGCAGCACCCCTGCTTCGCTCACCCGACGCCCCACCAGGGAGTTGACCAGGGTGGACTTGCCCGCCCCCGTGGACCCGCCGATCACCGCCAGTAGGGGCGCGTCGGGGTGCCTGAGCCTCGGAACCAGGTAGTCGTCGAGCTGCGCGAGCAGTTCGTCCCTGGTCTGCCGGGCACGCGGGGCTCCTGGGAGCGGGAGTGGCAGACGCACGGCGGCGACACGGTCGCGCAGGGCGGAGAGTGCGTCGATCAGCTGAGGCCGTACTTCCATGGTCACCACATGCGAAGAATGCCCAATTTTGGAGTCGTTTTGAAGCGTATGGCCACCCCTGCGCGCCGATCAGATGGGCGAAATGGGCGAGACAAGGGAGGCGCAGGCATAACGAGTGCACAACACCCGGGGCGACAGGCGAAAAAACCGCTGCAAGAATCGCACCTGCCTGCGATTATCGGTTCGCTTCACCGAACCTCCACATCGTGCCACGCAGGTGAAGCAGCCGGGTCAAGGGCAACGGAGCCCTATCCTTGTCCCGGCACGGTCACGGCCGACCCACCAGGGGCTCCAGGCCACCGAGGCCACTTTCGGCCCCCGTAGCTCAGCGGATAGAGCAGGCGCCTTCTAAGCGCTTGGCCGCAGGTTCGAGTCCTGCCGGGGGCACCACTGGCCGACCATCTGGTTGGCGGTATTTTCGCAGGTCAGGCTATGTCTGGCCGACGACCGAAAGGAATCGGACTCCGCCCTTCCGCAGGGCGGGCAGTCCGGCTGGCACCGGCTGAAACCGGGTTTCTACGGGTGTCCGTCCCACATACGTCCCACAAAACGAGGGCCCTGGGAACTCGATTCCGGCCTCCCCGCGACGCAGCGAAGCGGCCCTGGGTCCCCCGTTCGGCGGGGGACCCAGGGCCGCTTCATCACTCCGCGACCTTCGAGAGGTCCTGGACGCCTTCGGCGCGCTTGAGGTAGTCGTCCTTCTGGCCGACGATGCAGCGTGCGTAGATGCTCTGGAGCACCAGCACGCTGTTCCCGGCCCACTCTGCGACCTCGGCCGGCGGGATGCCGCTGTTGAGCCACATGGTCAGACACGTGTGGCGCAGGTCATACACGCGCTTGCCGACCGGAGATTTGAACTCGTGCTTGGAGAGGATCTCCTCGCGCGCGTTGGCCCACACGCGCCGGAAGACCGAGCCCGCCAGCATGCCGCCCTTCTCTCCTGGGAAGAGGAGGTCATCGTCCTTGAGGCCGTACTCCTCGATGACCCCCCGGAGGAAGGGAACAAGGGTGGGATGGATGGGGACGAGGCGCGTGTCGCCCTCGCCTCTGCCCTTGAGGTCCCGTTCCTCGTGGACCGTGCCGTTGTCGGTCCACTGGCTGCCGACTTCGGGCTGGGCCTCATGGACGAGGAACTCGCCCCACCCGTTCTCCGGCAGTGCGGCGTCGCCTACCCGGAGAGCGACGGCTTCCTCGGGACGGAGCCCCGCGTAGTACAGGGTGGCGAAGAAGGCCCGGTAGAGGTGTCCTCGCCGGGGACGCTCACCTATCCAGTCGAGCATCTTCGCGACCAGGTCACGGTTCAGCAGGCTGCGCTTGTCGACGGCCTGGGTCACCTTCGGAGCCATCCGCTCCCCCTTGCCCTTGGGGAGTGGGTTGGCCTTCAGATAGTCGTGTTTGACCGCGTAGTTCATGACGAGATTCATGATCCGGTCGTTGCGCGTGACCGAGCTGGCGGCTGCCGCTGTTCCGTCCAGGAGAGTGCCGAGAGCGGTGACGGCCTTGTCGACCGTCTCGGTCTTCTCCCACGCGCGCATCGGGAGCGCGTTGCGCCGGACCCAGTTGAGGATCGCCTGTACCTCGGACGGCACCGGGTTCTCCGGATCGGTGCGCCGTCTGGTGTTGAAGGCGTACTCCCGCAGCGCCCTGCGCACCTGGACCGGGGCGAAGCGCTTCGGCGGCGACGTGCGCAGCAGGGCCGTCGTCGCTGCCGTGAGTGTCTTGGCCGTGTTCTTGCGGGTGTTGCCGGACGAGCGAGGCCACTTCCAGTCCGCGTACTCGACAGCGAAGTCGTACCAGCTCACTTCGGCGGCCTTCGCGGCCCACGAAACCGGCCGGCCGGTGTCGATGTCGAACTGCTCCTGCCTCCTGTGCGCGGACATCAGCTTCGAGCGCTCGTCATCGGCCACCGCACGCTTCTTGTAGGTCTTGCTGTGCTTCTTGTGCGCGACCTTCCAGCGAACGGTGTAGGTGGCACCCTTGGCCCGTTCGTTCACCTCTATCGGATAGAAGCGAACGTCCAATGAGCTGGTGTCCGTCAAGAAACATCCTCACATTCCATAAGCCAGTTTTCGAGATCTCCGCGCCGTATGCGCAAGGATCCATTGGGCAGCCGAATACAGCGGGGACCTCGCCCCTTCTGCCGCCAGTCGTAGAAGGTGGATCGGGCTATCCCCAGCTCGTTGCAAACGTCATCCACCGTCAGCTTTGCCCCAGGCCCCACGGCTACTGCCACGCCGCCACCTCGCAGCCACCGAGGACGGGGCTCATCGCCTTCTCCCGGCGGAAAAAGGCAGGGGATATCGCGGATCGGCACATGACAGGACTTCCTTGCGGGGAACGAGGAGCGACAGGGACTCGGCAGCACCACCTCGCGCGGTCTGCGCCAGGACGGCTGCCTGCCGACGGCACGCGCTGCCTACGGCAAACGCGCCGCAGCAGAGCTGCCCCGCGCCTCCTCTTGCCAACGCGAAGCTGCCCGCGTCCGCGACGACTCCACCGCCAAGCGCAGCCGAAAGCGAACACCTCAATGGTCGCGAGAATCGCCGGTTAGGCTAACCGGCGATCATCGGCTATGTTCCCCGCAGCCTCACGCGCTCGACGCCTCCTTGCCCTCCCCTATCCACTGTCCAGGGATGGGAGAAGGTACGGGCGCGGGGCTCCGGAAGCGCCGTCCGAGGTGACCGCCAGCAGACCGTCGTCCCTGAGCCGGCCGAGATTCGCCCTGACACGGCGCTCAGGCATTCCGACGGCCTGCGCCACTTCCCCGGTTGTGGCGCCGGGATGCCGCGCCACGTACGCGAGGACCACACGGTCACCGCGGTACCCCCGCCGCAAGAGATCTTCACCGAATAGACCGGCCGCACAGACGGGGACGCAGAAGCCCGCGGAGACCGCCAGATAATCACCGGCCGTCTGTCCTGCCCAGGCATTCAGCCCGCCGAGGGCAAAGAGCACGGGTGAAGTGAATCGAGCAGATCGGATGGCAGACTCAGACAGACAGACCTCCCAGGAAGAACACACGTCAAAGGGCCGATCTTCGCGACACATGATTCCAAACAGCTCGTGGAGCCTGATCGCGATCGAGTAGCGGCACCCGCTGGCGTGGATTTTTGCAGGCACTTGTACGTTGACATAGCCCTCGCGCAACTATCCAGTCTTTCGGCGTTCTTTCCCGTCTGCCGTCCGCGAATGCGCACGCCGAACTGGCCGGCGATCCTCCGTCGCGGGCCCGTTGAGATACACATACCGCCGGCACCTGGAGGTCGTTACGCAGATTACGGGGCCGCGGCAGAGGATCGACGCGGAAGCTGAGTTCGCGCAGTCCTCCTGACGCCACCACCCGCTGGCCTTGTCGGGCGTCTGGCCAGGGTCGCAGTAGCCGAGGTGAGGTAGCTGATGGAGCACGAGATCGTGATCGCGCAGACGGCCAGTGATATCGCTGATCGGGCGGAGGCTCTCGCCCGAGGCGCGGTTGAGAGCAAGCTGGCAGCGGGCGTTCACATCGATGCGCCGATCACCGCCTTCCACTGGTGGAAGGGGAAGGCCGAAGCGGCGCGGGAGTGGCGAATCACGTACATGACGTCGGCGGACCGCCTCCCAGCTCTGGAGGCGTGGCCGCACGAGAAGCAACCGCACGGCGTCCCCCAGTGGGTCACGCTGCCCGTAAACCGGAGGGTCGGAGGCGTACCTGTCCTGGGTGGTCGACGAGACGCACCCGCAGTAGGGCCGTGCGCCCCTCCAGCGCCTCGCTCTTGACGAGCCAGCACGCGAGGACGGCTCACGAGGCGAACGCCTGCAGGCGGCTGGCCAGATCGTGGTCCGAGGCCGGGGAGGCCCTTGCGTCAAGCCGTGAAGGCTTCGCCGACTTCGGCGGTGAGGAGGCCGAACTCCATGGCCACCAACGAACCCGTCGAGGCGCAGGCACGCCGATACCACGAAGCCCCGCGCGGCCTCTTCGACGAAAGGGCCTTCTCCTGGAGTGGCGGGCCGCTGCCTGAATGGTCAGGTCAATAGGTGAGTCCGCTCGGAGGCTCGACCGGTTCACAGCCGCCGCCCCGTACCCACCAGCGATCCGGCCGGCGTGGAGCGACAGTCTCCGCCGGACTTGGCTCGGAGCGACCGCCACGGGCTCCGCCGTCGATGCCGACACGCGCCACGGCGCGCGGGGCTCCCCTTGCAGGCTGAGCCGGCGCTGCCTGTGACCGCGACAGCCCGGAACCCGTCGCGTGCGGAGGGCTGTGGCTCTATCCGCGCAGCCTGCCCTCCCGTGCCCCTTCGCGTCCCGCCTCGCGGGCGCCCGAAGCAAGTTGTCGTCTCGGGGGTGGGCCTTCGGCCGGGTCCCTGCCCGCCTGGCGGGCAGATACCTCGATTGATACGGCGCGAAGCCCAAGGATTGCTGGTGACCGGCCAACAGGGCGGGTCGCAGCCCCAAGTGGGCCGTGCCGCATCGATGCGAAGGCTTCCTTCATGAACCACTGCCTCTGCCAATGTCCCTGTCACACACCGTCCTGGTACGGCCTCCTCCACCAGGTGGTGTCACTCCTCGTCACGCCAGGCTTCATACCGTGGCGGCCCTGGGAGTAACAGCAGCGCCCTCCCGGGGCGGACACCGCCTCAACGTGTCGGCCCCGGGCGGGACGCGCCCTGCCCCTCGGGCATTCCTCCTGCTGGCCGCCTCCGCCCAACGTCTGCTGAAGCAGCGCCTGATCGAACTAACCCACGAAGCCCTCCCCCACTGGCGCCACCCATCTGGACGTGGGGGTTGAGCTGCTCTGCCAACGGCCGCATCGCCCAAGTACGAGGAATGGAGGAACTGTTCGTCCAAACGGACGCCGGCGATGCCGGGTGCACCATCGGCGCCGAGCGTGAGGGCGCGCTGTGCCGCGGCGCCTTCGCCGGGCCCGGACATGGGTGGGAGTGCCCCACATACAGGTCTCCCCTGTCACCATGCCCCAGCGTGCTGACAGGCACGGCGAACGGCGGATCCTTGTTCACGCCCGACGGCCACGATCCGTTTGCGACAATGCCCAGTCCGCCGAGGTCGGTCTGTGGGCTGTCGCTGGATCACTCGTACAGAGCACTCCGCACCGTGACCGCCTTGAGAGGCATCCGTTAGCCGTACGGCAGCCCGAGGTTTCTTCGGGCTGCGAGCTCCCCGGTCAGCCGCAGCCCGTCATTGCGGGCACGGTCGACCAGCTGCTCCGCAGCCAACTCGACGACCGGCTCTTCCACGGCAGCATGCTCGGTGATGGCCTCGTTCATCAGTCGGCATGTCTGGTGAGCTGTTGGACGAGGGGGGTGTCTGCGGAGGTGAGGAGTTCTCGCAGTTCGGTGAGAGCCAGTGCTTCTTGGCGTATCACGCTGCCTGCGGCGAGGAGTTTGGCTGTGTCGCGGGCGAGAGGGGGTGGGAGCCAGGAGAGGTCGGCGCTTGGCGCTGTGCGGTGTCGATCGATCTGGCGTGAAGGGCGTTGGAGGAGGGCTTTGTAGAGGGCGGAGGCCGGCTGCAGGGGCGGCAGTCCCGCGGTAACGGCTCGTTGGCTGGTGAGAGATATGCAGTGGAGGCCGTCGTCATCCAGGTCGCCGTAGTAGAGGACATGGTGGAGGTGCTTGCCGGTCTCAGCGAGGCGGTCGGGGACCGTGGTGATGCTTGAGGTGATCCGGTCGCCGTCGCCGAAGGCGATCCATCCGACCTCTCCAGGGCGGGGCCAGGAGCGCATGATGCGTCGGAGGTTGTCGAAGGTGGCTGTGTTCTCGACGACGAGGAGCCACGGCGCTGGCCCCATTTCGATGATGTTGAGCGGTTCGGGAGTCAGGTATGCGCGCAGATGCTGCGTGATGCTCAGGAGGCCCCGGCGCACCCATGGTGAGTCGGGAAGAGCGTCGAGGCGCTTCTCGTCGCCGAAGAGCTGGCTGGCGCGGTCTCTCAGCGGGATCTGTGGGCTGTCTGTTCCTCCCGTAAGGAGGAAGTGGTTGATGGTGCTGAACAGTTGATGGTCTCGTTGTGTGAGGCGGCGGCCGTCGAGAAAGGCCAGAGCAGTGGTCCAGGGGTGGGTGGGTGGTCGCGTTTCGCGGGGGGTACGGGGGTCGATGCGTTCAATCCACTGTGGAAGGAGCGGCAGGGTAGTGCGGTCCCAGTGCCTGGCTGTGGGGACGCGCACGAGGCCGGACTCCTCAAGGATGGTGATCGCTTTGGCGATCGTGGCCCGGCGTTCAGGTGCCGTCAGCAAGTCGGGGCGGGCTGCGTACGCGGCGTCGGCAAGGTCTGTGAGCGGGACGCGTTTGCGTGGGTAGGTGCTGATGCGGTCCCAGAGGGCCTCGTGCATTGGGCGGAGGGGGGTCATTCCTGGGCCTCGTCCTCGTCGCCGGGGTCGGGCTCCTCACCGTCGCGTTGGTGCTCCGTGTCAGGCAGTGCGTCGGAGAAGGGGGTCCGGTAGAGGCGGGCTGTGCGGATGCCTGTGCTGAGGCCGTCGGTGACTGCGTCAGCGACGGTGTCACCGTAGCGTTCGGTCAGTTGCACGAGGCGGTGGCCGCTGCGGGCGTCGTGGGCGTTGTTGCGCAGGCGCAGGATGAGCGGGAACCGGCTGACGGCGTCGAGGTCCTCTACTCCGGTCGTGTAGATGAGCTGGACTCCGTGGGTGGCGGCGACAGCTCGTTGCAGGTCGAGGAAGGGCACGTAGTTGGACTTGCCCATGGGATTGTCGAGGACCAGCGTGCCGACACCGCCGACGGTCGCCTGGTAGCGGTTGGCGGCGCGTACCTGGGCGAGGCAGCAGTACAGAAGCACCGAGACGGTCAGAAGCTCGCCGCCCGAGAATTTCCTGATCTTGGTGACGTCGACGGGGTCGATGACGGGCACCGGGTGTGGCTTGAGGACCTTGGCTTTGATGCTGCTCGCGCCGCCGAGAGCGGCCAGCGTCAGGCACTTGGCAAGGTCGAGGGCGCGAGGCAGCGCGGTGGCGCTCTTCGCGTGCTCCACTGCGACCCCCGAAACCAGGGAGTCCACACAGGTGGAGAGGCGGTGGGTGAGGGTTTCCTCGCTGCCCCAGTCGGAAAGCTTGAGGGTGAGGAAGGGGACCCCGGACCAGGCACCGAGACCTGCGGGTAGTTTGGAGTGACGTGCGACTTGGTGCAGGGTTGCGACCACACTCTTGACGAGTCTCACGCACTGCTGGACAAGCAGCAGCTGGTCCTCGGCCAGTTGGTCCAGCAGCGCCTTGGTCCGCCGTTCGCGGAGTTCGATCTCCGGAATCAGGCTAGGCAGGAGAGCGTGGAGCTGCGGGCCGTCCTCGCTGAGCCTGGCGATGACCTGAGCATCGACCGTACTGATGTACTGCCGGTCTGCGGCCAGTTGATGGACCTGCCGGGTCGCGGCGCCCAGCTTGCGGGCGGCCTGTGCGTGGGCCCGCTGGGCCTGGGTGAGGGCTTCGTGAAGTGCCTCGCGGAGGCGGTGAGCCTGCTCCTCGGTCAGCTCCGCAGCGTCCCGGGCGGTGAGGCCGCAGTTCTGTGTGAGCCAGGCTGCGGCGCCGTCGGGGGACGGCGGCGACGATGAGGACCAATGGGCTGACAGGGAGTCGAGGCTCGCCTGGAGCGCATCGTGGGCGTGCCGGAGGGAGGTGGCCGCCAGGACGGCTGCACCCGCCTGCTCCTTCAGCGTGTGGTGCTGGGCAGTGGAAGCGGCGTGGTCGTGGTCTGCATGCTCAGCGTCTTGCCGGGCTGTGTGCGCGGCGGCTTCAGCCGTGGCGGGGTCGGCGTACTCGTGGAGCACGTCGAGTCCTGTGTCGCCGGCCTGCCTGGCGGCGCCGGATTCGTGCTCCTCTGCTTGCTCAAGCAGCACCTCGCAGCGCATTGCCTCAGTTGCGGCGTTCTGGGCAGCTTCTTCCGCGCGTTCGATGGCCTGGTCGCGGCGGCCCGGGTCCGTTGCCTCGTCCCGGGTGGCAAGGTCGGCGGTCAGGGCCCGGGTGGCGTCGTCCAGTGCGTCGAGTGCCTTCTCGGTGTCTTCCAGTCGGCGGGTCGCCACGGCGAGGTCGGTACGCAACTGGGTGTTGGCGGAGCCGGCTTCCATGGCGGTTCGTGCTTTGGTGAAGCGCTCTTCCAGCGCTTCAAGGGAGGCTCGTTCGACGGGGGCTGCTTCGGAGGCTGCGTCAGGAAGCACGGCCAGGAGTTTGCGCAGGGCGCTTCGGTGGCGGGTGAGGTCCTGCTTGCAGATCGTCTCGTCACGCCGGTGCCGGACTACGGCCTTCTCCGCGGCTTGACCGGCAGCCGCGGCGCGGCGGGCGCCTCGTTCCTCCTCGTGCTGCCGCTCCTGTTCGGCTCGTATCTGGTCGGTGAGGGCAGTGATGCGGCGCGATTCCGTTGCGAGGGACCGGGATCGCTCAGCCCTGGCTCCGAGAGGTGCGAGCTGGCTGGCTGCTTCTGCGATGCTGTTCTGGATGCCGTCGCGTTCCTTTTGGGCCTGCCGATGCTGTTCCCGGTGGGTGTCGCGGGCCTGCTCCCAGGTATCCCGTCGGCAGGCCGCCTCTTCCAGGGTGTCCTGGAGGCGCTGCCGGGGCTCAGGGCCGAAGAGACGCAGGTGTTCGGACAGTTCCCGCAGCAGCGTCTGGTCGGCCTCCCGACCAGAGGTGATCTTCCGGCACCGGGCGTGGCTGTCCTGGATCCGGCTGCTGAGCCGTTCGTGCTCCTGCTCGGCTGCCTCCTTGTGGAGCGCTGCGGCTTGTACGGGGAACACGGCGCCGCCGTGCGCGGGGCTTTCGCCGGTGAGTCGCGCCCGAGCGGTGCCGCTGTCGCAGACAGCGATCACGGATCGGGTGGCTACGCCGGTTGCGGCGATCTGGCGCCGAAGGTCCTGCTCGTCCAGCTCGCCGAGGATGACAATGCCGCCGACGACATCGGGCGCCTGCGCGATCGCGGCGGCGTGCTGATGCCGGGGAAGGGCGCCGCGCAGGAACTGAAGCCCGCTGACCGCTTGAAGGGTCCTGTCGCCGGCTCGCAGCGCCTCCAGTGCGCGCTCGGTTTCCAGCGGCATGGGAAGGAAGCCTTCGCTGTTCAGGCATGCGACCGCGCGGCGGTCGGCGGCCGTGGCGAGTTCCTCGGAGATGAGCGCCTCGTGAGCCTTGGCGATCTCCTGTTCCAGGATCTCCAGCAGTCGGTGTCCGGCCGCGTTGAGGTCCAGGCCGCTGCTGGCCTCGTCGATGTCGACCTGAGCCAGCTCGACCAGACGCGGATGCTGAACCAGATGCGCCCGCTGCTTCTCCAGAGCTGTCCACCGGTCCCAGATGCCATCGTGGTCGGCCGCCGCGGTCCGCGCCTGGCGCTCGGCGGTATCCCGGTCCTGCTCCAGCACCAGAAGCCGATCGGACAGCTCCTTCAGCCGGGACCGTCCCGCGGCCAGATGCTCGTCAAGCCGGTCCCGGGCCGCCGCCCACCGCACCGCCGCGTCGTCTGGGGTCTCGTCTCGCTCCAGCAATCCGTCCTCGCGGGCCTGCCCGATCAACCCGTCGATCCGCTCTACAGACTCCCGCAGCGCGCACTGAGCGCTGCGCGCATCGCCCGCAGCTGCCGTGTGCCGCTCGGTCTCGGCCTTGGCGGCCCGGACCTGGCTGTCGGTGTCCTTGATCAGTTGCGTCAGCTCCGCCGCCTCGGCTTCGCGTACGGACACGATCTGAGTGAGCTTTGCGTGCAGTGCGGCACCCGCGGCTTCCATCGCCTTGCGCAGGGGGGCCGCGCCCTTGGCCCGGCGGGCAAGCAACGCGGTCAGCTCGGCTCGCTCCAGGGCCAGACTCTCGGAGTCCAGGTGGTGGTGCACCTGCGTCCATGCCTTGTATCGCTGGGCGGTCTCCTCCTTGCCGGCCTCCGCCTGCCTGAGGGCGTCCCTGCGGGCACGGGTCGTCAGTAGTGCTGCTGCATGGGCAGCTGTGTCCGCGCGCCGACGGTGCTCCTTCGCCTGCTGGCTAGCCTTCTCCGCCTGCTCCCGGGCCTGGAGGGCCTGAGCCTCCAGAGTGGTCTGCTGCGCGGTAAGAGCGGTGTGGCGGTCGCTGATCCATGAGCAGGCCAGTTTGCCGGCTCCGTGGACCGCGGACAGTGCGGCATCCAGTGCCGCGGTGTCCGCGACAGCCTGCTGGAGTGGCCTCAGCCGGATGAGCGCGCCGGTGAGGAACTGCATTTCCAGTTCACGGGCAGGGCGCTGAGCCAGCCGTTCTGCCTGCTCCTTGAGGTTGTCGCGGAGTTTCGCGGGCTGGGTGGGGTCGACGACCAGGTCGATGAGGAGCTCGAGAAAGCCTTCGTGGCTGTCGAACTGGAACAGCTCGGTGATGGCTCCCTCGTCCACGTTCATTCTGCGCTGTACGTGCAGCAGCCGGGGGTCCAGGCCGCAGTGGGACAGCACGGTCTCCCAGGTCGTCTGATTCCCGTCCTTGACGATCTGCAGATCGAGCCGGTGGTTGGCGGCCATCGCGGCGGTGAGAGCCTTCACGTAGCCGTCTCGGCTGCGCCACCCGCCCAGGGTATGGACGGGCAGGCTGGTCAGGCTGGTTTCGGCGGTGGGGCGGAGTGTGTACCACGTGCGCTGCAGCTTGTCCCAGGCGTCGTCGTCGCTGGCCGGCCGATGGCCGTCTGGCCACTGGTACACCGCGCCGGTGATCAACGCGGGCCCGCCGAAGGGTGAGGAGTCGTCTTCCCACTCCGCCACAACGTGGGCGGGCTTTCCCTCCAGCACGTAGTCGATCAGGCCCTTCTTCTTCGCGTAACCGATGAAGTCGGTCTTGCCGGGCAGGAG
Source organism: Streptomyces sp. SCSIO 30461 (assembly GCF_037023745.1). Classification (NCBI taxonomy): domain Bacteria; kingdom Bacillati; phylum Actinomycetota; class Actinomycetes; order Kitasatosporales; family Streptomycetaceae; genus Streptomyces; species Streptomyces sp. SCSIO 30461. The sequence goes on from NZ_CP146101.1 coordinate 6,677,130, forward strand.
AAGGCTGAAGAACAAGGCGAGCAGGCTGGACTTGCCGCCGCCGTTACGGAGCCAGACGATGGCATCGCTGACTCTCTGGTGAGGGTCGGTGAAGTCCAGCAGGGTGGGGCTGAAACGGGCGTCGGGATGGCCGATGTTCTCCAGCCGGAGACGGCGCAGGCGCAGCACGTCAGTTCTCCTCAGGTGTGGCAGGGGCGGTGCCGGCGATCTGCTTGCGCCGCACGTCGGTGATCTTCTGGAATGCGGGCAGAGCCGCTGCCCCGGCAACCTGCAGGCGGAAGCTGTTGAGGAGCCGGTACTGCATGGGCCCCAGGGAGCCGGCCTGCTGGGCATACCCCTGGTTGACGAGCCAGTCCATGACGGACTTCGTCCGCCCCAGGCTGGAGTTCGGGGACAAGCGGCCCTTCGGCGTCAGACGGTGCGAGGGGAGGGCGTCGTAGGCGTTCCATGCGGCCTGAGTGGCCTTGAGGGCCGGCAGCAGACCGGCGTCGTCCTCGGTGTCCTCCTTCAACCGCTGGATGAGGTGACGTACGAACGCGTCGATCTCCTGGACCGAGACCCGTTTGATGGATTCCTCTTCCAAGTCGCCGGGGGTGGGATAGGCATGGGCCGCGATGGCCACGTGGATGAGCCCGTAGACCAGCCGGTCTTTCGGGTCCCGCATCTTCGCCGGAAGGTCGGACAACTTGAAGGCAAAGAGCCCGCCAGTGGCAGCGGACACTCTCAGCCCCTCCTGGGAGTGGCCGGTTATCACGTGCAGTGTCATGCCCTCCGCGATGGCATCCACGACCTCCCGGAAGCCCGGGGTGGTCCGGTAGCGCTCCACCAAGTCGTGATAGTCGGCGTCTCCGAGCGGCTTACGCCGCGGCTGGCAGGCGTACCGCACCAAGCGCGCTGCGTCCGTGATCAGCTCTAGGCGCGAAACGGGGGTTGTCATCAGGCAGCCTCTCCCACCGTCATGTGACTCTCAGCGGGCAGCGGAACGCACAGCAGGTCATTGCCGGAGTGATACGTGGAGACAAGGGCGGCTCCGTCGTCCAGGACGACTGCCCGACCGTTGAGCAACTGCCGGACCCTCACCTGAGGGTTTTCATCCAGCAGATCAGCCTCACCATCATCCGGGCTGGCCGCGAACGCCCTCAGCACGCTCAGTGCCAGCAGATCTGCCGCATCTTGTCCCGACTTCTCCGCCTCGGCCAGCAGACGCGACAACCTCACTGGCCCGGCCACCGTCCGCCGCAGCAACGCGTCAACCTGCTCCCACGCCGCCTGATCGAATGCCGGCGCCGCCTCGAACGCATCCTCGACGACCACCACCTCCTCATCCGGGAAGGCGGCAGTGATTTCCCGCGGAGGCGTCAGCAGCATCGGATAGAGCTCTGCCAGGACCGGCAGTGCACCGACAACGGGCCCGCACACAGCCTCCGCGAATGCCTCTGCCACCTCCAGGGCCTCTTCCCACCCCAGGTCCAGCAACGGCACGAACACATCGTCCTTCAGGGCCACCGTGTGCAACTCGGGAGCCGGGCGAAAACGCTGAACCGCCTGGGCATCCAAGAACACCGGCTCCGCGCGCATTACCTGCCCATGCAGCTCCGCATGACGGGTATACGCACGCTGCAGCAAATCAAGCACCCGACCACAGGCACGCCGCACCTCAAGATCACCGAAGCCCGCATGCGCCTGCTGCAGCCGATCTACAAGATCGCCCTCAGCCGCCAGACGCTCCGCCAAATGCTCACGAGCTTCACGCAGCAACTCGGGAGCCCGTCGGCCCCAGTCAACCGACGTCACATCGCGCTCCGTGGCCGTCAGGATCCCACGGACCCGTTCGGCGTAGGCGACGGATAGGCGCAGACTCTGCGCGGCGCTCTGCTCGGCACGGCCCCACTGGCCGTGATCAATCTGACGGCGCAGCACCGTATCCATCGCGGCTTGAGCGTCCTCCACAGACAGGTCCAGCCCGCTCAGCAGAACATTGATCGCCTCACTACTGGCCCGCACGACGGGGCGCCCGGATCGGTGCGGCTCCTCCCGCACCAGATGAAACCGCACCCGCAGAGGCAGGTGGCCGTCACGGAAGTCAGCGCACTCGACGCTGAAGTCAGCACCGCCGGCATCATCGTTCAACAAGCCGCGCCATATATACCGGGCCACGAGCAGGTGCTCTTCCCGAGATCGCCCAGGCGCGCATTGTGCCGCCAAGCCGGTCAGGAACTTGATGACTTCCTCGGTCGTCGCCTCCTCCTCCAGACCCTGCCGTGACACCACTGCGTCCAGGGCCGCCAGGGCCAGGCTCACCAAGTCGTAGTGCTCCCGAGGGAAGGTCTGCGGGCCCGGACGCCGCGCCAGATCGTGCAGCACGCCAGACAACGCAAGTGCCACACGCCTGCGCATGAAACCCGGATCGCGCACCAACTCACGCCATTCCGGTGCGTCTACTACGTTCAACTCGAGGTCAGAAAAAAGATCACGTTCAACATCGGTGAGATTCCCCGGTTCGACATCTTCATGATCTACAGAATATGGATCATCGCCTGGAAGGCCCTCATGCGGCATGCCGAATGTATATCAGGCATATCCACCACCACATTTACCCGCCCCCCGGCCTCGTAATTGAATAATCAACCTCGGGCCAGGGCTTATCGGATTGAATCTCCGAAGGGGCTGACCTGTCAGTCATCTCGCACCCAATCCCCTGATGTGGAATCAATTAAGGTTGACATGAACGTAGTTACTCATAGATTTCAACGGGTGCCCCGCTGACCGCAAGATCGAAGTTCGCGGATTCGCAGAGATCGAGGTGCATTGCCGTCCCTCCCGTCACACCAGAGGCTGCACGGGTTAGACCCAGCCTTTCTCCCTTCGCGGCGGTGATGTCCGTCTCACTCACACTGAGAGGTGAGACACTTTCCGTGGACGTCGCGGCAAGCAGGACGTATTCGGCGCAACGGCTACTTCGAGTAGCCGCGGCGCCTGCGCTGGACAGAACGGCAGCTGCGAAGCAGGCCCTCACGCCGGAAGCCCACACGCTCAGCCGTCCGCTGTGACGCGGCATTCCACGGCTCGACATACAGCTGAAGACGGGGAATCTGCAGGTCGCCAAGGGCCCAAGCGGCGACCGCTCGAAGGGCCTCCGCAGCAACCCCCTGGCCACGAGCGGACCCGACTACCCAGTAGCCCAGCGACGCGCGGCCCTCGTCCGACTCTTTCAGCCACAGGCCGACCGTCCCGAGTGGCCGACCGTCCTCAACCCGCACGATGACGAACGGATACCCACTGCCGCTAGTGTCTCGTGATTCCGTTAGCGTTACTTGATCTTGTGTGGCAGGGTGGCTTGGTATGGAGCTCTCCGTGGAACAGGTCGCCGAGTTGCGGGAGTTGGTGAACAGCAGGGACGTGCCTGCGGATGTCGCCACGCGGGGCCGGATCGTGCTGTGGTCGGGTGAGGGGCGTCGACGCAAGGACATTGCCGAGTTGCTCGGGGTGTCGCTGCCCACCGTGGACCGCTGGAAGACCCGTTATGCCGAGCAGGGCCTGGCGGGGCTGGACGGGGAGCGTCCCGGTGGTGCACGGGAGCAGGTACCGGCCCGGGTACGGGCCCGCGTGATCGCGCTGACGCGTATGACACCGCCGGACGGCACGGGGCTTTCGCACTGGTCCACACGGGAGTTGGCGAAGTACCTGGAGCGGACCGAGAACGTCACCGTGTCCTGGCACTACATCGCGCGCGTCTGGCGCGAGGAGAGCCTCAAGCCGCACCGCAGCGGCACCTTCAAGATTTCGAAGGACCCGGCGTTCGCGGAGAAGGTGGCCGACGTGATCGGCCTCTACCTCGCCCCGCCGGGCGGCGCGGTGGTCCTCTCGATCGACGAGAAGACGCAGATCCAGGCGCTGGACCGAACCCAGCCGGTGCTGCCCGTCGCGTTCGCGGCGAGCGAGAAGCGCACCGCCGACTACGTCCGGCACGGCACCACGAACCTGTTCGCCGCCCTGAACGTGACCACCGGCGAAGTGCTCGGCGAGTGCAGGCCGACCCGGAACGGCAAGGACTTCCTGACCTTCTTGAAGAAGGCGGTGAAACCACACGCCGGAAAGGACATCCACGTCGTCCTGGACAACCTCTCCACGCACACCACCCCAGAGGTCAAGGAGTGGCTGGCCAAGAACCCGCACGTCCACTTCCATTTCACTCCCGTCGGCTCCTCGTGGCTGAACCAGATCGAGATCTGGTTCGGAATCCTGACCCGGCAGTCCATCCGCCGCGGCACGTTCTCCAGCGTCAACGTCCTGATCAAGCAGATCCGCGACTACATCGACTCCTGGAACGAGAACGCGAAACCGTTCACCTGGACCGCGACCGCCGGCGAGGTCCTCGCCAAAGTCCGACTCGTCGCGACCAACGTGAAGAAACTCGTCAATAACAACTCGAACTGACATGAACAGGATCACGAGACACTAGACGCCCGCTCCCACTGCCGTCGGACGAAGGCTTCGCCTGCCTCCTGCGAGTACGCCGACGGAACGGTCGTGATCAACGGGATGTAGGCATCGCTCGACGCTTCCCGGACGAGAGGCAGATCGCCGAGCTCCCAGGAGCGGAGCACGAAACTCTCGCCTGCAGCCAAGCGCGGGACGTCCAAGGGCACAACCATGATCGCATCTTGCCGGGATCCCCACTGAGCGACTCTGTCGGTGATCTTGAGATTCCCCGGCGCGATGGCGTGATCATCAGGCAGGCTCGGCTCGGTTTCGAAGGTCGGTCGTCTTCATGAGGTGAGTCGGTGTCGCTGCGTGCTCGTCCGGGTGAGCAAGTTCCGTCGTTGACCGCGCAGGTGGCGCGGGCGAGTAACCCGAACGGGACGACCGCGATGTGGGTCCGTGACCGGCTTGACGGGTTGTGGCGCGATGAGGACTTCGCCGCCTGGTACCCGCGCGACGGGCGGCCGGGATTGTCCCCGGCCCAGCTCGCCACGGTGAGCGTGCTGCAGTTCCTGCTGAACCTCTCGGACCGGCAGGCGGCCGAGGCGGTGCTGTGTCGCATCGACGTGAAGTACGCCCTCGCGCTGGAACTGGACGATCCCGGCTTTCACCACAGCGTGCTGTCCGACTTCCGGGACCGGCTCGCCGAAAACGGCCGCGCTGACGCCCTGTTCGATCTCGCGCTGGCACGGCTGAAGGACGCGGGCCTGGTCAAGGCCCGTGGGCGACAGCGCACCGACTCCACCTACCTGCTGGCCTCGGTGCGTGAGCTGACCCGTCTGGAGCTGGTGCTGGAGGCGGTCCGCGCCGCGCTGGAGGAGACCGCCCGCACCAACCCGCAGCTGCTGGACGGCCTGGTGGACGAGGACTGGGCCCTGCGCTACGGCCGGCAGGTCCGCCTGGTCAGCCAGCCCAGCCGGCCGGCCACGCGGCTCAAGCAGGCCGGCGCCGATGCTTTCCGGCTCCTGGACCGCGCCCGGGGCGCGGGCACCACTCCGGGCCCCGCTGTGGAGGCACTCCGCCAGATCACAATGCAGAACTTCCTCGTTGACGCTCACGGCAGTCCACGCCCGCGGGCCGACAAGGACGGGCTCCCGCCCGCCCGCTTACGCATCGAGTCGCCGTACGACCTGCAGGCACGCTGGGTGCGCCGCGGCCACCGACGCTGGACCGGCTACCTCGCCCACGTCACCGAGACCTGCGACGACAGGGGCGTCAACGTGATCACGGACGTGGCCACGACCGTCCCGACCGCGGACAGCACCGCCCTGCCCGGCATCCACACCCGGCTCGAACGGCGCCACCTGCTACCCGCACAACACCTGGTCGACGGCGGCTACACCTCCGTCGCGCTGGAGCAATTGTCAATTCCTGTGGATCACTGCCGGATGCCTCAAGTGGCCCGTAGCCATTGGTCGAGGACTGCGAAGTCTTTGTCGGTGAGGCCTCGGGACGACGCGATGCGGTGGAGGAGGGCCGGGGTGGGGTGGCGGGTGGACACCCAGTCCCGATCGGCGTCGGTGATCTCGTCGTCGACCCAGATGAACGGGCGTTCGTCCGCCCATGCTGCCAGGGTCCGGGTCTTCCAGTGGAGCCCGAACCACTGGTCCTCGCGTTCCTGCGCGTCGGAGGGTTCTGGCCAGTGCACGACCGGCAGGGGTGGCAGGCCGAGCAGCGGTGCGATGTCGGTGTTCGCCGCCTCCTCCCAAGTGGTGGCCCAAACCAGCTCGCACGGCAGTGCCGCGAGGCGAGGCCCGAGGTGCGGGTCGAGCCGCGTCAGGTGCGAATCTGTCGCGGTGCCTGACGGCTCGCGCTGCGGGCCGTCGCCGAACGGCAGGAGAGGCCCGTCGATGTCCAGGAACAGCAGCGGGAGTTCCTTGGGCTCACTCATGCCGCAGCCTCCCGCTCACGCTCGACCAGGACGCCGCGTTCGAAGCGGGCGCCGTTGCGGACGAGGGCGACGAGGTGGGGTGCGGTGATCGCGCGCCAGCGGGCCTGGGCGGACTCGGCGAGCTTGAACACCATCGCCAGGGCCGCGGCCGGGCTGCCGGCGCCGCGGGTGACCTTGGTCCGCAGCTTTACCGTGCTGAAGGTCGACTCGATCGGATTTGTCGTGCGCAGGTGGACCCAGTGCTCGGCCGGGAAGTCGTAGAACGCCAGGAGTTCATCGACGTCGTCGGTGATCTTCGTGACGGCCTTGGGCCACTTCGCGCCGTAGGCGCGCCCGAAGTCCTTCACCGCCTTCTCGGCGTGATCGCGGTCCTCGGCGTTGTAGATCTCCTGCAGTGCCTTCTTCGCGCCGGGCTGGGCCGATCTCGGCAGGGCGTTGACCACGTTCCGGGTTTTGTGAACCCAGCACCTTTGATGTCTGGCCTGCGGAAACACCTCGGCCAGGGCCCGCCACAGCCCCATGGCTCCGTCGCCGACGACGAGCTCGGGGTCGCGCATGCCGCGCCGGCGGCAGTCCCGCAGGAGGTCGGCCCAGGACTCGGTCGACTCTCGCAGGCCCTCGGCGAGCGCGATCAGCTCCTTGCTGCCGTCGGTGCGCACGCCCATGAGGACCAGGACGCAGGAGCGGGCCTGGCCGAGGCGGACCTTGGGGTGGACGCCGTCGGCCCACACGTAGACGTAGTCGGATCCGGACAGGTCCCGGTCCTGGAAGGCGGAGTGGTCGTCGCTCCACTGCTTGGTCAACCGGGTCACCGTGGCCGGCGAGAGCCCAGCGGCCGAGCCGAGGAACTGCTCCATCGCGGGCACGAAGTCGCCGGAGGACAGACCGTGCAGGTAGAGCAGGGGCAGGACCTCGCTGATCTTCGGGGACTTCCGGCACCAGGGGGCGAGGATCTTGGACGAGAACCGCTTGCGCTCGCCCGTCTCGCCATCGACCCGCTTGTCGTTCACCCGCGGCGCCTTCACCAAAATCGGCCCGGCGGCGGTGGTCACCGTCCGCTCGCGGTGGTGGCCGTTGCGGACCACCAGACGGCGACCGGCCTCGTCCCGCTCGCCCGCCAACTCAGCTATGTACTGGTTGACCTCGGCCTCCAGAGCCGCGGCGAGCATCCGACGGGCTCCCTCACGGACGATGTCGTCCATCAGGGAGCCGCTCTGAGTGGTGCCGTCCTCGTTGACTACGCTCAGCACGGGCGTGCCTTCCCGACCCGCGCTGCAACGCGGGCCTACTCGATGACCAGAAATCGATCACTCGGGAAGGTACGCCCTCCGCGTTCCGCGAAGCACCCCTCCCGAGTCCAATCCACAGGTCTTGAGCATTGCTCGTCGCGCTGATGGACACCGCCGCCCGCACCCACCGCATCGAAGTCATCGGTCCGGTCGCGCCCGACAACTCCTGGCAGCGCAAGGCCGGCACCGGCTTCACCCGCGAGGACTTCGCTGTCGACTTCGACCGTCGTCAGGTCACCTGTACCGGCGGAAAGACCAGCGGAAACTGGACCGAACCGCCCTCCCAAGCGCCCTACACGCTCGTGGCGTTCGACGCCCGGCACTGCAGCCCGTGTCCCCACCGCAGCGGGTGCACCCGCTCGACCGATCCACGCAAGGGACGAACCGTGTACTTCCTCCCTCGCCACCTCCACGACCTCCAGGCCCAGAATCGCGCCGACCAGCAAGATCCGCAATGGCGGCGCCTCTACGCCTCCCGCTCCGGCGTCGAGGGCACGGTCAACGAACTGGCCAACGCCCATCAGATGCGCCGCTGCCGCTACCGGGGCACAGCCAAAGCGCACATCCAGCACGTGCTGACCGCGATCTCTGTCAACATCGCACGCCTCAGCGCCCAGGAGCCAGACGACTCCGCATACCGGCCCCGACCGCCGACAGCGTTCCAGCAGTACCTCGACGCCCACGAACTGCCCCGCCCCCGCTGGTGGCGCCAAGGACAGTGACCAAGGAAAACCAAGATCACCGAAAGAGTCGCTCACTGGGACGCACACTCATTTCACCGCTGTGACCAAGGCATTCGGACAGTTCCAATACCCGACGTCACCATTACACGTCAGGCTCCGCCTCCAACGCGACGCCATCGGCATCCTCGGACACGCCCTCCGCAACCCCACCAAGATCACCGGCAAGCCCGACGACGGCGACGAACCACCCCTCACCGGAGCCGCCGTCCGCTGACGTTGCCGTCAACTACTGCCGTCATACCGCACTGAAGCCCTGCCAGGCACCACCTGGCAGGGCTTCATATTTGCGGACGCACACTTCCTAAACGAGTCCTCAAAGATCCTGGAGAGCCCAGTCTCGGGCAGCAGCAAGGCAGCGTTCAAGATCGCCAGACGATGCCAGGCGGCCACTCCGCGTCCGAACTTGACCCGATTCCACGTTCACCAGGTCTTCCTCGAACTCTCCGGTATCCCACAGCACCACCTGGGCCATGAAGTTTCCGCCATCGAGTACCCAGCTCACCGACGCCAGCTTTCCGCCATGAGACGATTTCTCAATCTCGGAAATATCCCCCAGGGGTGCCATCTTGTGAATTTCCCGCTGGATCCACTCCTGAGCCTGCTCAAGCAGCGTGCCACCTAGGGACATCCCCATCCTCCCAGCTTGATGTTCTTCGCCTCGGGGAGCTGAGGAACAGGGTTCCCCTTTTTCTGCGCCAGACGAGCAAAGATGGTGTCGGAATCCGACATCTTGAAATCCCCTGGCCTGCCGCCAGGAATGAGTGAAGATTTCGGCACGTCAAACTCGGCGTACACAGATCCCGGACGTGCAGATATATACGCATCTCGACTTGCCGGGTACACGACGTAGGTGAATCCACCTCCACCGCGTTGAACCATTCCGGTCTCCATCATCGCCTGATGCTCTGCCCCAGACATCCAACGGCCAACAGTGACCATCCCGTCATCAGGGGTGTGGCCTCCGCTGTTGTGAACGAGCACCGGTGTCTGACCAGCGAGTACATAGTACGTGTGGAGGTCGTCCACGGTGAGGTTGTACGTGCGTGCGTGCTTGGTGTATGGGCGGTTGTTCGTCACGGTGACGGTGGTTCCATCGTCCGTGAGGAGTGTCGCACCGGCTCGGAGTCGGCCTGCTTCGACCCACCGCTTCTCGGATGGGGACCAGAAGGGGTGCTCGTGTGTGGCGGTGAGCTTCTGGGCTCCGTCAGCGGTCGTGATCGTCAGTTCGTTGAAGTGCTTGTCGTCTTCGGTGCGAATCAGTCGTGAGACCTTGCGGCTGCCGGATTCTCCTGTCTCGGGGTCCGTCGCCATGACTTCATCCCCGACCTCGATGTCCTCGATGTCCTTCGTGGAGCCGTCTGCCATGAGGACGTCAGTGCCGGCGAGGAAGCACTTCGCGCAGCCACTGAGGAGTCTTTGCAGCGCCGATGTGTCGCTGGCTGCAGCTGTTGTGCCGGCAGCGGCTCCCTTGACGGATTTCCCGAGCCCTCCGGCCACCAGTCGGCCCCATCCCCAAGAGAGCAGGGTGATGGTGTGGGTTACCAGGGCCTCTGTGCAGTCGCCCTTGCCGCTGAGGCAGTTGATGGTTGCCTTTACGCCCCAGGGGTCATTTCCGGCCTCGTCGAGCATGCCGGCGTCGGCGGCGGAATCACAGAACGCGACCGTGTTTTGGGCAAATCGCTGGCCACCGGAGCATTTGTTCTTCACCCATTTGTGGGCCAGCTCTTCATACGTGTCCCCTGGCCACGCATACGGCATGGCTCGCATCGTCTCCTCCGTCGGCAGTTCGATGCCGTGGATGACGGGCTGTGCGGTATCGGAAGTCGGCCCACTGGCGCCTCCTCCGCCCCCCTTACCGGGAGTGCTGCCGCCGCCTCCGCCCTGCGGCTTGCCGCAGTTGGGGTCGGAGTTGCAGGGGTCATTCTCCGGCTTGTAATCGCCATAGGTTCCGTTGGTACCGGCGCAGTAGTGCGGGTAGCAGCTCTCGAGCCCAGTCGGGTCGCTGGCCGTGGTGGGGTTCTGGTTGGCGTAGCTGTAGCCGTTGAGGGAACCAGGCTGGTCGAGGCTGAGCAGCGGATCGACGCTGATGAACTGGCCGATGGAGGGGTCGTACTCGCGGGCGCCGATGTGGGTGAGCCCGGTGGCTTTGTCGTCGGTCTTGCCGAGGAAGCCCTTGTCGTCGGGCCAGGTCGTGCCGGTTGGCTTGCCGCGCTCGGCGCCGAAGGGGCTCATGTAGCGCTTGCTGAACGTCTGGGCGCTGTCGGTGGAGATGGCCAGGCTCTGGGTGCCGTGGTGGTCACCGGTGAGATAGGTGAGCTTGTTGGTGCCGCTTTCGTTGGAGCGGAGGGCGACGGTCAGGCCCTCCGAGGCGTAGTAGCGCTGCGCCCAGGTGGTTCCGTTGGCTCGGAGGTGGAGCTCGGTGGCCCCGGCGTAGAGGATCCGCTCCCCTCCCGCCGTGCTCCGGATGAGGAGTTCACCGTCGGCGTCGTAAACGTAGTCGGTGCTCTTGCCGGATTCGGTGAGCTTGGTGAGCTGCGCTTCTTCGGACCAGGTGAGGTCCTGAGTACCTGCTTTTCCGGGGCGTTTGGTGGTGTTGCCCGTGGTGTCGTAGCTGTAGCTGCGTTCGGGCGTGGTGCAGTTGGCGTTCGTGCTGGTGCCGGTGAGGGTGTGGGGCTGGTTGCCCTTGTAGCAGTAGGTGGTCTTGGTGTCGCCGCTGGTCTTGTGGACCGTTTCTGCGGTGCGCTGGCCGGCCTGGTTATAGGTGTAGCTCGTCCAGTAGGGGGCCGGTCCGGACAGGCTGGACGCGTTGCGGGTGTCGGCGCACTTGTGGGAGGTGGGGGTCCAGGCTTCGGTCAGGCGGCGGTAGCCGTCGTAGGTGAAGCACTGGGTCTCGGCCGCTGACGTGCCGCCGAGGGTGGTGGGGTCGGCGATCGAGGTGACGTTTCCGGCTTGGTCGAAGGTGTAGTTGAGGTCCTGCAGCATGTACGGGTGGGTCTGGTCCGTGACATGGCTGCGGGTCAGGCGTCCGGTGCCCTCTTCGTAGGTGTTGGTGACATATGTCTTCTTGTGTGCCTCGGTGTTGGCCGTACCAAGGGTGAGTTGCTGGGCTTGGCCGAGGGCCGAATAGTCCACGTCCAGCAGGTATCCGGTGCTGCCGCCGATGGAGGTGACGTAGCCGAGAGTGTCGTATCCGTACCCGACGATCTCCGATTCCAGGCCGCCCATGGCCGGCTCTTTGCTGTTCTGCAGGGTGCCGTCGATGTTGAAGTAGCTGCTGTATTCCAGTGAGGCAGGGGCCCCGGCTTTGACGAGCGGATCGCCTGCGGGCAGGGTCACCTTGGCCGCGGTCGGCCGAGACAGGCTGTCGTACGCCGTGACTGCCTTGGTGTATGCCAGGCCGGCCTTGCCTCCGACGTAGCGGGTGGAGGAACTGGGCTGGCCCTTGAGGACGGTGTCGTAGGTGCGGGCGGTGAGCTGGTTGGCTTCGGTCTTCGAGCCGGACCAAGTGCCGGTGGGTCGACCGAGTTCGTCGTAGTCGGCCAGAACGGATCTGCCACGTGAGTCGGTGGACTTCACCGCTTGGTCGAGGAGGTTGAAGACGGTGGTCGTCTTGCCCTTGTCCGGGTCTTCCGAACTGATCGGACGACCGAACAGGTCGAAGCCGTAGCTCCACTTGGCGCCGTCCGGGCCTATGACGGACGTCTGCTTGCCGTCCAGCGCATAGGCGTACTTCGTGGACGTGTACGAGGCGCCCAGACCCGCGCCGAAGCCGGTGTCCGCCGGGTCGGGGCCCGCGTATTCGCGGGTCTCGACGGTCTGTCCGCGGGCGTCGGTGATGGTCCGGGCCGCGGAGCCGCCCTGGAGTGCGGTGGTCGCGGTGGAATCACCGGTGTAGCTGGTGGTCGTCGACCACTTCTTGACACCGAACACATGGAGAGTGTTCGTGACCGGGCGTCCCGCGCCGTCGAAAGCGATCGCGTTCTGGGTGGGCGCCTCACCGTACTCGGCTCGTGTATAGGTGCCGTTCGGTGTGGAGGTCGTGTCGAAGATGCCGGCGTACGTTTCGTAGGCGAGGCCGCGGGAGTCGTACCGCGTGTCCGTCAGCAGTCGGCCGCCCTGCGGGGTCGGCGACTGGGTCTGCAGGGGCCGAAGCAGGGAGTCGACGATCGCGTAGCTGGTGTTGTAGGTGGTCCCGTCTTTCTTCAGCGTCGCTGTCGACACCCAGGACTGCTTGGTGTTGCTGAGGTGGTAGGCGAACTTACTGTTGGGATTGTCGGTGCCGCGGATCCGGTTGGGCAGCCACACGTCGGTCAGTCGGCCGAGGGCGTCGTAGGCCAGCTCGGTCTTCTTCAGGTTCGCGTCGTAGACACGCTCGTCCTGTCCGCGCCGGGCATCCAGGAAGCTGACCGTCTTGAACCCCTTGGGGTCGGTGACGATCGCCTTGGTCAGCGGCCCGGCCGTAGCCGGTGTGTAGGCGGTGCTGGTCACCTTGTCGGCGGCGTCTGTCACGGTCAGCGGGCGACCGAGGGCGTCATAGGTGCTGGACGACGTCTTCTGCCAGGTCACCGCAGACGAGCCGTAGGATTGAGCTCGACCTGACCAGGTCGTCAGTCCCTTCGTTGGCTTCATCGCCGAGGACCAGGTGGTTGCCCCGTCGTACGCGACGGCGGAGTCGGAGAGGACATCGCCGCGCCGCGAGGAGTCCGCAGGCAGGTCGAGGGCGCTGTCGGCCGTACCGCAGGACCTGCCCACCACTCGTGTTCGGGAGGCAAGCGCGGTCAGCCCTGCCGTGTCGTTACGGGCATACCAGGTGACCTTGCAGACCTCGTCGCCGGACTTGGCGTCGTCCCCGCGGTCTTCGATCGTGGACGGCATTCCGTGGTCGTCGAAGGCCGTCGCCACCGTTTGGGCGCGCCAGCTCTTCGCGGCGGTCCGATAGGTGTACGTGGTGGTTGCCTTGGTGCGAACGAACCGGGCGATGTGGTCTCCCGCGCCGGGTACATCGGTCTGGCGGGCGGTTTCCCTGGACCACGGCTCGTTGGCCACTGCGCTGATGGCGGTGGAGCCGTCATAGGTGACCTGCTGCCGCAGCTGGCCGGCGTACTGCTCACTGTCCTGGATGGCGGCAATGCCGAGATCGGGCGAGGACAGCGGCGACAGGCTCACGCTGCGTGTGGACCCGTCCTTCTTCTTGTCGCCGTGCATCCCTTGCATGTAGAGGGAGATGCTCCTGGAGCGCGTGGTGTCCTTCGCTCCGCTGTACACCGTCACCTGGCGGTAGCCCCGCCAGGCGGACCAGGTCCGCTCGTCCTTCGGGGTGAACGGGTCGTCGCTGTGGTGCCAGGCAGCACCGCTGTACGCGTAGGAGTTCTCGACGGTGTCGTTCTGTCCGGCCGGGTCGGAGACGGTGACGGCGAGAACCCGGTACTTGTGGAACCAGTCGACCGAGGCGTTCTCGGCTCCGTTGATATGCCAGTACTGCGGGTAGCAGTTGCGGGTGTTGGTGTCCTCAGCAGCGCCCGTGACCTCGCTGCGCACGCATTCGGGGGCGGAGAGAGTGACTGTCGTGATCGCTCCGGTCTCGGAGGTGACCGTGGAGAGACGGGGCCTGGTAAGGGGCAGGATGTCGTCGGTGGCGTCCACCCGGTTGGGCCGCATCTGGTACGTGAACGAGATCGGGTTCAGCCCGATGGCGACGCTCGACGTCTTACCGGTCCGCTTGACGGTCTGGAGGGTCAGGACGTGGTCGCTGGTGTCCCCGATGTCGCCGCCGTCCAGGTACTTCTGGGTCAGAGCCCAGGAGTCGACCGGGTCGTAGGCGCTCGTGGTGGCGTTCCAGGAGAAGGTGTCGATGCTCGTGGTGCGCTTGCGGGAGAAGAACGACGGGCTGGATCCCAGGCACTCGTCATCGCCGCTGGAGCAGATCGCGTCGAAGGGGACGTCCGGCCAGTTGTCGGAGGTCTTCTCCGTCAATGACGAGCAGTCCGAGGCGGTACACCGCTCGGCGTGGCTGAAGGTGACCTTCGCGTCGGCGGCATCGGTGAACAAGGCGCCCTTGCGCAGACCGTACTTGATCTCCCGAAGGTAACCACCGCGGATATAGGAGGCGTCGGCGGTCTCGGAGTCGTTCTTCTTGTAGTGGTTCGTCTCCTTGGCGTACCAGTAGGTGGAGGCGTTGCCGTGGACGTCCTCGACGTAGTCGAGGTTCCAACGCCATGCCTGGGTCACGGACCGGTCGGCGAAGGCATCCCCCTTGGTGTATCCGGGCTCGCCCGAGTCGTCACCGAAGACGGGCACGGTCCAGGCAGAGTTGGTGCGCTGCGTGGTGGCGCCGTCGAGCTTGTCCAATCCGAAGACGTACTTGGTCCCGTTACCGGTGATGACGGTCCAGTACTCGCCGTTGTCGTCACCGTTGTCCGCGCCGGTCGAACGGACGACCTTGGAGGCGTCATCCCCTTCGAGCCGCCAGGCGCCCGTGCCCCCGTCCTTCACCAGACGAGAGGCCTTGCCGTTGAGAACCAGACGAGCGTTCTCGTACTTCCAGCAGAGGTCGAAGACATCAGCATGACCGTCGTCGTCACAGGAGCCGTATGTACGCTCGATGTAGGACTCGGTCAGGGAGAAGCCCTCGCCGACCGAGCTTCCCTGGTTGTTCGTCGTTGCGGTCCGGCCGTCGATGCTTCCTGAGTCGTATGACAGAGACAGCGACGGCACGGGGCCTGCTGCGGCGGGGGGAAGCGTGAAGTCGTAGTTCCAGGTGAACGCACCCGAACTTCCCCCAGCCTGCCAGGAGGAGGATTCCGACAACGGGGTCGCGGAGTAGTTGCCGCTGCCGGAGGAGGACACACCCGATCCGGACCCGGTGGCCGTGACGGCCAGCACCATCGCCCCTGCCGGGTCTGCCGCCAACTGTGCGGAAACGCCCCCTGTGTTGTCGGGCAGTGTCAGCCGAGCGGAGACGGACTGGTCGCCGACATCGTTCTTCGACTTCAGCGGGGTCTGCTTGCGGCAGGCGGGCTTCTGCGGCGTGGTCAGGACGCACGCGGGAAGCTGCACCAATCGCAGACGCTGCGCCCAGCCGCCTCCGACCGCTGAAGCGAAGCTGGAATAGTCGACGGTGATGTCGGCCTCACCCGCAGCATCAGCGTCAGCGGTCAGCAGGACACCGGTGACACCGGCCTTCTGCGCGGCCTTCTGGTCCAAGACCGTGATCCGGGCTTCGGACGGCAAAGGCGCTGCCGTCCTGGTCCGCTTGCCGGGTGCCGCCTTCACCGAGACCGCAACGCCACCCGGGTCGGCCTCGCCCGCCTTGCCGCCGGTGAGCCTGACAGTCGCCTCGCCCTTCCCGGGCCAGGTGCCCTTCTGCTCTGCCAGAGCGCGCCGGGCCTGTTCAGCGTTGGCCTTCCTGTCCTTGGCGACCCTCTCGCGGGCCTTCTTCGCCCCCAGCGAATCGATGGGCCTGACTTTGCTGACCCGCTGTTCGGGAAGTTCAGGACGGCCCAGACCGCCATTGCCGCCGTCCGCGGTCGGCGCAGCCGCCACCACGCCCAAAGGCGCCACCAGCGCCAAGGCCAGAGTGTGGATCAGTAGTCGTCTTCGACCTCGTCGCACACTGCCAGAACTTCTGCTTGTAGTGCCTATGCCAAACACCATCGGTTGCGCCCCCACCCGTCCAAAAATGCGAAGTCCACAAAAAGTCGTTGCTGCGGCCGGTCGCGGCCGCATTGTGGGGGCAGCAGCTTGAGCTGCTGCCCCCACTCGATCGGTCAGTCGCCTACACGGGTCTCGATCTGCTTCTCACTGGCCATCGCACCCGCCCACAGACGTACTTCAGCGATCCGGGCAGGCAGGTAGTGCTTCCAGCCGCCCGAGGTGAAGCCCTTGCCGATGGCGAAGTCACCGGAGCCGGTCTTGGCCGTGAACACCTGGTCGCCGCCGTTCTGGTTGTAGCCCAGGTGGAGACTGATCGTTTTGTTCAGCGAGTCATAGACGCCCGTAAGCCGCGCGGGGCTGTCGAGTGCGGCCACCTCGTCGGACACCACCGAGGAGAAGGTGCCGTCGGTGTTCAACCGCCCGAAGTGCCACTTTCCGACCGGTACGGTGCGTTCCTCGAACGTCTCCTCGTCCAGCACGGTGTCCTTGCCGGTCAGCTGATACCAGAGGCCCCAGGCCGATCCGTCCGCCGTGCGCTGGCCGAGGACCTGCCCGGTGTAGCCGACGTCCTTCTTCGCGAGCGCGGCCCCGTCCACGGCGGCGAGGGTGGTGACGGTGAAGGATCCCGTGTCGTCCACGACCGGACCGGTTGCCGTGGCAGTGTCGTCCACGCCGTCCAGCACGATCTCGCCATCCTTGACGGCCGCCCCACCGGACAGGGTGAGTTTCCTGCCGTAGCCGGAGGTCGTGTCGGCGATCGTGGTGCCCGAGGCACCTGCCGCGGACCAGTCCGCGACCAGCTCCGCCCCCGCGAAGTCCTCCGATGTCAGGAGCTTCGCTTCGTCGGCTATCTCCGTGTCGCTCAGCTTCCGCTGCCAGGCGGCCACCTCGTCGATCGAACCGTTGAAGGCCGTGCTCCGGTTGCCCGCCCATAGGTGGCGGCCCAGGTGCAAAGGTCCGCTCGAGGGCCAGGAACCGGGCACGTCTCGGGTGCTTTGGAGCGCACCGTTGACATAGAAGCGGACTTCTTTGGCGGTCGGGTCGTAGCTGGCAGCGAGATGCGTCCAGGTGTTGACCACCGCTGGGGCTGTGGACTGAACAATGGAGTACGCCTTACTGGTCTCCTCGTCCGTGCCTTTCACCCCGAACGCCCACTTGCCTGTGGACTTCGCGTACCAGAGGAGGAATGAGCTGTAGTTCGCGCCGTCTTGGGAGAGGACGATCCCGTCTTGGGCGTTACTGCCCAGCCGGGCCCACGCGGAGACCGTGTAGGCGGACCGGGTCTCCAGCACGGGCCCACTCGTTGCGGCGTAGGCGCCGCTGCCGTCCAGCAGGAGTCCCCGGTCGGTCACCGGAGACTTCAAGGGGGCGCCGTTGGCGTCGTGTGTGAGCAGTCCGCGGCGTCCGCGGTTGTCGCGGACGGCACTGCCGCCGAGTGTGGCGTCGTGGCGACTCGCCCCGCCGGCCGTGGCCGAGTCGACGGCCGGGCCGCTGGCCTCGTCGAAGTGCCAGCGCCCGACCGGTCCCTCACCGGCGGCGACCAGGAAGTCGACGACTTCCTGGGCTCCCCAGCGGCCGACCTCATCCTTCGCTCGCACATACAGCCGATGCGTACCGGAGCGGTCAGGGGTGATGGCGGCCTGCCATCCGATCACGAAACCCGAGGTGGGAGGAAGAACCGCGCACTCGGACGCCGGCAGATTGGAGTGGCAGGTCTTCTTGGCGTCGCTCCAAGCCGCGCTCTCGGTGAGCCGGTACTGGTAGGCGACGTTGGTGGTGTCGCCGTCGGCCGGCTTGAACGTGAACGTGCCCGGCTTGCCGGGACTACCCCCCGCGGCGCACGCGTTGGGCGTGCACTCGGTGTAGGGGCTGCCGACCGTGATCTTGGGAGCCTTCGGCGCGGTCGTATCGACGGTGAAGTAGCACGGTGTGGTGTATCCGGTGTTGAGCCGGTTCGACCCGTCCTCGTAGTACGACATCGTCAGCGCCTTGAGCCGGTACTTGCTCCCCTCGAACAGGGTGGGCAGGCTCTTGGACTGCTTGACCAGGTTGCCGACGTAACCGGAGGTGGGACCGTCGACGTCGGTATGGGCCGTCACCCAGAACGATCCGTTCCACCGGTCCGTACGCCACCGGATCCGCAGGTTCGCCCCCACCGAACCACCCGAGGCGGTCTTCGGCTTGCCCGTCACCAGCGGAGTCGGGTCGGAGACGACGGCCGGATCGTTCTCGTTCGTCGAGCACACCAGCCCCGAACCGGCGACCAGCCCAACCTCCACGGGAAGCGCCGGCAGCCCCACATAGTCCACCGCCAGCACCGCGTCGTTCTTGAACCGCTTCCACGCCGAGGTGTCCGACTCGTCGTGCGCACGGACCTCCAGGGTCAGCCGGGAGAACTTGCCCGCCGCGAAGCTCTTGACCGTCGGAGTGAGATTCTCATCCGACTCGTCCGGGTTGTCGTTGAACTCGATCGGCGCGTCAGGAGAGTCCGGATCACACTGCGAACCCCTCCCCGCCGACACATGCCGATCACCCATCAGGTCCAGCCTCCCGGGACGCGAGGACCAGGTGGTGGAGGAAGAGATGTTGTTCGTACGCACCAGATCGACCCAGCGCGGATCACACTGGAACGCCCACGGCTCGGTCACCCGGAACGTCGCGTCCAGCACGTTCTTGCCCTTGAGGCTCTCCGGCGAGAACTCGAAATACAGACGCTGCACATAGCCCGGCCCGCAAGAGTAGACGCCCCACGTACCGCACTTGCCCACACCCTTGCCCAGACCGTCATCCCCGTTGGACCAGTTGTAGGACTCGTAGCCATCGCTGCGCAGCAGCGTCCGCTCCGACTCCCCCCACGTCACCGTCGGGTCGATGAACAGCGGGAAAGCCGACGCCGGAGTCTCGGCCAGCATGTCCGCATCGGGCACCACCGTCAAAGCTTCCTTGCCCAGCTCCACGTCCATCCGGACGACCTTGTCGCCCTGACCAGGCTCCAGCCCCTTGCCGGACTCGGCAACCTCCGCCTCATCCGCGGGCGCACCGGACCGCATCACGGAAGCGATCGAACCGCTCCCCGCACTATTCAGCAGGAGCGGCGACTTCCGCTGCGCGATCGCCGGCTGCGCTGTATTCGCCTTCCCTGCCGAGTCCCACATCTGCGCCGGCGGAGCGCGGAAGACGGTCCTGCCGTCCGCGTCGACCGCGGCCAGATTGCCCGCCGCGCCCTTGCGGACCGACAGCCCTCGAGACGTGAGCCCGAAGGTCAGCTTCCTCAGCTTCGGGTTGGCCGCCGCCTCAGGCGTCTTGACGACGAGCACATGCTGGAAACTCTCCGGCGTAGCCGTGACCTTCAGGTCCACATCCGGCAGCACCTCCTGGTACAGCGCGCTCGCACCGTCCAACTCCGGCACCGGAAGCTTCCCCGGCCAGTCCAGCTCCAACGACCGGCCCGCGTCGGCAATCGACACCAGCGGACTCTCGTCCCCACCACCGGAAAGCGCCATCTGGGCAGTGGCCGCCTTCGGCGCCACCGTTCCATCCGGACGCCGGATCAGCGTGGCGTCCGGCGCCTGCCAACCCCCACCGGGCTTGGCCACCCGCACCGGAACCGCCGACTCCTCCAAAGTGAACGTGAAACCATCCGGGTTGGCGTACACAGTCGAACGCTCCGACCGCTCACCGGCGACCTCGACCCGCTCCCCTGACTCCCTGGCCTCGGCAAGCGCCGTCCGCCCCTCGGCCTGCTGTACGCCCCCAGACAACCCAGCCCGCGCACCCGATATCGAGCCCTGAGCTGCCTGAGCGACAGGCGCCGGAAGCACCACCGCGGCCAACAACGCCGAAACCGCCAAAGCGGCAGCACCAACCAACTGCCTCCGGGCACACTGAAGCGCCCTCCCCGTCCCCAAAATCCCCACCCCACGGTCACCTGCTGGTCACAAAGAGAGTCGAGTCAACGCCACACCCACACCACCGTCAAGAGTCGACAAGACCACTCGCCCTGCGACGCGAACCAGCCCTCATAACGTTGAGCAAGGGCCGAATCGAAGAAAACCGACACACCTAGCCAACAATCCGCCAGCTTGCCCCTTTTGCTAGAACAGCAAAGCAACTACCGGAGGAGTCCAGTCCGGTTCAATTACTCGCCGCGAGCAAACCAAGGTGCTTCAGTGACACAAGTCACTTGCAGAGGATGGTGCGGGTTCCATTCGTCCAACCTCTCCGATCACGGATCGCGCCTTCAAAACCAACGGCCACACCCCTTGCCCATCGAGATCCACCTTCAAACCACCCACGTGACCTCGCCGGCCAGCAGTTCCGGTGACAGACCCGCACTGACGGTGTAGTCCTGCATCAAGGAGTAGCGGGAGATCCCCGCGGCTGCTACCAGACCGCCCGGTACCGCGACCCGGCGAGCCTCCCGGAGGGCCCTGAGGCGGTCAGCGCGATCCGCCAAGTGGTACAGCGGTCCCAGGAGGAGCACTGCGTCAAAGCTGTGGGAGGGAAGGGTCAGGTCGCGGGCATCCCCGAGCTCAGCCGAACACGTCGGTGCGTGCGCGCGGGCCTGTTCCACGTGCTTCGGCACAGGGTCCACGAGCAGCACCTCGTAGCCATCCTCGGATAGCCATCGGGCGTGTGTCCCTGGGCCGCCGCCCACATCCAGCACACGGGCCGGCGCCGGAGGTAAGCGCCTGCGCAGCAGCTCCCGGGTCCGTTCGAACTCCAGGCGGCCCGCCGCGGTAGCGTGCAGCCGGGACGCCTCGTCGTACTCGGTGTAGAAGGCGGTGATCCGCTCATCCATGCTCGTCATGCCTGGCGAGCGTAGGGCTCGGCGAAACGGCCTGTCACCCAGATATCCATGGCTCTGACGTTGTTTCAGCGCAAGACGCTTCTTCGGTCGGCTGGAACGGGCGGGCGAGGTTCGCGCGGCCTTCTTCCGGACCCCACCGCGCCGTCTGTACCTCACGCCCCTCACTCCTGAGGAGGCCGACACCCTCGCCGCCCGCCTGGCTGGTCTCGGTGACCTTCTCCCCGGCGTCAGCGCGGACCACGACACGGCCACCGCTTTCACCGCGGCCTGGCAACGGCACACGGGGGCGACGCCGACGCTCCACAAGCGGGAGCGCCTGTATCGCCTCGGCACGCTCGCATCACCACGGCCGGCCCCAGAGGGCCGGGGTCGAGTCGCGGGCGAGCAGGATCGCGAGCAACTCATGCTCTGGCACAGCGAGTTTGTCGCCGCCATCGGCGGATCCTCCTCTGCGGATGCCGGCTCCTGGGCCGACACACGTATCGCCTCCGGACGCGTCACGTTCTGGGAGGCCCCAGACGGCACCTTGGTCTCCATGGCGGGTATGACCCCGATAGTCGCTGGCCAGATCCGGGTGACCCCCGTCTACACCCCCGCCCATTTGCGCGGTCGCGGTTACGCGGGCGCCGCGACGGTCGAGGTGAGTCGGGCCGCGTTGGCCGCAGGTGCGGCGGAGGTTCTGCTGTTCGCGGACCTGGCCAACCTCACCAGCAACGGCCTCTATCAGCGGATCGGGTACCGCCCGGTCACCGATTTCGCGGTGTACGACTTCTAGACTCGCGGGCGCCACCACGAGAGGTAGAGCCGTTGGTCGTCGCGGCCGAGCTGTGTCAGCTGCAGCGGGCGGGTAGCGCCTACTCGCCCGTGGAGCCGACCTCTCTCCCGGTGGTTCAGGGGGAGAGAGGCCAGGTCGTCAGGCGGTCCGAATCTCGGTGCCGAGCACCGCCGAGAGGGCACGCTGGTGGACGAGCCCCGTGCGCACCAGGCTGGTCTCTGGGGTGAAGCAGTCGACGATGGTCATGTGGTTCGCCGCCGGGCACACTCCGCCGTCGACGATGAAGTCGGCTTCCAGGCCGGAGTCGGCCAGGAAGGCGTGGACCTGGTCGATGGTGATGGCTGGGCCGGGGTCGCTCGGGCTGGCGTCCCCGGAGATGTTCGCTGTAGTGGCCGCGAGAGGGACTTTCACCGCCAACGCGAGGTTCCCAAGGGTGCCGGGGGCGATGGTGACCAGGGCGGGTGATCCGACGGTCGAGTGCTGGGTGGCGTCTTCCGGGTTCTTCCACGGCAGCAGTAGTGCGAGATCACCGGGCCAGAAGGCCGAGGCGAGTCGCTTGGCCTCCGGGCTGAGGACGAAGAGGTCCTTGCAGGCGGCGATGGAGGGGGCTACGTAGGCGAGGGGCTTGCCGCTCGGGCGTCGCTTGCCCGTGATGATGTCGTCGCACGCCTGCGCGTTGCTCGCGTCGGCGCAGACCATGTACCAGCGCCCGGTTGGGACGATGACGAGTCCTCCGCGCTCGATCGCCTGTGCTGCGGCTTCGAGGTCTTCGGATCCGATGACACGCATGGGCTACTCCATTTCGAGGATGGGCTGGGGGATGGCGGTGAGAGGTGGGTAGTCGAGCCACGGATCGCGCAGGGCTTCGAGGCGGCGGCGCGGGTGGTCCGGGTGGGAGAGGCGGAAGTAGGCCATCACCCTGGGAAACGGCGTGAGGTTCCGTCCGACCGAGTGCGGGATGAGGTGGTGCATGAGGAGTACGTCGCCCGGGGAGCCGAGCAGAGGCACGCCCTGCTGTTGGTCGATCTCCGGCGGCACCTGTTCCGTCATGCCGAGGGACCACTGGGTTCGGAACCAGTCCGTCATGGTGCGGTGTCCACCCGGCTGGTAGTGCAGCGCGCCGTCCTGAGCACTGCTTACGTTGGACAGCACGACACCAACGAGGAGCGAGAAGGTGCGCAGTTCCCGCGGATCGAGGTGGGGGCAGGAGACCCCGTCCACGTGCATCGCCTTCTCCGGCTGCATGCCTGGGAACTCCGACTCGGGCACACGGATCTGGATCTGGGCGCTGGCGACGGGGAGAGTGTCCCCGAGGAGGTCGGTGGTGAGTTCGGCGGCCTCCGTGTCCCTGTACAGGGCAAGGATGTCGGGATGGCTCTCGAGTTCGGGGGCGAATGTGCGCTGGTTGTAGGCCGGGATGTCGCTGGGCTTCAGGTCGCGGTACCAGGTATCGATCAGGGAAGTGGCGCGGTGGACGAGCTCGGAGGCGATAAGCCCACGGCGTATGACCACGCCGTCCCGTTTGAACGCGTCCTTCTCTTCAGATGTGAGGGGCATGCTGTCTCCGTAAGGTCTCTGACGTCCTGGGGGACGTGGCCGTGACGATGCGGTCGAGTACGTGCGTGCTGGCGTCGAGCGCCGCGGAGAGGAGCTGCCTACCGACTTCTGGGGTGGCCTTTCTCGGATCGCCGCCTATGACGCCGCCTGTGGAGAGTGCAGGGTCGTCGGAGGTCCAGGGCCAGGTGACGCCGCGGTCGAGTGCGAGGCGGCCGATCGTCCGTCGCTGGCCGGGGTCGGGGAACGACTCGTTCGGTAGGAGGTCCAGTCGGACGCGGTCCGGGTCGAGGGCGAGCATGAGGGCGGTCTCCAGCACTCCGGCGTGAACCTCGGGCAACTCGCTGTTGACCGGGACGCGGCCGACGGCGAGTGCGGCGGGGTGCAGCGCGCAGATGGTGACGCCGTGGGAGTGGCGGAGCTGGTGGACGGCAGCCTCCAGGACGCCGCGGTTGCCGCCGTGGCCGTTGATGAGGAGCACGGACTGGACGCACGTGGACCGGATGTACTCGGTGACGAGTGTGGTGATCAAGGTGGCGTACAAGTGGAGGTCCAGAGTGAGAGTCCCCGGCGTGCGGGCGTGCTCGGGCGACAGGCCGTAGGGGACGGCCGGTCCGACCCAGAGATCGTGCATTCCCAGAACATGGCCGGCCAGGCAGTGCGCGAAGTGCTCGGCGATGACGGTGTCGGTGTCCAGGGGCAGGTGTGGGCCGTGTTGTTCGACTGACCCGAGCGGCAGGCAGAGGACGGACCGTTCGCCGAGCTCGGCCGTCACGCGGGGTGCGGTGAGCGCGGCGAACGCCCGTCTGGTGCTGTCGGTTGTCACCTCCTGCTCCGCCGCCCGAAGCGGATCAGGAACTCGTTCTCCTCGGGGAAGGTGTCGTCCTCACTGAAGTCCGTGAGCCGCTCCTTGACCGTGGTCTCGAATTCCTGCAGGCGGTCGCCGAAGAGGTGGGGCGCGGCGAAGGAGGTGGAGTAGAGGTAGCCGAGGATGCTCTCGGTGGTCCAGGTGCGGTGGACAGGGATCCGGGCTTCTTCGACCTGGTCGAAGGGCGATTCCTCCATGATCTCGCTGTAGGGGCGGTTGTGGTGCTGGAAGGTGCCGGACCCGGCACGGCGCTCCTCACCCAGGAACGTCTTGATGACGTCCCGAACGGCCTCCTTCCAGGGGCTGGTCGACGTCCAGAAGCTGCTGTCGCCGAAGATGGCCACGACGCCGTCGGGTGCGACCTGGTCGTCCAAGCGGGCCAGTACGGCGGCCTGGTCGAGCCAGTGGAACGCGCGGCAGATCGTGACCAGGTCGGCCTTCCAGTCGGCGGGGGGCACGAAGTCCTCGGCGGTGCTCTCGATGAGCGACAGGCGTGTGCCTTCGGGGAGCTTCGGGCGCAGTGCCGATTCCGCCGCGGCGAGCATGTCGGCGTCGTTGTCGATGGCGATGATGTCGTCGAACCGGCCGAGCAACGCCTCGGCCACCAGTCCGGTTCCGGTGCCGACGTCCAGCAGGCGTCGTGGATCGTCGGTCCGGTGCGGGGTGGCCTGATCCAGGGCTGCGGCGACGTCTTCAGGGATGCCGGGGCGGAACTGGCGGTAGTAGCCGGCGGTTCCGGTGAACAAGCTCATGTGACGCTCCGTGGTGCGAGGTGCTGGATGTGGGCGGCTGCCGCCGCCAAGTCGTCGGCGACGAGCACACCGTGGTCAACGAGCAGGGACTCGTCGGGGACCTGCCTTCCGCGCGAGATCCACACGGCACGCGCCCCTACTTTGATGGCACCCACGATGTCGCACGTCCAGTCGTCACCGATGTGGATCAGGCGATTTGGGTCGATGTTGAACTGGTCGGTCACGGCGTGGAAGGCGCGAGGGTCGGGCTTGGTGTGGCCGATGCGGCAGGACGGGAAGAAGTCGCTCACCCATGGGGAGAGGAGTGTGCGCATGCCGTCGGTGTCGGCGTCGACACAGGTCACGTTGGAGAGGGTGACGACGGTCGCCACGGCACTGATCCGGCGCAGGGCCTCGGTCGTACCGGGGTAGAGGCTGAACGGGGCCGGCGGCACATCGCGCGGGAATGTCTCCATCGGCACCTGGATCGCTTCGCAGACCTCGTGCATGAGGGAGTCGGTCAAGGCCGGGCGGGTGTGGAGGCTGGACCGAAGGATCGCGCGGGTGCGTGCGGGAGGAAGCGGCGACGCCTCTACCAGCCGCATTGTCAGGCCGGGGCCGTCGGCCATGCCCAGGGTGCCCCCGACGTCTACCGAGACCAGCAGTTCGGGCCGTGTGGTCACTGGGTCCTCCCCGTGGTGGTCGGCAGCGCGGAGACGACGGCTTCGATTCGGGCCTGCCGGATGTCCGGGGTGGTGGATTCTGAGAGGAACGTGAGGACGTACCGCAACTCCGCTTCGTCGAGCGCGTCGAGTGATCGCCCTTCCTGGTTTGCGGCGCCGTCGAGGTCCGGTGGCACGCTGCGGGGACGCAATCCGTGTGGCAGGCGTAGTCGGCCGTGCCAGTGCTCGCCGTCCGCTGGCGCCGGAAAACCGCTCGTGGGGCGCAGGACGGTGACGTCGTCCAGGGTCAGGATGCGCACGGGGACGGACGAGTCCGCGATGTCGAGGCTTCCGGTGAGAAAGGTGTCGTGGCCGTCGAGTCGCCGCGACAGGCGGAGCAGGGGCCCTTCCGGACTGTGGGCGACCGTGCCCTGGACGGGGACGGTCAGTGGGGCGCTGGGCATGCTGTGCTCCTTGGCGTAGTGCCGAGACCAGGGGTGTACGGCAGGCGGATGCGGCCGATTTCGGGGCGGAGCGGCACCTCGTAGAGGCGTTGGCGCCCTGGCTCCCATCGCAGCCGGTACTCGACAGCCGGGACGGCGTTTGGATAGGCGGCGGCGAGGTGGAGGCCGGGCAGGAGCGAGCGGCCGTGCGGGTATACGGGTACGCCCTGGGCCTGAGCGGCTGGGATGATCTGTGCCGCTCGGGTCAGGCCGCCACATCCGACCGCGTCGAGAGTCAGTGCGCTGGGCCTTATGTAATGGATCAGTCCGGTGGGGTCCTCGTCGCAGTGCGCGCGTTCGCCGACCGCCAGCGGCAGCGACGTTGCCGCGAGGAGTTTGTAGGTGTCCGCGTCGTGACGCGGGAGCGGGTCCTCCAGCCACCGCAGGCAAGCGGGATCGACAGCCTGGGCGAATGCCAGCGCCACCGCCGGCGTCCAGGTGCCGACCGCGTCGACGGCTAGCGGTGTGCCGAGAGCCTCCGAGCAGCATTCGATGGCCTGGGCCATGCGGGTGGCCGCTTCCCGCGACGGAGCGGCCGGGTCGCGGCGGAGCCCCCACTTGGTGAAGCTCCAGCCGCCGGCCATGACGCCGGTCAGCACGTTCGGGCTGTTGATGCTGCTGAGGTCCTGTGTGAGCCAGGAGGCATACGCCGGGATAAGGGGCCGCAGGGACGCCCTGGTGAGGAGCTCGGCCACGCTGCGCTCGGCGAGGCGGCCGTGGAGGTCCCAGACGGCGCAGTCGACCGTGCCGACCGCCCATGAGGCAACCTCGGACGGATGCCTGCGAGCCGCAGCCCTCAGCTCGTCGAGCAGGCGAGCGTGGTCGGCGACCAGCGCGTCCTTCGTCTCGGGGGCCAGTACGTCGTTCACGTAGCGCCCCACGCGTTCCCCGACCGGGCCGTACCAGCCGACTGCGTGCCCGGCGCGGACCGCGACGAAGAAGGTGTCATCTCCGGCTGCCGCGGGCTGCCTCGTCTGGACCACGTGGAGGTCCCGGATGGTCCACGAGGTCATCGGACCACCTCACGGGAGGCAAGGAGGAGGTCGGCAGCCCGGACGACTCCCGACACGTCCATCCCCATGCTGCGGGCGAGATCGTGCTGAGGCATCGGGCCGGCGGGCTCCTGCCAGCCGATGACGTCGACGGGGCGGCGGAGCCTTCCGGCCAAGAGGCCCCACACGGCCGCAGGGTGGCCGAGCGTGAGGACGAGAAGGGGAGCGTGAGCACCGAGATACTGCTCGATCTCGCGATCGCTGAGGCCCCGTGGCCACGTGCTTGGAGCGCCGAGGATCGTGAGGTCCAGCAGATTGACGACTCGGACACGGCACCGGTGGCGATCGCGAATGTGGTCGACGGCGTCCGTGGCCACGGCGGCGGGGATGTCCCCCGCTGTCACGATCGTCAGGTCGGACTCGTCATCGTCGCTGAGGTGCGACCACACCGCGAGACCACGGCTCTGCTCCGCGGCGAGGTAACTCTCCGGGTGGAGGGTGCGGCTGTGCTTGCCGGTGATGACCAGGTTGACGCGGTCGAACGAGTTCAGCGCCTCGTCCAAGGCCGCCGCTGTTCGGACCGGGTCCGCCGGCGTCAGGACACGCACGCTGGGGGCACCGAGGGCGAGCAGGGCGGTGGCGAGGGACGGGTCGCCGTGGGTGTGGACGTTGTGCCAACCGTAGGAGGTCAGAAGGAGGTTGAAGCTGGGCAGCCCCCGGGCGCCGTCGAGGCGCCGTTGCTTGATGTGTCCCACGAGGCTGCTGGTGAGCAAGGGGGCGAAGCTCTCGTATGACACGAGTAGGCCACGTCTCCCGGTGGCGGTCCAGCCGGCGAGCCACTCCAGCAGGACCTCCTCCGCGAGCAGTTCGTGAGCCCACCGCTCACCCGCGAGATCGGAAAGACGGTTGGAGGCCAGTTCGTCAGGGCTGAGCAGCAGGAAGTCGCCTCGTTCTGCGTGTTGCCGGACGATCCCAGTGACTGCGCTTGCGAACGAGACACCGGTGCCCTTCCGCGGGACAGAGGCAGTTGCCGGCCGTGCGGTGGGAAGAGAGCACCAGCGAACCTGGGCGATGGCTTCGGCGAGGGGGCCTCGGCTGTGCCCGTTCGTGTCGAAGAGTTGTGAAGGCCGGTAGGAGGCCAGCCAGTCATTGAGCTGCGACAACTGTTCCGCGTCGGCCCGCGGGTTCGTGAGGGGTGTTTTGTGCAGGGCGGGCGTGCCGAGAAGCGTCTGGCTGCCCAGGGCGACGGGGCCGGTCCATCCCTTGACACAGCGGAGGACGAGAGCTGTGGGCCGATCTCCGAGGGTCGACTCCATGGCGTCCTGTAAGGCGGCTTGAAACGCGGCGTGCTCGGCCTGCGCTCCAGTGGTGACATGAACGATCTCGACGTCCCATCCGAGGCCGGCGAAGTACGCGCGAAGGCGGTTGTCGTCCAGCCGCCCGAGCAGTGACGGACCGCCCATGCGGAAGCCGTTTACGTGCACTACCGGAAGGACTGCGGCGCCGACGAGGCTCGATTGCGCGAGCCAAGCGGCTGCTGTTGTCGGCGTCTCGCACTCGCCGTCGCCGATCACAGGGACGACGACCCTGCCCGAAGCGTCCAGGGCGACTCCTTGGGCGAAGGGCAGACACCCTCCGAGGCGTCCACCGAGGAAAGCGCCAGCCGGCAGCGCCGGGGTGACCTCGGTTCCCAGTCCATCCACGTCGGGGAATGACCGGGAGAGTCGTCGCAGACCATCCGCGTCCGGGCGAAAGTTGGGGCGCAGCCTGCCAAGCTCGCCCGTGAGCCAGGCAGCAGAAAGCTGGACGACGCCCGCGTGCCCGGCTCCGAGTAGCGGCACGAGACTGATGTCCCCATCAAGGGCTCCGGCGGCGAGGGCCAGGTGGGACAAGGCCCACGCAGTGCCCGGCACGGTTCCCCAGTGGCCCGACGGGCGCATCTTCACGTCTTCGGTGATCAGCGGCCGACTGAGCAGGACATTGTTCTGTAGATGGAGTTGGCACACCGAGGCGTAGCAGACGGCTCTCCACAGGACGTCGGCCAGAACGGCAGTGTCCTCCATCACGCGCCGACCAGGGTCTCGTTGGCGAAGGTGAAGTACCACAGCGGGCGGTAACACTCCCACGCCACTGGCCGCAGACCTGAAGGCTTCATGATCTTCTCTATCTCGGCGCGGGCGCGGAGGTAGTACTCAAGGTCCTCGGCGCCCGAGCCGCGCAGGCCCGCCATGATGCGGTTGTGGGCCTGGTAGACCTGGAAGTTGGGGAACTCGGTCACGTACGGCGCCAGTGCCTCGACACCGGTGCGCAGTGCGTCGAGGTCGTCTAAGCCCGCGATGTACGTGAACGAGGTGCCGTGGCCGGCGGCGACTGCCCGCCTCAGCACTTCCGGCATCGACGTGGTGGTCAGTACGGCCTTGCTGGCCTTCAGCAGGAGGTCGCGACGGGTGAAGCATTCAGCGGTAAGCCTGAGCACGAAAGGGCCGACGTCGGCAAGCTGGTCGAACGCCTCACTGGAACGCAGCACTGAAGTGAGGAAACCGAGCCGGGCTTCGATGCCGCATTCGGCGAGCACCGAGCGCAAAGCGCGCAGATGATCGACGGCCGCGGGCTCGCGCTCGAAGCAGCCGGTGGAGACGGTGACCTCTCGGACTTCCGTCAGGTCCCGCCGCGGGTGCTGCTCGCGCAGTGCCGCGAGGAGTTCTCGGAGGTCCTGCTCCTCCGACAGACGCGGGTCTGCCGCCGCTTCCAGTGTATTGGGACAGAAGGCGCAACCCACGCAGCGGCTCCGGGCGTTCGGGTTGAGCGTCAAGGCGGTGCCGGCGTCACGGAAGTAGCCGCCCACCGCCTCGTCAGCGTCGACACGCTCCACTACGCCGACCGGAGATTTCCCCAGCAGCATTTGCCCGTCTTCCATCAGGCGGAAGGGCGACTCGGCAGCGTTCAGCGGGACGATGAGCTGCCAGGGCACTGACCGCGCGCTGTCCAGCCGCACCTGCAAGCGGGCCCGGTGCCGCGGTACCTTCCCGTCGATTCCGTGGAGGTTGATCGCGATGAGCAAGGCGTCTTCAATCGGCACCTTGTACCGCTGCACAAGTCGCTCCACGTCCGCGAGCGTGGACGTCGTATCCGCCTGATTGCTTTGCCGCTGGATAGGGATTGAACCGCTCGTCGGAACGCGAAGCACGCCCTGCGAGCTGTGTTGCTGGGCTGCCATGTGGGGCACCTCCAGTGCGGGAGTAGTGGCTAGGGCAGGGGGATCAGCCGGGATCGCGTGTGGGTGCTGTGGTCCATCAGAAGCTCGTGCGACGGAGCGTGAAGAGACGATTCCACTGGGCGAGTGCGGCGAGCGGACAAAGTGTCCGTAGGAATTCGACGGCAGACCCTTGACAGCAACAGCCCTTTCTCGCATGTGAGTTTCCGGGGATAGTCCACTGTGGCGTCGAGTCGCCTCACCAGTGGCCGCGCCTGGGTCCATTCCCCGCGGCGCCGTGTACCCGGAACCGGGCTGCTTGCCGCTGCCTCCCGCTACCTGGACGGAACGGCCGGCCGCGGGGCGCTCAACCCCAGAACCGCGGACGCGGGACATGCGGACCCACTCGTCACTCAGGTCGAGCAGAACCTTCCTCCGCGGCAGCGGTGCCCCTCGATCGCGAGAGGAGGAGGCTCCACACCCGACGATCATGTGATGCATGCACTTGGCTACCATCTGCAACCAAAGCGCAAGCGCAGGTTTCAAGCACCTTAAGGAAACACGCGGACAATCTGTCCGTAGGTAACTCGTCCGCACTTCTTGACCAAAGAGCGATACCCCTGCTCACTCCGCGCCCGCATCGTCATAAAATGCCGCACTTCAACCACTCGGCCAGCGGCCTTTGAGGGGGGTCGCGGGGGCTCTCCGGCCCGCTCTGCAGCTTCACGCTGCGGCTGCGATGCCATCGGCACTGTCAACAGTTGGCGACCACGGGCGCAGCCTTGGCCATTATCCGTACTCTGATCCGAGTGCTTCATCGCGAAGGGACCGATCCACCGATGAGTGAAAATCAGACGCTGGGAGACCGTCTCCGCATCGCTCGCAGGACGCGGAAGCTCTCCGCCGCTCAACTGGCACAGAAGGTCGCAATCTCGCCGAGCTACGTCCAGAAGTTGGAGTCCGGCGCACGGAAGGCATCGCCCTCGCTGATCTTGGCACTCTCCAAGGCGCTGCACTTTGGCCCTGAAGTCCTCACGGGGCAGCCGTACTACGGGGAGCCCGAGGCCGAGGACGGCATCCACGCCGTGATCCCCGAGTTGCGGCGGATCATGCTTTGCTACGACACCCCCGACGACCTGGAAATAGCCCCCCGCGCACTTCCGGTGCTGGCCTCCGAGGTGGACCAGATAGCGGCACTGCGGCGGGATGCACGCTACGCGCCGATGGGTCCGCTGCTGCCGCCGATCATCACCGAGCTGACGCATGTCGCTCTCGGAGGTCGCAATGGTGACCAGGCCACGGCCTTTTGGCATCTGGCGCGCGCTTACCGAGCCGTGAACTCGCTGGCTCACAAGATGGGCCACCACGACCTCTCCAACACAGCACTGGAGCGGGTTCGCTGGGCAGCGCATCATTCCGCTGACCCACTGATGCAGTTCACCTCCGGGTACTTGGTCGCAGGCGCGATGCTCCGGCAGGGCGCCTATCCGTCGGCTCGGCGCAAGCTGTTGGCCCTGCGAGATGAGCTCGAGCGGTTCCAGCCGGAGCGTTCCTTCACGGACGATGCTCTCGCTGTTGACGGTGCTCTGCTGTTGAAACTCGCGGTGCTGGAAGCTCGGGAGAACAACCCGGAGCGCGCGAACACCTATCTCCAGGAGGCCGGGGAGGTCGCCAGGCTGGCCGGGAACCGCGACTCTCTCGCGTACGAGATGTCGTTCGGCCCGACGAACATCCGCATCCATGAGGTCCATTCGATGATCGACATGGGAGACACGGAGCAGGCTCTGGCTCGACTGGCCGAATGGTCACTCGTCGCGGGGCGCGAATGGGCACCCCCCGCCAACACCGTCGGCGAGCGGTCGAGTCACCACTTCATCGACGTGGCCTCCGCCAAGCTCGCCGTGAATGATCGGGCCGGAGCCTTTGACGACCTCAAGCGCGCACGCAAGGTCGCTCCGAACCACACTCGGTTCCACCCTTCTGCTCGCGAGACAGTATCGGCCCTGCTACGTGTAAGCGCGCACCCGTCCAACGAACTCTCGGCTTTCGGGAGTTGGGTGGGAATTACCACAAGCTGAGCACATGTCAAGGGAGTTGCGCTGAGACTCCCGCGTACAATCTGTCCGCGCACTGCGGTTGCAGAGTGGAATGGTCTCCTCACACATAGTGGTGAGGAGGCCGTTTCATGTCCGACGTCAACCGCGTGACTCCCGCGCTCCCGCCGCGCTGGATGCCCATCAGCGGCGAGCCTGAGCTGTGCTCGGCGGGCGAGTGGTGGGACGTCATACGCGCGGTGGAAGTCGTGGGTCAGCGCGCGATCGAGATTCTCAACGAAGCCGATGAACCGGTAGGC
This sequence comes from Streptomyces sp. SCSIO 30461, assembly GCF_037023745.1. NCBI lineage: Bacteria > Bacillati > Actinomycetota > Actinomycetes > Kitasatosporales > Streptomycetaceae > Streptomyces > Streptomyces sp. SCSIO 30461. Next base: position 6,709,629 of record NZ_CP146101.1, read on the forward strand.
CCGGTGATTCTCGACCCCGGGGGGCCTGAGCCTCGGCTGTACTTTCTGGTTCCGGTGGGCACTGCGGCCCGGTGGAATGAGCCGGGGACCGTTCCACTCGGGCAGAACTGCCACGTCGTCGTACCAGCCTCCGAGAGCACTGCGCCGCCCGGACTGCACTGGCATGTCTTCCCCGGCACTCCGCGCTCCCTGACGCGATCCGCGGCACTGGGGCGCGCTCTCAGCCAAGCGCGCAGGGAGCAGCGCGAATCTGCCGAGGAAGCAGCCCACTGATGGCTCTGAGTATCTCCTTCGTTCTGCTGCTCGGGATCGTCTTTGTCGTTCTTCTCCGAGGCGGTTCGCTGAAGGCGGGCCCTGCGATCGTCAGCGTGCTCTTCGGGTTCTTCCTCGCAAGCACGTCGTTGGCCCCGGACATCAGCCGGCTTGTGTCCGGCGTGGCCGACACGATCGGCCAGATTCGCTTCTAGATAGGTCATCCCTCTTGCCGAAGCGTCTCCCGCTCGCGCCGTTGAGCCATTCGGAGCCGAAGGCCACCTCAACCTGCTGAAGGCCACCCATGACATCCGTACAAAGGACACCGTGCTCGTCACTCCGGGACTACTACATGGCGGCTCTCGTCCCGCGCCACGCCCTGGTCTCACCACTGCGCCATCCCATCCGAAAGGAGGCGGGCTGATGCGCCCCGTGTACCATCCGGCCGGCGCCGACGACGAGTTACGCGTCGCACTGGGGGATCTACAAGCAGTCCGCTGGCTGTCGGCACGCGACATCCTGGCCCGCACAGGGACGCACTGGCCACTGCGGACCTTCCGCACCCAGGTGCTGGCGGTCGCTGCCGCCCGCTCTGACGTGGTTAGTGCATGGCTGGCTGAGGAGCCGGAAAGCTACGACGCCCAGGTGATGCAGGCACGGATCCTCGCTGAACGCGCCCTGCGCGCACATCGCCAGCAATACTCGGCGGTGGCGCACCTCGAAGCCGGGGCGCGTCAGGCGGCACTGCTGGCCGCTCACCGCGCGCCGCAGGATCCCGTGCCGTGGGTGTGCCTGCTAGCCCTTTCGCAGATCGACTCCCGCCAGATGCGGCCAGAGCATCGTGAATGGTCGTCGGAGCCCATGCTTCCGAGCGGGCCTTGGGGGCTGCTGCACAACGTAAATCAGCGTGACCCGTGCAACCGAGAAGCCTTCCACCGGGTGCTGCAGTTCCTTCTCGCCCGGAAGGCTCCCCGGGCCGCGTCGCTGGCCGCGGTCTTTGATTTCGGCAGATGGGTGGCCTCGTGGGCCCCGGTCGGCTCGCCGCTGCTGCTTCTGCCGGTGTACGCGCAGGTAGAGCAATGCCGACAGCAACTGGCGCAGGGGCGGGTCGATCCATTGTGGCGGCGGCAGTGGGTGGAGGAACCAACGCTGACTTCCACGCTCAAAGCCTTCAACGAGTGGTTCCTGAAGAGGGACCCACACTCGCGATCCGTGGCCGACATGAGCCACCTGGCCTCTGCCTTGTGGATCAGCCACAACTTCGTTGAAGCAGCAGAGGTTTTCGCCGCCATGGAGCCTTACGCATCGCGCGAGCCGTGGGGGTCAGTGGCTGAAGGCCCCTCGACACTGGACCGTGGTGAGGCGCTCTTCCTCCGAGCGCGAAGGGAATCGCTGTCCTTCGCCCGCGCCCACGGACCCCGCGTCGCCGCATCTCACTGACGAGCCACCCCTCGGCAAGTCATTGGCATGCACCCGACTTTCACGCCCGTTCCTTTTGATCATGGAGGATGTCCAGTGTTACGAGCACGCCCTGCCCACCGGGGCCGCAGAATCCCGGCCGATGACGCGTTCCTGCGGGAGCTGGGATACGAGCCGGTGCTGACCCGCCGTATGGGCCCGTTCGGCAACTTCGCCATCAGCTTCTCGGTGATCTCCGTGCTGTCCGGTTGCATGACGCTGTACGGCTTCGGGCTCGCAACCGGCGGCCCGGCGGTGATGATGTGGGGCTGGGTCGCCGTCGGGGCCATGGTGATGCTCGTGGGCGCCGGGCTCGCGGAAGTGACGTCCGCTTACCCCACGTCGGGGGCCTTGTACTACCAGGCCGAGCGGTTGGGCGGGCGTAAGTGGGGCTGGTACACCGGCTGGCTGAACCTGCTCGGGCTGCTCGGTGCGATCGCCGGCATCGACTACGGCGCCGCGCTATTCACCGGAGCATTCTTGAATCTGCAGTTCGGCTTCGTCCCCACCCCGGGCAAGATCATGGCGATCTACTTCTGCATCCTCGCGCTGCACGCCGCCCTCAACCTGTTCGGGGTCCGGCTGGTAAGCATCCTGAACTCCGTCAGCGTGTGGTGGCACCTGGGCGGCGTCGCGGTCATCGTAGGCGCGCTGGCCTTGGTGCCGGGCCACCACCAGTCGCCGTCCTTCGTGTTCGGGGAGTTCGTCAACACCACCGGCTGGTCCAGCTCGCTGTACGTGCTGCTGATCGGACTGCTGCTCGCCCAGTACACCTTCAGCGGGTACGACGCCTCCGCGCACCTGTCGGAGGAGACCACCAACGCACAGGTCTCCGCGTCCCGCGGCATCGTGCGGGCGATCGGCTGGTCGTGGCTGGCCGGGTTCGTACTGCTGGCGGGGCTGACATTCGCCATTCAGGACTACGCCGCCACGCAGTCCACCGCGACCGGGGTGCCGCCGGCGCAGATCTTCCTCGACGCGCTCGGGCTCGCCGGGGCGAAGGCGCTGCTGCTGGTCGTGATCGTCGCGCAGTTGTTCTGCGGGAACGCCGAGACGGCCGCTGCGAGCCGGATGGTGTTCGCGTTCTCCCGCGACGGTGCCCTGCCCGGCTCGAGGCTGTGGAGGTACGTGGACACACGTACCGGTACGCCGACCCGCGCGGTGTGGTTGTCGGTGGGTGTGGCCGCGGTGCTGGCGCTGCCGTCGCTGTTCAGCCCGACCGCGTACGCCGCGGTCACGGCGATCAACGTCATCGGCATCACGCCCGCGTACGCCATCCCGATCTACCTGCGGATCCGCAACCGCCACCGTTTCCAGCCCGGTCCCTGGAGCCTGGGCCGTTGGGGTGTGCCGGTCGGTGTGGTCGCCGTGCTGTGGGTGGCGTTCGTGACCGTGTTGTTCTGCCTGCCGCAGACGCGCCCGGAGGTCGGCGTCGTCTCGGTGACGACGTTCAACTACGCGCCCCTGGCCTTGCTGGTCGTCTTGGTGCTGGCCACGGTGTGGTGGCGGGTTGCGGGGCGGGGTTACAAGGTGCCGGCCGCGGCGGCGGATGCTGGCTCGGGCATGGCCAAGCTCCAGGAAGAGGTCGTGTGATGGTTCCTGTGTCCAGTCCGGCCGGATCCTCACCCCCCAGCGGTCCGTCGACCCCTGCTGGCGACATCGCCGCGCCGGTGAGGCAGCGGACGGCCCGTGCATTGACTGTCGAGGAACTTCGCAAAGCCGTCGGGGCCGGTGCGATCGACACCGTCATGCTCGCCGTGCCCGACCTTCAGGGCCGCCTGAAGGGCAAGCGGTACGGGGCGCGGCACTTCCTCGACCGTGTGCTCGACGGCGGCGCGGAGATGTGCGCGTACCTTCTGGCCACGGACGTCGAGATGACGCCTGCCGACGGCTTCGCTCTCACGTCCTGGGCGAGTGGGTACGAGGACATGGTGGTGGTGCCGGACCGCTCGACGCTTCGGGTCCTGCCGTGGATGCCGCGCACCGCGCTCGTGCTGGGCGATGCGGTCGGGCGGGACGAGGAACCCATCGAGGTCGCGCCGCGGCAGGTCCTGCGCCATCAGCTGACCCGGCTGGCCGCCCACGGGCTACACGCCCAGGCAGGTCTGGAGACCGAGTTCGTGCTCTACCGCGGCACATACAACCCGGCCGCTGGCATCGGCCCGGGCGGACTCATGCCGGTGGCTGAGGAGAACCTGGACTACGCCCTCGACCACACGCCGGACACCGACCGGCTCTTCCGGCGCCTCCAGGGCTCGCTGTCCAAGGCGAGCATGCCCGTCGAGGCGATCAAAACGGAAGGCGCCCCGGGCCAGGTGGAGGTCACCTTCCCCCACGGCCCCGCACTGCCGGCATGCGACGCCCACCTCGTCTTCAAGCACGCCGTGCGCACCCTGACGGGCCGGTCCGGCATGACGGCCACGTTCATGGCCTCTCCCCAGACCAGGCTGGCCAGCGGGCTCCACCTGCATATCTCCCTCACCCGCAGCGGCAACGCCATGCTCGCCGGCCCCGACGGACGGCTCTCCGCCACCGGTGAGCAGGCCGTCGCCGGGCTGCTCGCGGGCCTGCCCGGACTCGCCCCGCTGTACGCGCCGAACACCAACTCCTACAAGCGCTATGTGCCCGGTTCCTTCGCCCCCACCTCCATGGCGTGGGGTTGGGACAACCGTACGTGCGCGATACGCGTCGCCGGACACGGGCCGGGACTGCACCTTGAGGTCCGCGTGCCGGGAGCCGATGCGAACCCCTACCTGGCTCTCTCCGCAGCCATCGCGGCGATCATCCACGGCATCGAGCGGCAGCTCACTCCGCCAGCTCCCCGCACCGCCAACGCCTACGAGGCCACCGACGCGCCTCTCCTGCCCCTCACCCTCGATCAGGCCCGCTCCGCGTTCCGGCACAGTCCCGTCGCCCAGGAGGCGTTCGGGAAGGGCGTAGTGGAGCACTACGCCCACCTCGCGCAGCTCGAACTCGACCACCATCGCGGCACCGTCACCGACGTAGAACAGGCCCGCTGGTTCACTCGCGCCTGAATCCATTCGCCGCATCAAGACCAGGCTCCGGCCGGGAGAGCTCTCCCCTCGGCCGGAGCCTGCCCAACCCGCACCGCCACGCCATCGGCCAAATCGGAAGGACCCGGTCATGCCCGCACGGCCCACCAAGGCCGCCTCGCATCCGACGCCCGCCCAGGTCAGAATCGCCAGCAAGCTCGCCCAGGGATTGAGCACCGGCAAAGCGGCAGCCGAACTCGGTCTGTCCGAAGGAACCGTCGCCATACAGATGTCGCACGGGAACCTCCGGGTCGGGGTACGCCACCGTCACGCCCTCATCCACGCCTGCTACGTCACCGACCATCTGCCCCTCCCAGAGCCGATTGCGCCGCCACCCGGCGGAGTCGACGACATCGAGACCAAGATCCTCTGGTCCCTCGCTCTGGACTGCACCTACGCCGAGATCGCACGGCACATCGGTCTACCCCCCGACGCGATGAAGAAGAAGATCCGCGCACTGCGCAAACGCTGGGCAGCCGAGAACGACCCACATCTGATCACGCTCGGATGGAAGTTCGCGGTGCTCAACGCATCCCACGGAACAGGCGGTCGACAGGTCACGTGACCGGTCGGCAGCCGAATGTCCGGGGCCTTGGGCAAGCAACAACTCCCCGCAACCGACCAACCGAAAGCGTCGCTCAGAGGCACTCGTGCCCGACGACCCCCAGCCGACATGGTCGTGCCTGTGCGCCGTCCACGACGTGAACGGCTGGCGGAGCTTGATGACACCCCGGGCCTTCGCCCGCCTTGAGGCTGTGCTGGGGACGGGCCTGGTGGCCCGGTCGGTCATCTTGCTTTGAGGTGTCGCAGCAGTGTCTCGAAGTTCTGCCAGGTGTTGGGGTCGGTTCCGTCGCTCAGTGAGTAGTGCACGGCCGGTCGGGGGTGGAGGCCGAGTTGGGTGGGTTTGGTGGTCAGCGGCGGTCGGGTGGCGTATTCGAGGCCGATGTCGTGGATGTCGTCCGCGCCGACGGTGAGGGACACCGGGATGGGTGGGGCTTGCAGGTGGGGTGGGGTGGTGAGGTCGCGTCGGCCGGGGCGGAGGGTGGTCATCAGGCTGACCAGGCCGCCTTCGGCGGCAAGGGCGGCGGCGAGAGGTTCGATGGCGTCCAGGGGCATGGTTTCGTGGGGGCTGTAGCCGAAGGCGAGGGTGGCTTCCTCCTCGATTCCGGCCGTGGTGCTGCGGATGGTGAGGGTGGCGAGGGCGGGCCGGGCGGGGTGGCCGACCATGGTGAGCCAGGTGGGTCTGGGGGCGCGATCGCGCGCGAGTTCCGTCAGTTGGCGTGGTGACCAGGGGAGGTTGATGGGTTCGGCGGTGCCCCAGCCGGCCGGGGGCTGTCCGGTGAGGGTTTGCCAGCAGGTTTCGATCGCGCCGCCGAGGGTGAGGTCGGCGTCGGCCGCATGTCCGGTGCGTAGGGAGAGCAGGAGCTGGCGCTCGCCGGGGGCTGTCGTATCGCCGGTCTTGAAGGCGTCGGCGAGCTGGGCCTGGCCGTCCGGTGTGCGCAGGGGGGTGAAGGCGCCGTTGTGCCAGTGCAGGATCGCTCCGGTGAGGCCGTCGTAGTAGCCGCAGTGCTCGTCGCGGATGATCCAGCGGTTGGGGTGTCCGCCGAGTGCTGTGCGGGTGGGCAGGGTGACGCGGGCGGTCGGCTGGGTGACGACCTGCAGGGCGAGTTCCGTCTCGGCTGCTCGGCGCAGTACGTCGGTCAGGTGGGTGGTCATGGCGATGATGGGGCGGTCGTCGATGAGGACGGCGGCCTGTTCGGTCAGGACGTCGACGGCGAGCTGGGCGTCGTCGGAACCGGTAGGGGTGATGGTGGCGGTTTCCTGGGTGAGCTGGACCGGCTCGATGGTGGCGGTGCCGGGGGGCCAGATGGTGCCGCCGCGCAGGGCGCTGAGGCGGCCGGCGAGGGAGGCGGCCAGGCGTTCGGCTTCGGGCAGGGCGGTGGAGGCGCGGATTTCCGTCCACCAGAGGGGCTCGTTCGGGAGCGGGGTGTCGGTGCCGAGGAGGCGGGCCGCTTCGCCGTGGACGTGGACCAGTATGGGCGCGTCCACAGCGAGCAGGGGGCGTCCGGCCGGGGTCCTGAGCTGAATAACTGCGCCGTCGTGGAGGGCTTCGGCTTCGAGGTCGGGGCCGCCCGCGTACAGGCCCATGAGCATCGTCATGGGGTCGGGCACTTTCTCGGTGAGGGCGACGATGGCCTTGGTCATGGTCCCGGTGCTTCCTGCTGGTGTGGGGCGAGGGCGGTCTGGATGAGCTGGTGGCGTCGTCCGCGGCGGACCAGGGTGCCGCGGCCGGGTGGCTGTGGGGAGGCGTACAGGCCGGGGAAGAGCTGTCCCTCGGTGCGTTCGCCGGTCATGACCAGGGCGGTGGTGCCGGATTCGCGCAGTGTGGTGAGCATCGGCTCGTGCAGGGCGCGGGACAGGCCGGCGACGCGGCGGGCGATGACGAAGTGCAGGCCGATGTCCGGGGCGGATGAGATGTAGGGCAGGAAGGGCCCAAGGGGTTGCTGGCCGGTGGTGGTGAGGATGTCGTAGTCGTCGATGAGGATGACGATGCGCGGTCCGGTGAAGGCGGTCGGAAGGTCGGTGAGGGTGTCGTGGTTGACGCTCTCGTCGGGCAGGCGTTTGGCGAGTTCGCCGGTGATGCCGGTGGCCAGGGCGTTGGCGAGGTTGGTGTTGTAGGCGTAGCCGCCGCGGTAGGGCTCGGGGATAAGGCCGCGCAGTCCTCGGCGTGGGTCGAAGACGCCGAAGACCAGTTCCTCGTCGGTGTAGCGGGCGGTGAGCTGGTCGACGATCAGCTTGAGCAGGTTGGTCTTGCCGCATTCGCTGTCGCCGAGGATCAGCAGGTGTTGGTCGGCGCCGAACAGGTCGAGGTTGACGGGGGCAATGGCGTCCTGGTCGACGCCGATCGGGATGGACCTGGGTTCGGCGGCAAGGCCGGGGAGTTTGTCGGCGGGTAGTCGGGTGGGCAGGACACGTACCGGGGCGGCGAGGTCGCCGTGCCAGGAGGCGCGCACGGACGCGGTCGCCTCTTCCACGGCCGCGGCCAGGTCGCCGGTGGTGGTACGGCCGTCGATGCGGGGCAGGGCCACGTGCGCGAAGAGTCTGCCGTCGGTGAGGATGCGGCCGGGCTCGTCCGGGTGGAGGGTTTCGGAGAGTTTGCGGTCGATGACGGAGTCGCCGGGGTCGTTCAGGCGGAGCTCGACGCGGGTGCCGAACATCGCCTGGGTGGCGATGCGGACGTCGTTCCAGCGGAGCATCCCGGCGACCACGTGGACGCCGTAGCCGCCGCCGCGCTTGAGGAGGTCGTTGACGTCGTCCTCGAGATCGGCGAACTCGTCGCGCAGTGCGCCGAAGCCGTCGATGAGCAGCACGACGTCCGTGGCGGTCAGCTCCGCAAGCCTGCCCTGTGAACGCACGTGGCGCAGTTGCTCGGGTGAGTCGATGCCGTGGCTGCGGAAGAGCTCCTCGCGCTCGCCCAGCATGGCGCGGACCTCGGCGACGGTGCGGGCGGCACGCTCGTGGTCGGCGCGGCCGGCGATGCCGCCGACGTGTGGGAGTTTCGCGAGCGTGCTCAGGCCGCCGCCGGCCAGGTCGAGCCCGTACAGGGCGACATCGCGCGGCGTGTGAGTCAGCGCCAGGGACAGTGCGAGGGTCCGCAGGGTGGTGGTCTTGCCGGACTGCGGCCCACCGATCAGGGCGCTGTGGCCGCCGGAGACGGTCAGATCCAGGCTCCACACACTTTGGCGCTGTGTGGCCGGATCATCGAGGATGCCGAGCGGGACTCTGAGCGGCCCGGGCCGCTGAGCCAGGTGCAGTCCGCGCGCAGACACATCGAGGGGGCCCGCGACCTGGTCGAGGCTGATCACCGTGGGGAGCGGGGGCAGCCAGATCCGGCGCACCGGCTCCGCCGCCTGGGCAAGCTGGTCGACCATGACCGACATGACGCTGGGGCCGGTCTCCCGCTCCCGCATCGCGGGCTCGTCGGCGGGTGTCGCAGCCTCGCTGCCGAGGGTGTTGAAGGTCGGATACGGCCAGGCCAACGGCTCGTCCTTGGGCTTCTCGCGCAGGGCCGGGCCACGGTAGGAGCCGGAGACATAGCCGGCCTTGAAGCGTTCGTACGTCGACGTATCGACCTTGAGATAGCCGAAGCCGGGCAGCGGCGGCAGGTTGAACGCGTCAGTGGTATCCAGAACCGTGCGCGACTCGTCCGCGGAGAAGGTGCGCAGCCCGAGACGATAGGACAGGTAGGTCTCCAGACCCTTGAGCTTGCCCGCCTCGATGCGCTGGCTGGACAGCAGCAGATGCACCCCGATCGACCGCCCGATACGGCCGATGGACAGGAACAGGTCGATGAAGTCCGGCTTGGCGGTGAGCAGTTCACCGAACTCGTCGATCACTACAAGCAGGTGCGGCAGAGGTTCCAGACCCAGCTCGGGCTTCTGTTCGCGCAAGGCGGCGTAGTGGCCGATGTCCGCGACGTCACCCGCGTCCTTGAGGACCTGCTGACGCCGCTTGACCTCCCCGGCCAGGCTGGTGTGCACGCGCTCGACCAGACCGGCCTGGTTCTCCAGGTTGGTGATCATTCCGGCGACGTGCGGGAGACGGGTGAAGGGCGCGAAGGTGGCGCCGCCCTTGTAGTCGACCAGCACCAGCGCCAGATCATGCGGAGCGTGCGTGGCGGTCAGGGCCAGGACCAGGGTGCGCAGCAGCTCACTCTTGCCCGAGCCGGTCGCCCCCACGCACAGCCCGTGCGGGCCCATGCCCAGCTCGGACGACTCCTTCAAGTCCAGCAGCACCGGCTTGTGATGGTCGTCCACGCCGATCGGGACGCGCAGGAAGTCCCGTTCGCCACGTGTTGCCCACAACCGGACCAAATCCAGGGCGGCCGGATCGTCGATATGCAGCAGACCGGGGAAGTCCACCGGCCCGGAGACGGGGGTGCCGTCCTCAACCGACTCCGCCGACAATCTGAGCGGGGCAAGCATGCGGGCCAGACCTTCCACACCCGGGATACTCACCTCGTCCACGATGCCGTAAGCCTCCACACCGGCCGGGGAACGCAAGTCCTCCACTCCTACGCGGTCACCGTCGACGGTGACGCGTACCGAGACCTCATCCGGCTCGTGCACCTGCTGCTGAAGCAGGTGCAGCACGGTGACCCCCATGTCGGCCAGCCCCACGGCCGCATCCGGCCTGGGGAGTTCGGTCGCGGTGCGGCCGTGCTCGTCGCTGATGACGAGGAGCCTGTCCGCGAGTTTCAGGGCCCTCTGGTCCGACAGCCCGCGACGCACCTCGGCGGCGTAGGAGGCCCGACGCTTCAAATCCGCGCGGAGCAGGTCGGCCAACTGATCCATGCTCGGCGCGATCCGCCGCGCAGGGGACGGCCCGTCCAACTGATCCGGATCCAGCACGTGCGGGAGCCACTTCGCCCACTGCCAGTCCTGAATCCTGTCGCCCGCGACGCCGAGGGCGAGGGCGACATCGCCAGGGGCGTGCAGCGCGGCAGTCTGGACCACCAGCGCGCGGGCGACCCGCAGAACGGCCTCCCGGTCCTCGCCGATAATGCTGACGTTCCCCGCCCGGTCCAGCGGCACCGCCAAGGGAAAGTCACTGGTCGCGCTGTAGCGGGCGAGCAGCGCTCGGGCCTCGTTCAGCATGAACGGATCCGGCGGCGTCATCACACTCCCGCCACTCTGCCCGATCTCCAGCCTCTGCACCGGCACCCGCCCCGTGCCGAGTCGCACATGGAGGAAGTCCGCGTCCAGACGGCGCCGCTCCCACACCCGCGCCGCATCGCGCACGATGTCGTACAGGGCAGCCGGAGCGGGATTGAGCAACCGGGCTTCCTCACGCCGTCCCCGTTCGACGCGGCTCAGTTCCTCGCGCATCTCCTCGAGATACTCCAGATACCGCTCCCGCTGAGCACGCCGGGTCCGCTGCGCCTTGCCCCGCTGCGAAACAAACAGCGCCACCGCACCCAGCAGGGCAAAGACCAGCACGATCGCCCCGATCGCGGCGAACTGACTGTTACGGATCACGGTCATCATCACGACCGAACCCATCACCCCGGCCATCGGCAGCAGCGCCGTCGCCGGAGTGCCGATCTTCCCCTCGGGCAGGTTAGGCGGCGGCTCGATCGTGCGCGCCACCACGGCAAGGGACGGCCGTGTGGAGCGGGCCGGACGGTGCATGAGCTGCTGGGTCATGGCGTCCTCACCGCGAACCGCAAAGCCTCGGCAGCCAGTTGGACGGCCGCCTGCGACGTGGCCTGCGAAAGCATCGAGTTGACAATCGGGCCGCCCGCGCCCAGATGCCTGTCATAGGGCACGTGCACCACGGACACCCCGGTCTCGCGCAGATATCCCATAGCGGCCTTCACATCGAGACGGATGTGCGGGGAGCTCTCACACAGGGCGACCGCCGTGTGGGCGAGCGTCGGCGCGGGCAGGTGGGCCAGCCAGTCGAGGACCTGCCGGGTTCCGTCGACGCCCTCCGCGGTCGCCGGCACCACGAGCACCCGGGAGTGCGCGGTGCCTATCGCGGTGCGCGCCACCTCTCCGGGCAGCGACTCGCAGTCCACCACCGTCACCCCGAAGTAACGGCGCAGGGCGAGGCTCACACTCAGATACGTCGCCACCTCCAGCGGCGGCCCGATCCGCCCCTGCCCGGCCGGCAACAACCAACCCCCGCCCGTCACCGGCACCAGATAGCCAGTCACATCCGTGAGCAGCATCGACGGCTCAAGAATCCCGGCCAGATCCGTACACGACCAACGCACCGTCTCCGCGCCAAGACGCACCGGCAGAGTACCGAGCGCGGCGTCCGCCTCCAGGGCCAGCACCGGGTCATGCCTGTAACGGCTGTACGTCCGGGCCAGCAACGCCGAAATGGTTGTCTTGCCCACACCACCCCGGATCGACGTCACCGCGATAACCCGGCCGGTGGTCACCGGCTGCTGCACATCGCGGGCCAACTGCGTCTGCTCGAACACCTCCTGGGACGCGGACGAGGCCAGCTTGCGCAAGGAACGGCCCGTGCGGCGGACCGCCGACTCACCATGCACCGGCCGCGACAGGGCCGCAGCCAGGCGGGGATCAACCGTGGGCACCGACTCCGGAGTGGAGGTGGGCACGCGCGGATCGCGCGGTGTGCTCTGGATTGCCTGTCGTGCGTCCGCACGCGGCTGAGGAAGCGGAGACGACGGTACGGTGCGCGGGTCGGCCTGCGCCGGAACTGGCGGCACAGGAGCCGACACGGCAGGGGAAGCGACCTGTCCGGCGGCCCGTGGATCGGGCCCAGGCGCCGGTGCGGGCGCGGCAGGCTGAGGTGCGACGGGCACCACGGCAGGCGCACCAGACGGCTTCCGCACGAGTTGCACCGTCTTGGTCGGCTCGACCGGCTGCTCAGTGCCCGCCTGCTTCAACTCACGCAGCACATCCTGCTGCCAGTCGCCTCCAGCCATCGCCGCACTCCCCTCCAAGCCCAACAGGGCCGTACGCTCACCCGATCAGAAACTGTCGAGCAAACGCCCGTACACACCAAACACCCCGATGACCAGCGGGAACAGAGCAATCACACCCACCGTCTCCAGCAGATCACCCAACCGGCGCAACCGTACCCGGACATGTTCGGCAGGCTCCACCGCCAACACCACCAACGGCACCACCGCAAAGGCCGTGAGCACCGTGAGCGGACCGACCGCGGCCTCGGCATGCCGCAGCCACACGCTGACGAGCTCGAAAGCCGCCGCGCTCCCTGCCAGCAGGAGCACCACCACCTCGGCGATCAGCGGGAAGGCCCGTGCCCGCAGAATGAGCACCACCGCGGTGATCACAGCCAATGGAACGGTCCACGCAGTGGGCGTCCGCAAGAGGAAGACAACGGCGGCAGCCGAGGACCCCGCCGTGACGATCGTGGCCAGCACCAAGCCTCGGTGGGTGGCCGTCAGGGCGCTGCCCACCTCGTGGCGGCTCACCGAAACCCCGCCCAACCGACGGTCATCGAGCCCCGACAGTCCGGAAGCCATCAACGCCACGCGCGGCAGCACCCCCAGCGCCACCACGGAAACAGCGGCCAGCACGGCCCCCACTCTGGCCTGCTCACCCGCGGTCGAAGCCCCACCCTGCAAAGCCGCCACACCGCCCCAGCAGACCGCGAAGGCGGCCACCGCACCGGCACCGATCAGCCCGCCCCGCCCCAGCGGGGAAACCCAGCCCAACAGCAACAGCGCCACCACCACAGCCGCGGCAACAACCGTCAGCCGGGCAACACCCGACCACATCTGTGCATCAGCCAGCGTCCAGGACCCGAGCACGGCGAGCGCCCCACCGGCGATGACCAACGTGGTGGCCAGCCCACGCCGCCCGGCCCGACCGCAGAGCGCCCCGCCGGCCACGGCCATGACAGCGACCACCAGCAACACACCAGCGACCGCTGACAGCCCGAACTCACCGCGCGCAAGCACCCCGGCGCCCAGCGCCCACAGCACCACCGCGGCCCCGGCAGTCACCCGCCGTGCTGCGGGCCGCCAACGCCAGGTCCGCAGCCCCAAGTCCTCAGCCACCTCATCAGTGACGTCATGCACCACAGGAGCCGACGGCGCATCCTCCGCCCGCACCAGCCGCAACACCGCACCATCGGCCACCCCTGCCGAAGCAAGCGTGCTGCCATACGCGAGCGCGGAACCATCCACCGTCACCAGGTGCCGACCCGACGGCCGCCCACCCACCCGGTCGTCCAACAACCGCAGAACTTCCGGCAAAAGCCGCCCGATCGGCTCGTCCGAGGGCAGCACCAGATCAATGCGCAGACGCTCACCGACAAGCGTGACCCGGCTCAACCCCGCCCGGCCCGCGACACTCACAACCCCCATAGCCACCACGCGTTCGAACTTATCACCGAGCCGAACGCGAAGAAGCGGACTGCTGCACACCTGGCCCATACGACGATTTCCCGATCAATCGTTCAGAAATGAACGACCAACCCACACACCCCGCACACAAAACGGCCGCGATCACAATCCCGGCAAAGACCTTGCCGACCCGCTCATCAAGAGACCGCCGCGCCCGCTCACCCCCGAACAGAAACGCGTCCCGCATCCGCCGACGCCGGACCGACACCGACTCCAGCAACTGACTGTCGTACTCCTGCGCGCCCACTGCTAGTCCTCATCCCGCTGCATTCGGTCGTAGGGTCAGCGACTCAACATTTCACGTGGGAAACTCACCAAGCCACGCCCGCTTGAGCAGCTCGCTCGGGATGTAGTCCGATTCGACATCAATAGGAAATCCCGCATCGTATGCGAGGCAAGAGATAGCGAGCAAGCCAAGGGAGAGGTAGCCGTCGACGGCTTCTTCTCGCTCCTCTGATTCCGTCCAGAACGACTTATGCAACTCCAGGGCCTCGACCAGAACCCGATTGAAACCATCATGATCCTTGCGCAGGAAACGATGGAACAGGCTGATCGGCTGATAGAGGATCTTGTCCAACATGTCCGGATCTGCGATACGGACACAGTCCGAGGCAGAGGCTTCGATCGTGGCGATCAACTTCTCACCGAGCCCTGGACGCTCCAGCCAGTAAGCTTGAAGTACATCGATCCAGAGGTACAGGTACTCGTCGTACTTCTTCTCAGAATCACGCAGCACTTCCAGTGGAAATTCGCAGAGCTGCGTCATCCGCCCCTGTTCTCGGCACACGATGGCCAGCCAAAAAGCGGTAAGCCAGTTACCGGCATGGGTATAGTACTGCGGACCCGTCGCCGGGATTGTTCGCATCTCGTCGTGAATGCGGCACAGAACCTCACCCTCGCTCCGACTCGCTGTCGCGAACAACGCAGAGCCCAGCTGCATCTCCGTAACCACAGCCTCCCAGGTGCGGAGGTCGGAAGCGTCTGGATTCACCGCCAAACGAGCACGAACATGCATATCCGCCTGATCGAGCGCGATGGGAAACATTCGCGGAGAATGCCCTAGTGCAGAGATCGTCTCGATGAGCCCTTCTTTCAGGCCGTCAGCGTAGGCTTCATCATCGGGCCCGGGGGCGCCATGCCGCATCACCCTCACCGTCATCGAGTACTCCCGTCACCCAATGTCAAACTGATACTTTTCAAAGCCGGCATACTGGCCCATATCGACCTTTCCCTTAATCAGGATATAGTCGACCTTTCCCTCCGCAATGGCACGAGCGAGTTCGTTCGCCAGTTTACCTTCACTGGGGAACTTACGGCTGCGGCGTTGCATATGCCGGAGGATGTCGTCAAAGTACGCCCTCGTCCCCTGCATCGCGCTGCCTCCGCCATACTCGTCCGGGATTTGCCGGGAGTTGAGCGGAGTACTCACGTTGGACTTGGCCTCGACTACGACGAACCCACCGTCAGGTCTGCGCCAGAGCTGGTCGAACTGATCGTTGCCGTTCGCCGGTCCGTGCAGAGTCTCCATCTTCGAGTTCGGATAGAGCTCAGGCACAACCTCCGCGGCGACAGCCTCACCATAACTCTCAGCCGCCTTCGTCTGCTCAGCCATCGCGGCCCGGCGTTCGTTGGCGACGTCCCGTACGAGGTCCGCGTCCGTTGCCCCAGCTACTGACTCCCTGTGCCGCCCGGCGCTCTGCGCATAGTCAATCGAGCTCCTTCGTCGAGCGGCTGCTTCATCGAGCCTCTGAATCGTCTCGCTATCCAGACCATACCGGCCCTGCTTCACCTCAGAGCCATCGACGTACTTCTCAGGGATGGGCGGTGGAGCATCTGAAGCTGCGATCTTAGTTCCCGTTACGGGATCTTCCATCAGCTGCGGTGGGGCATATCCGCTTTCGTCGGGGATGCTCGTCCTGAGACGACGCCCATCAATTGCGTAGTACTTTTCGAAGTACCCCGCCTCGTGGTTGGCCCGCCAAACCTGTATCTCACTAATCTGGGAACGCGTCAGCGAACCAGGGGAACCATAGGGGTTACCGTCATTGCGCATGAAGGAGGGTTGTGCAGTGGACTGCTGGTGATTCGTCGCACTGTTGCTGGACCCATCCCCAACGCCCCCAGGAACATCGCTGGCGGGCCGCCCCGCACCGCTAAACCGATCGCTGCCAGCGCCCCCCAAGTCACCCAGGGCGCCCCCGCCCAGTCCGGATCGAGGAGGTACTCCACCACCATGGCCCGTGCCGCGGCGACTTACCGAATCACCACCGGCGGGATTGTAGGATGACCCGGCTCCTAGACGATTCCCTGACCCAGCAGGTATGTCAGATCCTCGGGCAGCTCCCTGTCCAAGACCGTCGCCGGTGTGAGCAGTGACCCCTCCGGCTCGCGAACCCGCGCCCATCAGTGTCGGCTCTCTTGGAGGAACCGGCTCCTGCCCGGCGGCGGCTCGCTGGGTGTGCGATCCCTCGACTGCTGCGGGTGTGTTCTTGTAGAGGGTGCCGTCGGGGTTGAGCCAGTGTCCGCCGGCTTTGGGGGCGTAGATGGTGTTGCCGTCGAAGTCCACGAGTTTCTCGAACTTCTCGGGTGGGAAGGCAGCGGTCTCGGCCCGCGGGGTGGGGGTGTTGTCGAGTCGGTATGCGCCCTCGCCGACCCTCAGGTAGTCACCGTTGTGGAGCATGCGCAAGTTGGCTAGGGCGTCGCCGAGTTTGACCGTGCCGAAGCGCATGCCGGTTCCGGCGATCTGGATGGGGTCGATGAAGCGTGCGGCTTTGCCTGCCGTGGAGATGCCGCGGGCGATGGCGCCGCCTTTGAGGGTGGTGCCGGCTCCGCCGGTGAAGACGGTGGTGATGACGTTGCCGAAGGTGGCGCCGGCGGCGCGGGCGTTGTCCTTGCCCCACTGGTCCCAGGCGACCATGGCCTTCCCGGCCTCTTTCAGGGCGGTGCGGCTCTCGCGCAGGTACTGGGGCATGTACGCGTCCGGCGTGGCCAGATAGGGAAGGGCCATGGGGGTGGTGAGGTGGATCAGGCCGACGGCGATCTTGCCCAGGTTGTCCCAGGCTTGCAGGGCGGCGTCGGAGCCGTCGGCTCCGAAGAGGGTGCCGATTCCGCGGACGGTGCCCACGCCGAAGTCGATGATCAGGCCGTCCCAGACGAAGTGCTTGACCTGGCGGTGGAGCTCGTACCAGTGGATGGACTCATCCAGCCTGTCGCCCCAGGGCAGACCCTCGGCGTTGTTGAGCATGTCGAGGCTGTAGCCGTACTCGTTGTCCGCGCGCGTCTCGTCGCCGTTGTCGGGGACGTAGCGGAAGCAGCTCACCAGTGCGTGGATCTTGTTGGCGCAGGCGATTTCCGCCGCCTGGAAGGCGAAGTAGGCCGCGTTGATCTCGTCGCGGCGCGCATTGTTCTCATCGATCAGCGCGTCGTCGTAGGACCACTCGTCGTCCCCGGCGATGCGGGTCTCGAATTCGGCCGCCTCGCTCTTGAGGCGTTCCAGCTTCTGCACGAGGGGGCGTACTTCGCCGGCGTAGGCGCCAAGAGCGCGGGCTATTGATTCCAACTCGTCGCTGAACTCGTTGGCGCCTGTGGCCACGGGTGTGGTGACGGCGAACAACTGCTCGGCTTCCGGGGCCTGGTAGTACGAGGACAGCCCCCGAAAGGCCGTATCGATGTCGGTGCCGGCCGACCAGATGGACGAGGCGTCACCGCTGATCGCCGAGACGTCTCTCTCCAACTGCTCCAGGCTGCCGGTGAACTCAGGGACCTGGGCCGCAGAGACCGGCTGCTTGCTCACCGCACCCCCCGACGGTCCGCGCCTGGCATGTCGAGCGTCTCGGGTGCCCGCACCACCTCTTCCTGGGCGTTGTCCGCCATCGTGAGGTTGCCATGCTGGTAGTGGCTGGTGGCCTCGGCGGCACCCTTGACGGCATTGCCGGTGCGTGCGGCCATCGACGACATCTTCGCGATCCGGGCCTCAAGGTAGGCGTTCAACGCCGCCCCGACCGGGCCGATCGCCGGGGCGGACACCGCCACCTCGGGCCGGGTGGTGCCCGGCACCACGGGGCCGATCATGGGCTGCTTCGTCACGTTGGGCCGCACCGCTCCCGCAACGACCGGACCCGCCGCCGGGTTGTAGTCGCCACCCGCAAGGACGGTGCCCGCAGAGGCCGCGGCACTCGCGAGGTCCTTCATCATCGAGTCGAACGCGCTCTCCAGGCGGCCGGCCGCCTCTCCCGTCGTCGACAGGGTGGCCAGCACACCGACCGGATCAATATCCCACTTCGTCACAAAACGCCCCCGCAGCACCCGCGACGGCACCCGTCAAGCCCGACCGGCGCCGCCTGCTTCCCCGTTGTTTTCCAACCGCCCCGCCGGATCAGCCCTGTCAGCCGGATCCGCTGTGTCAGCCGATGCCGTCGACCGCGGCCTTCGCCCTCGCCAGCGTCGAGCGGGCGGTCTCGTCGTTCTGCTCCAGCGTGGAACGCACCAGCTTGATGATCTCGCGCACCTCGTTGGCCGCCTTGTTCCAGCGGACTTCCTTGCCGTGGTACTCCTCGGAGACCCCGTCGGCCTGGAACTCGGCCATCGCGGCCTTCACCGCGGCATCACGGTCGCCGAGCACCAGCTCCAGGCGGCCCACGATCGCCAGCAGGCTGCCCTGCACTTCGGTCGAAGCGGCGATGTCGTACGAGTTGCGATCCAGGTTAGGCATGTCTGTGGTCCCCCCGGGCCTAGCGCGCGCCGAACCGGGCGGCGTCGAAGTTGGCGGCGCTCATGTGCTGGTTGACGTTGTCGGTCTGCTCCTGCATACCGGTGGTGAAGGACTCGTCCATCCCCGCCTGACCACCCAGGATCGCCTGCAGCGACCCGTTCAACGCCGCCGTGATCTCATCCGAACGGTCCTTGAACGCATCGAACGCGGCCCGGCCGGCCCCGTTGAACTTCCCCTCCAGCGGCTGCGCCGCCACCACCAACTGCTGGATCAGGGCGCCCAGGTCGTCACTGGACCCGACCGTGCTCCTACCGAGCTGGGACAGGGTCGTCGACCCCATGTCGAACTTCATCCACACACCCCCGTGTGTCAGTTGTGAAACCCACCCGCGCGAAAGGACATGCACATGCTGCATGCCGCGAGTTCGATTTGTATCAACCGCACATTGCAGCCGCAATGCAAATCCAGCCAGAAGCTGACCCGTCAGCGTCACAACTTGGCCACCACACGCGCTGAGACAGGCCACTGCCCGAGGTCACTACAGGGTTGTCGGCGGGCGTGTGGGCTCACCGGCGATGTACGCCGTGAGAGGCACGGCCGGGCCCGCATACCGTGCCGATCACGCTGTCGTCGTCACCAACGGCACCTTCAGCCGAGTTCGAGACCGGTACGGGGCTGAGCCAGCACCGACCGAACCGCGGGCGCGAGCCGCCGCCGAGTTGTGTACCGGCACCCTGGCCCGTGGAGGGCTTGGCCTTCTGGCCAGCCTTGCACGGGCGCCTGCGGCACGGCTGGCAGGCTCCGGGCCCAAGACGGCCGCGCTAGGCGGTAGGGAAGGTGAACGGGAATGCCAGCGGACGACTGCGCCAGCGAGCATCTGCTCAGGGACGCCCTGGCCCGTGTGAGCGGAGCGTGGCACGCGGCGGAGTACCGGTTCGAACCGGTAGTCGGCGGCACCATGGCCGCGGTCTGGCGCGGCGTCTCATCGACCTCGCAGGCCCCGGACGTGGCCCTGCGGCTGACGCCCAAACCGGCCGCCCTGATCAGCCGGATCGCGGAGCTGGTCGACGGGGTCGCCGGTGTGGAGTGTCCGCAGACGGTGGCCGTCGGCACAGTGGAGACCAAGACCCGTCCGCGAACCGTTCACGTGTGCACCTGGATCGGCAAGGGAGCCGTCGACCGGAGCGACCCGTACGGCCTGGGCCAAGACCTGGCCCGACTCCACTCGGCGCTGGCCCGGCCGGATGCGGGCGATTTCACCGACGCCTGACGTTCGAACGCGGCCCGGTTCCCTCCCCGGGCCAGGAGCTGCCCCACTGGTACGTGGCCCGGCACCTGTGGCGGGACAGGATCCTGCCCCGCCTGGCCCAGGACCTGGCGTCGCTGCGGCCCCAGCCCATCCACGGCGACCTGCACTGGGACAACGTCGTGGCCGGCAGTGGTGGCGGCCGGTTCGGGTTCATCGACTTCGACAAGGTCATGCACGCCCCGCCCGTTTTCGACCTCGCCAAGCTCCTCGCCACCGGGTTCTTCGTCCTCCAAGGCGAGAGAGCCCGCTACCAGCAGTCACGGGCCACGGACCTCCTGGCGGGCTACCGCAGCATCCGGCCACTGGACGAGGCCGAGGTAGCCGCGATCGAGGGTTTCGTGGTGATCCTCAACGGAGAGATCGCACGCCTGGGATACACGTACGACGTCCCCGCCTACCAGGCCCAGGCCAACGCGGTCGGCGCCTGGTGGACGACCCGGCGCCGCCAGCGGCCCCAAGACCCACTCGGCCTGCGCGAGCGGAAGAACCTCCCCGCGACCCAGCAGCTCCGCCTGTCTGACCACGACAACTAAGCGCTCCCGCACCACCAGCACCTTCTGATGAGACCCGTGCGCTCGAAAGCACGGAGTCACCGGGATCGGGAAGGGCGGGGACGCGTCGGCGGTCCTGGAGGGCTCCTCGCTGGCCTACCTCGTCCAGGTGAAGACCAAGGACAGCGGCGACCCCGCCGAGCAGGAATGGGAATGGGTCGTCCACGCCTTCGGCCCCCAGGGGCCTCGTCTCGCCGAGCAACTGGTCGCCGCCGTACAGCTATGGGACAAGCATCTGCGTCCCAGCTGCGTCGACCCGGTGCTCACAGTCCACCCAGCCGCAACCCCTGATCACCTGCTCCCCGCCGGAAGCGTTGTCGACAAGCAGCACTGCCGACTGGTGTACCAGTGGCCCCGCCACAACGCCGCTATCCCCGCCCCCGTGCATCGCACCGAAGAAGCGACAACGGCAGTAGGCAGGGAGGGAGCATGACCGTCGTGCCGACACCCCGCTCCGTGAGGCCGGTCTGGGCGCTCACCGCCTCGCATGCGTACGCGGCAGACCTCCGAGAACGCAGAGGTGAACCTGAGGAGCGGGGCCGGGATCGGTGCCGCTTGGGAGCAGGCGCAGGCACTCGCCGGGATCCTCGCCGGCTGCCCCGAGCCTGCCGTCCGCGCTCCGCCTGCGGACTCAAGTGACCGGTGTGTCCTACCAGTGCGTTCGCGGCTACTCGACCGTCGTGAGCGAACACTTCCACCGTCATGCTCTCACGCTCGGTATACGGCATCCCGCCGCTCCTTTACGTCAGGACAGGCAGCGATTCGAGGCCGCGTACCAGTCGGGTCCGTCGCCAGTTCAGTTCGCTGGGCGGTTGAGCGAGCCGGATTCCCGGGAACCTGGTGAGCACGGTTCTCAGTGCGATCTCCACCTCGGCCTTGGCCAGGGGCGCGCCGAGGCAGCGGTGGATGCCGTGGCCGAAGGCGAGGTGGGCAGCCGCGTCCCGGTCCAGGTCGAGGCGGTCCGGCGCTGGGAACCGCTTCGGATCTCGGTTGGCGGCCCCAAGTGCGACCAGGACGGGGACGCCGGCGGGGATATCGGTGCCGCCGAGCGTGATGGCTTTGGTGGTGAACCGGAAGGTGGCTGTGCTGACGGAGGAGTCGAAGCGGAGCAGTTCGTCCAGGGCTGCGGGGACCTGGACGGGGTTGTCCCGGAGGCGATCCAGTTCGGTCGGGTGCTGGAGTAGCGCCAGGGCGGCGTTGCCGAGGGCGTTGGTGGTGGTTTCGTGTCCGGCCACGAGCAGTAGTACGGCCAGGGAGAGTAGTTCCTCTTCGCTGAGGTGGTCGTTTCCGTCGCGAGCGGAGATGAGCCGGTCGAGCAGACAGGTGCCGGGGTTTTGGCGTTTGGCGGTGATGAGGCCGGTCATGTAGTCGGCCATCGCGTGCGAGGCCGTGTCGATGGCGTCGGGCTGTGCCGCTGCGAAGAGCTGCGCGGACCAGCGCTGGATGTCGGGTCGGTCGGCTTGGGGAATTCCGAGTAGCTCGCAGATCACGATGACCGGCAGGGGCACCGCCAGGTCGGCCACGAAGTCGGCTGGTTCGCCGGCGGGCCATTGGTCCAGCAGTTCGTCGGTGACCTGGGCGATGAACGGGCGCAGTTCCGCTACGGCCCCGGTGGTGAACGCCTTGGTGACCAGCTTGCGCAGTCGGGTGTGCTGGGGTGGGTCGCTGGCCAGCATGGTGTGGGCGAGGGCGGGGTGCAGGCGGCGCCGTGATCCCTTGCCCGCGAAGAAGGTGGCCGTGTCCTTGGAGAGGCGGGCGTCGCCCAGGGCTTCTCTTGCTTCGTGGTAGCCGGTGACCAGGTAGCTGGGGCGCCCCCCGGGGCTGGCGGGTAGGGGTTGTACCGGGCATGTGGACCGCATGGCCGCGTAGGTCGGATAGGGGTTGTGGAGGAAGCGGGGGTCTTGGGTCGGGTCGGTCATGTTCTCAGGCTCCAACGGGCTCCGGGCGGCCTTCGTCGGCGACACGCCCGGCATGGCCGGTGTAGGCGTGCGCCACGAGGAGGAGCCACTCCGTGTCTGTGCGCAGGTCCTTGTGCAAGGCGGCCTCCGCGGCTGGCGGGGCGACTTCGTCGGCGAACCGTCCGGCTTTCAGGTCGGCGAGCGCTGCCTTGACGACGGCCGCCTCGACTGCCGCCGCGCCTCTCATCGTCCCTGTGTCGATGGCGTCCTGGGCCGCCTTCTGTACCTTGCGGGATCGGTGGGGCCGAAGGGTGAGGATGCCGTCGCTGATCTCGATGACGCGCCGCTGGAGGAGGAAGTCGGAGTCGGTCGAAGCGTCCTCGGCGTCAGCGATCGAGAGGACGATGTTCGGCATCGCGGCTGACAGGTCCTTCCACAGGGGGCCGAGTGCTTCGAAGGACTGCGTCTCCCAGCGTCGGCGGCGGGCCTGGCTGATCGGGTAGGCCACGGCAGGCAAGGTCAGGCCGAGGCAGATCAGCAGGACGGCGAGTGCCGGCGCGGTCACGCTGAAGGCGCACCTGCCGACGAGCGAGGAGCACTGCGAGGTGCTGTCGACGAGGCCCAACTCCAAGCCCAGATCGACGAGCCTGGTCGTCTTGTAAGCGAGGTAGACCAGAGCGAAGACACAGCCCGCCGCTGCGATGCGAAGTCCTGTTCGGACGCTGGCTCGACGTGTCGACAACGACTGGCGTACGGCCTGCACCAGGAAGTCGACCACCGCGAAGCCGAGGTAGGTGACGTACAGGAGCAAGTAGAGCGCGTACACCTGCGCAGAGCGGTGGCCCATCTGCTCGTAAGCGAACAGGACGGTCATGCCGAAGACCGCCACGGCGAGGAGGACAAGGCGCACGCGGATGCGCCGCCGGGCCTCCGCGAGGTCGAGATTGAGCTGGAACGAGGCGGCGACGACCGCCATGGCAGCCACCAGCGAAGCGGAGTTGCTCAACAGCCGGGCGACGTGCGGCACGAGGCTTTCGACGGCGTCTTCGACCAGCGGCGCGTAGGAGGCGAAGGCCAGGGCGAAAGCCCCGAGGAGCGCGCCCATGGCCCACGTACCGGTGGGACGGGGGGTCCCTCGGCCGAATACCCAGTAGCCGGCCGCCGCGGCGAGCAGGATCGACATGCCGAGGAAAAGCATGTTCATCGGCCGAACCGACCTCTCTTGAAGGGCTGGGCGAAGAGTGCGTCCCAGCTTTCCGGTCCCTTGCTGGGCCGGAGGGAAGGGGCTTCGCGGTCGCGATAGATGCGCCGACGGATTACCGACGCCATCGTCTCCGCCTGCCGTTCGTCGGTTGTCGAGTAACTGGTACGCCCCGACATGCGCATCACCAGGGTGGGGTTCACTCCGAGAGCCCCCGCCGTCTTCGCGTCGACCTCCAGGCTTCCTGGATGATCGCAGTACACGTGACACAACTCGTGCGTGAGAATGTGTCGCTGGTGGTGCACGGACGTGCCCTCCTCATAGAAGAGAAGGTCTGCCACCGGGGTCTCCACCCTTATGCCGCACGGCGCGTCGACCGCGCCGAGTGTGGTCAGCGGTTTCAGGATGATCGGCTTGCCGCGCTGTTCGGCTATCGCCTCGCGCAATTCACGTGTGCTGAAACGGTACGGCAGGCGCAGCCGGTCAACCTGCTCCTCACACCATTTACGCAGTCGATTCTGGTCGTTTTCCGGCAAGGGCATGCGTTTCCCCCTTGGCTTGGCTGTGCGCCAACTTTCTGGTGGGCGGGAGGATGCCAAGAGGAAGGCGGAACTCGCACTTCCCGGAAGTCGCACTTCCGATTACCGAAGGTGAGCTGAGGTTGGCGTCGCCGCCACGAGGTTGACGAGCCTTTCGATCTTGACTTGTACGGCGAAACGCCAGACATCCGGACTTACATGTCACCCCGTCAGGTTGATTGAATGATCGACCATCCGTTATGTCTGACTACGCTGAATGACTGATCCCTGATTTCGCGATGGCGATTCGGGGCGCTCTGTGGCCCATGTCACCCCATGGGTGGGCTCTAATCTCGGGTCATGGACTCTCGGGGCGGGCCGATCGAGGGCGAAGGCCCGGAGGGGGAGTCCCTGCCCGCGCTGCTGCGTTCGTGGCGGGGGCGCATCAACCCCCGAAAGATCCCGCGCCTGGCTGCCCCAGGGCGGCGAAGCAAGGGCCTGACGCAGGATGACGTAGCTCGCCTGGCGGGCGTGAGCGCCCGTTGGTACGGAGCGCTGGAACGCAATATCAAGGCCGAGTACTCGGCCGACTTCCTCGACCGGATCTCCTCCGCGCTTCAACTGAGCCCGGCGGAGCGCCGTACTCTGTACCTGAAGGCGGTCGGCCGTCCGCCGGCCCTTGCCGTGACACCGGAAGCGGACGCGGTAGCGGAGGTGGACGAGGCGCTGCTCCAGCAGTTCCTGGACAACCAGACCCCTGCGCCCGCCTTCGCGACAGACCTCGCATGGAACGTGATCAGCTACAACCAGCCGGTACTGGACTGGTTCCCCTGGGCCGCCCACCAGGCCAATCAGATGAGATGGACATTCCTGGCCCCGGAGGCCCGTGAGCAACTCGTGGCCTGGGAACAGGATTGGGCGCGCCCCTTCCTGGGGCAGATCCGCTACGCACGGGCCCACCACCCGAAAGACGAGGCGCTGTTGCGGTTGGAGCGGGACATCCTCGCGGGATCACCGGACGCCCGGGAGATGTGGGATCGCCGCGAGGTGATCGAGCACTCCCACGGCGCCCTGCGCCGACTCAGACTCCCCTACCACCAGGGACGCGAGGTGGCCGTACGCATCGTCGACCTACGACCGATGCGCAGCGACCTCCTGCGCGTAGCCGTACTGATGGAAGACCACCAAAGGGCCGACGGCGCCTGACCGAGGCGCGGCGCCGACAGGCGCCGGCGCCGGCCTCACTCGTCGTCGAGCAGGTCCGAGTCCTCCGGCTCCGGCATCCCCTCAAGCCGACGGGCCTGGTCGATCACGGCGGTCAACATGTCCAGGCTCGACGAGCTGAGCCCATTGGCGCGCAGGGCGACCCGGCGCACACTCTGGTCGCGCATGGCGGCGACGACGCGGATTTCGGCACGCTGTCGCTCGGACTCCTCCTCATCGAAGAAGTAACCCGGGCTCACCCCGAAGAACCCGGCCAGCGCCCGGATCGTCTGCATCTTCGGGTTCGTGTTGATCCCGGTGCGGAGCTGCTGGATAGCGCTCGCGGAGATGGCCACGCCCGAGGTGTCACGGATGCCCTGCGAGACCTCCGCGTACGTGTACGGGCCGCGACCCTTCGGGCGCACCTCCCGGAACAGATAGTCGAGCAGCTCCGCGAAGCTCTTCTCAGTCATCCCCTGCCCTTCGCCATAGCCCCCATCCTATCCACTCCAGTGGTGATCACACCCACTCTCACTCCACACATCAACATCACAGTTGACGACCGGGCGCCACTGCGATGTAACTTAACCACCAAGTTCGTCCAGTGCAGTGTTTCGCGCCTGCTCGGGACGCACGCGAAGAGAGTGGACCCACAGGCACAGGAGCGAAGGGCGACGCGCCAGGACACCCGAGAGCGGCAAACCCCGGACGGATCCACGGCGCGAGCCGAAACTCCCGGGCGATCACAAATGAAGTATCTTTCGCGACTCTCTGCAACCTCTGCAGAGTTTATGAACCAAGTCTGGATCTTGACACGGGTCCATGCGTATGTTCGTCGTCCCCGGGCAACCCGCCCGTCACGACGCACCTGAGGAGTCCACCAAGCACGGACTGCACCGAGTAGGTACCTGATACAGCGACGGCGCCCGAGAGCGGTAACTCTCAGACGCCGAACGCGAAAGCGGCATACCCGCCCCGGCAAGGGCGGAGATTGCCCACCATCACCACGCTGATCCCTTCCACGGGGCATCTCAGCGCGGCAACACCAAAGGAGATTGTCGCATGCAGTCTGCCCTGCGCCAAAGGCCCACATCGGCCCGCGCGGCAGCAACCCACCGCTCGGTCGGCGGTGCCCGATGAGCAGAGACGCCCGCGAATGGGTGTGGGAAGACAGCCGCAGCCGGGGAACCGCCCGCCTGATCCTGCTGTCGATCGCCGACCGGGTGGCCGACGACCAGTGCGTGGCCTGGGCTTCCCTCGCCAGCCTGATGGAGCGGACGAACGCGTCCCGCAACGCGGTCCGCAGGGCCCTGGCCGCCCTCGCCGACAGTGGTGAACTCGAGCTGCTCGACAGGTACGAGGGCCCGCACCGCAGTTCGGTCTACCGGCTGCCGCTGACCGCCGCGTACCTGGCCAAGCTCGCAGCCGCCCGCGAGGAGGACCCGGACGTCGACAGCGTCGATCCGGCAACGGCATCCGACCCGGTGCCCGAGCTCGATGAGGGCAGGCTCCGGCGGTACGGGATCCGCCCCAAGAAGGGGGCGGATTCCGACCCCTCCCGCCCGAATGTGACCGGGGCTGATTCCGACCCCTCGCGTCAGAATCGGACCCCTCGACGGGTCCGATTCCGCACCCCCGAGGGGGCTGTTTCCGACCCCCAGAACCAGAGTGAACCGAAGGTGAACCGGAGGTACAGCAGCAGTAGGGCTGCTGCCGTCACCTCGGCCAGCGAGTGGCAGCCCGACCCAGCCACCCATGCCTGGACCCAACGCGAGGGGCATCTCGCTCGCCTCGGCGAGGACGGCCTCGCCGCCGCCGACGCCAAGTGGCGTGCCCACCGGGCCGACTTCAAACCCCGATCAGCCGACGCGTGGGCCGCCGACTGGCGGTCCTGGGTCGCCCGCGAACACGCCCCGAGCCGCCCCAAGCTCTACGCCCTCCCCGGCAGCAACGACCACAGTGGCGCCAGTGGGCCTGGCCGGATGACCCGGGCTGAGGCCCACACAGCCGCCCTGCTCGCCGCCCTCGAAGAGCCGACCGGAACGGAGTAGCCACGCCATGGACCGTCGTGAAACCGCAGCCCTGCTGGCCTACATCGGCCGACTCGACCCCCGCGCCATCCGCACCGACCAAGGCGAAGCCGCCGACCAGCTCGCCCAGTGGCACGAGCTCCTCGGCGACGTGCCCCTGAGCACGCCGCACGGCTGGGACGCCCGCATCGCCGCCCGCCAGCACATCCGCACCTCGCCCTACCCGATCCTGCCCGCGGACATCGGCCGCCCCTGGGAGGGCTACCGGCGCGACCGCATCAACCGGCACACCGACCCCACCCCCGCCGTCGACCCGGACGACCAGGCCGCCTGGCAGGCCGAGCTGGTACGCGCCCGGCACGCGGTCGCCACCGGCACAGCCGAGCCCGCCTCCCACCGGCAACTCGGCAGCGGCCGACCCGACCCGGAGCTTGAGGCGCGGCTGAAGGCGATCGGGTCCTGCATCCCCCCAGCCGTCCGTACCGAGCTCGCCCCGTACCGGCCGATCCGTGCGGCACGCGAAGCGGCCGTCGCCCAAGGGCGGCCCGACCCGCTCGGCGTCCGCTGCCCGTGGTGCCTGGCACAGGCCGGAGAGCCCTGCTGCCGCCGTCGCATCGGCCTCGACGGCGCTGCCAGCGGACACGCCCCGCGTGCCACCCCGCACCCCACACGGCTCGACCTCGCCGCCGCCCGGCACCACGGGCCACAGCCCGCCATGGCCTGACCCGCGCCCCTCCCCACCCGGCCACGAGCGCAACACGCCGTAGCCGCACCCACCCCTGCCGCTCCCCCACCCGCCGGGCCAACCTGCCCGGCCGATGCGGCAGCACCACGGAGAACCATCCATGCGCAACATCACCACCCACAGCGCGCCGGTCAGCGGCCTGCGCGGCATCGCGGACACCTACTGGCAGGCCCGCGGGGCGTGCCACTGGCTGTACCCCGAGGACGCCGACGAGTTGTTCTTCGCCTCCGGCCGGGACCGCGAGGCCATCGCCGAGGCGAAGGCCCTGTGCGCCACCTGCCCGGTCCGCGACGAATGCCTCGACTTCGCCGTGGAGAACGGCCTCAAGGAGGGCGTCTGGGGCGGATGCACCCCGGCCGAGCGCGAACCCCGCCGCGACGAGATCGCCAAAGATTGCGATGACCGCCGCGTTGTCGCGGTCATCGAGCACCGGCGGGAGGTGCACCTCAACGCCAAGGAGCGGGGCGCCGTCATCGACCGTGCCTACGCCCGAGGCTGGCGTGCCGACCGGCTCGCGGTGGCCCTGCGCGTCGGTCAGGAACGTGCTCGCGACCTGCTCACCGAGGCCGCCCACAAGCTTGCCGACCGGGGCCAGGCTGTTCAGGTGCCCCAGGCGCCGAAGCAGCGCAAGCGCCGCAGGCCCACCACGAGCAAGCCCGCGACCAGCCCCGCCGCCCGCCACCGGCAGGCAACCGTGCCGGTGAAGACCATGTCCGCGAACACCCCTCTCGGAAAGGCCGTATGACCCACCAGGCTCTCTCCCTCGCCGTGCCGGACCTCGCCCCGCCCCTCGTCCTCGGCCTCTCCACCGCCCTGGTGCTGGCCGCGGTCGTGGTCGGCTGGGTGATCCGACGCCGAGCCGTCCGCACGTCCACCGCGGGCAGCCCCGCGGTCAGGGTCGCGGCCCTTGCCGCGCTCGGGTGCACCGCCTACAGCGCGGACACGAGCTGGCGGTTCGGGGCCGACTACCTGGACATGGGCAGCACCGTCGAGCGCGCCTTCATGTTCGCCACGGCCGAGCTGGCCCTGTTCGCCACAGCGTTGATGGCACGGCAGAACCTGGCCACCCAAGGCGCCCCCGGCCTGCCGGGAGCTCTGGTCTGGCTCATCACCGCCGTGCAGATCATCCCCGCCTACGCCGAGTTCGGCCCCGTCGGAGGCACCGTCCGCGCCCTGATCGGCCTGGTCATGGCGGCCGTGCTGTGGCACCTCGCGATGGGCATCGAACTCCGCCTGCGCACCCCCGGCGCGGCCTCCCGGGGACTGCTCGCCAGCCTGGGACGTGAACTGCGTGAGCGGCTGCTGTCCCGGCTCGGTATCGCCGCTCGGGACCGTGACGCCGCTCAGATCACCCGCGACCGGGCCACCGCCCGCGCGGTCACGCTCGCCGCTCGCCTGGCCGAGCGCACCCCCGAGCAACGCGGTACCTGGCGCGGCCGGTACCTGACCCGGCGCCTGTCCAAGGCCATCGGGCACGCCGCCGTCGGCAGCGACCCCGTCCAACGGACACGCCTCCTCGACCAGCTCGCCGTCCGCCGCCACGCGATCGACCTCGCCAGCATCACTCTCCCCTCCCCCTGGTCCCACCCCCAGCACCAGAAAGAAGCCGGGACCGTCCCCGCCCCGACCGACACCATCACCACGCTGGTCCCCGCCTCGGTCCCCGATCACGGTCCCCACCACACCGACCCATCTGCCGGGGACCGGTCCCCCGCATCCCGGGGACCGGTCCCGGGGACCGTCCCCGCGTCGTCCCACTCACCCGGGGACCGCAGGCCGGAAAGCGGGGACCGTCCCCGCGAAGACGGCGGCCAAGTCGCCCTCCCCGAGAGCAGCGACGCCGGGACCGCGGAGCGTGAAGCCGCAGCTCACGCCGCAGAAACCCGGGGACCGACCGACGACGAGTCGGGGACCGACACCACCGGGGACCGGGGACCGACCGACACCGACACGGGGACCGACACCACCGGGGACCGGGGACCAGCCGACACCGACACGGGGACCGACACCACCGGGGACCGGGGACCAGCCGACACCGACACGGGGACCGACACCACCGGGGACCGGGGACCAGCCGACACCGACACGGGGACCGACACCACCAGCAACCCGGGACCGGACGACGACCAGTCGGGGACCGACACCACCGGGGACCGGGGACACACGGTCCCCCTGCGGCGGAAGCCGACCGGGGTGAAAGGCAAGGGCAAGCGGAACCGGGCACGCCGGCCGCAGGCGCAGCGGCCCTCGCGGGAGCTGCTGGAGTCCGCGGACCAGCTCGCCCGGCAGGTCCTCCCCCATGTCCCGGCGGTGCTGGAGCGGGACGGGAACGAAGCCCTGTCCCGTGTGCAGCTGCGGGAGATCCTCCGCCAGGAGGGCCTGACCGGGGGACGGAACGAACGCCTGAGCCTCGTGCTGCAGCAGTTGCGGAGCGAGGCGACCACCACCACCACGACGACGAGGAGCAGCCGATGAGAACGTGCCGCAAGTTCACCCAGATGCGCGGTCAGTACGAGCGGGATATCGCCTTCCTGACCGCTCACTCCAAGCGGCATGCCGGAAGGCCGGCGGCGAAGTCCAGCGCCACGCACGCCGGATTGGCCAAGGCACGGATGGCGCGGGTTCTCGCGGGGCACGTTCAACGCTGCCCGGAGTGCATGTGACCCGCAAAGGTACAGGTCAACTCCCTGATGTGACCGGGTGGCCCGGCAAGGTGCCGGGCCACCGGCCCCGTCTCGACAGGGGGCCGCATGGACGCGCATCCCCCGCATTCGACCACTCTCGCCGCCGAAGCCGACGCGTGGGCGGAGGTCTTGATCCCCGTCCCCGCGCACGGCCGTCCTCGCACCGGCCGACCGACGGCTCGCCCGGCACACGCCGGACAACCCCGGCCGATCCAATCACCGTGACCGGCACCATCCCGTACCGACTACGCACCATGAGGCCCGCATTCCGATGACAGAGTCGACCGCACACCGCAACACTTCGACATCTCTGCCCGACATCAACTCGGTCTCAGCGCGAGCAAGTTGGGTCGGAAGCGTAGCTTCCGACACTCCCGCCCCAGAGGGGGCGGGAGAGGACCTGCACCGGGGGGCGCAGGTCCGGGAGGCTTCGACCGAGGGCGGATCGAAGCCGGGACAGGAGGAGAAGCCGACCACCCGCGCCAGCCGCCGTGAGCGCGCGTCCCGTGCCCGTCAGCGTCCGCGCCAGCCGCCCGCAAAGAAGCGTCTGCGTCAGCCCAACACGCGTTTCAACGATGATGAGTTCGCTGTGATCAAGTCCGCCGCCGCCCGATGCAACCTGTCCGTCGCCGGGTTCCTCGCCCGCTCCGCGCTCGCCGCCGCCCGCGATCTCGACCGCACCCGTACTGAGATCGCCGACGAACGCGAAGTGATCACTGCCCTGTTCGAGAGCCGACGCAGGCTCGGCTGGGCCGGAAGCAACCTCAACCAAGCCGTCAAGGCGCTCAACTCCGGTGCCGACGCACCCCAACTCGACACGGCCATCGCCGCCGTACGACGGGCGGCCGAGTCCGTCCACGCCGCAACCACTCAGCTCATCGACCAGCGCACCGCATGATCCCCAGCGTCAACAAGTCCGGCTCGCGCACCATCGGCCTGCTCAAATACCTCTACGGCCCGGGCAAACGCGAAGAACACATCGACCCGCACCTCATCGCCTCGTTCGACGGTATGTCCCCCGACCCCGGCCGCGCCCCGAACGCCACCCTGGGGGATCTCCAGCAGCTCCTCGACCAGCCCGTCATGGTACTGCCGAAGCACGCCCGTCCCGCCAAGCACGTGTGGCATACCTCCGTCCGCGCCACCGCGAACGACCGGATCCTGAGCGACGAGGAATGGGGTGAGATCGCCCGCCGGGTCGTGGCCGCGACCGGTATCGACCCCGGCGACGGCAAGCCCGGCTGCCGCTGGGCTGCCGTACGCCACGCCGATGACCACATCCACATCGTCGCCACCCTCGTCTGCGAGGACGGCAGCCGACCCGACGACTGGCGCTCCGGCAGCCGTGCCCAGGCCGAATGCCGCCTCATCGAGAAGGAACTCGGCCTGCATCAGGTCGCCCCGGGGGACGGCACTGCCGCCCAGCGGCCTACGAGCGCCGAGCGCCACAAGGCAGAGCGCCAAGGGCGGGAGCGGACCGCTCGTGAGGAACTGCGCGAGACGGTACGGCGCGCGGTTGCCGGAGCCCAGGGCGAAGAAGAGTTCTTCGAGCGGCTGGCCGCCGCCGGCCTGCTGATCCGCAAGCGGGCCGCCCCCTCCGGGGACCTGCTCGGATACAAGGTCGCCCTGCCCGATGACCTCAACAAGGATGGCGAGCAGGTGTACTACCCCGGGGCGCGCCTGGCACCGGACCTGTCGCTGCCACGGATCCGGGAACGCTGGTCCGCCAACCCCCCTCCCCAGGGCGCTGGCACGCAGGCCAAGGCCAGTGGGCCGTCCGCTGCGCGTCGCCGCGTGGCCTCTGTCGCGTGGCAGGGAGTCCTGGTCCTCGAGCACGCTGACGATGCGGTCGCCGCCGCCTACATCGCAGCGACCGGCGAGGTACTGGATGCGCTTGCGAAAACCTCCGCAGCCCATACGCGCCGGGAACTGCGTGAAGCTGCCTGGGCATTCGAGCGGGCCTCACGCTCCCACGTCCGTGCCGAGCGCGGCCATGACCGGGCCCTTCGGCAGGCCGCCCGGGACCTCGTCCACAGCGGCCCGGCCCTCGGTCGCGGAGAGGACGCCGCGATGACCGCGATGGCGATCGACATGATCTTCTTCCTCATCACCGCCGCCGCGCACTGGCACGCCAAGAAGAAACACCACCAGCAGGCAGCCGCCGCACGCGCCGCCGCCGAACATCTGCGCGCCGCCTACCACACGGCCGCCGCAGAACCCCTCCGCGCGCTCCACCAGCGCGGCCAGCGGCTGAGCCGCCCCCTGCTGCAGCGACAGGCGGTGCTGCTGCGCGAGGCACTGCCAGGACTGGCCGAGGAGATCCTCGCCGAGCCCGGTTGGTATGCCCTCGCCGCCACCCTCACCGACGCGGAAGCTGCCGGGCAGGATCCTGCGGTCTTGCTCGCCGATGCCGCCGGGCACCGTGAACTGGATACCGCCGAATCCGTCAGTGACGTCCTCATGTGGCGGCTGCGTCGAGCTGCCAGCCTTCCGGCAGATACAACTGGCCATCCCACGCCCAGCGGCAGGGATGTCGGGCCGTCGCTTGGGGCAGACACCGAGCGGCAACGCCCCCGTCGCCGGACGAGGTAGTACCGGACCGCTGCAGCGAGCTACGGCGCGGATCGGGCAGCACGGGCAGCGACGGCAGCGCACGGTGCTGACGTGACGGCGACTTGACCAAGCAGACACTCGAAGATTGACGGCACATCGAAGCTCCGGTTGCGTACGGCGACGGGGAAGGTCGTCCGTCACCAACCGGAGCTTCGTTGCTTCCGTCACGATCCCCACTCCGCTCGTCACATCGCCGTGACCAGGCATCCCACAAGATCACCATGCTTTTGAGACACCTCTACACAACTGAGAGTAGTGCTTCCGTGACTCATGCATGTAGGTTCGGTGGCGGTTGAAATGCGGCTCGGGGGGAGGCGCTTGCGTGCCTTTGCGTGTTTCCATGCCCCGATCCGTGTAGGCGGAGGCCATGGCTCCGCTTAATGGAGGGGACTCATAATGAAGCGAAACTTGGTGGGGGCGGCGCTCATCGGTGCGGCGCTGATTGTCGGTGGGACGGGCATCGCCAGTGCAGCACCGGCGGGGTGCACGGCAAGTGGCGCCGTCTGTCTGTACCGGGATGACGACTACAGAGGCGGCCAGGTCACCCTGTCCGGCACCACCACCGGAATTACCCACCTGAGCTCGTACGGCTTCAACGACCAGGCGGACTCGTACTACAACAATTCCACCAAGGATGCTGCCTGGTACACGGACGCCAACTATGCAGGGCGTCGTGTGTGCATGCACAGCACCTCGGGCAATCACAGCTTCAGCTTCCAGGACTCCGACGAGGCCAGTTCAACGCGGAAGCTCAGCTCAGCCTCCTCGTGCTGACGTCGGGCGGGTGAGGTGAACCGTGGGGCGGCCGGATACCGGCCGCCCCACTCTCGTAGAAGAGGAACAACCATTCACATGAGCGAGAACGTGGCGATCACCGCCACCCGGCTCGGTAAGACGTTTGCTATGGGCAAGCAGAGCGTGGCCGCGCTGCGGGACGTCTCGCTGACGCTTCCCGCAGGCACGTTGACCGCCCTGACCGGTCCCAGCGGCTCAGGCAAGAGCACCCTGCTCCATCTGATCGCCGGCTTGGAACGGGTCGACTCCGGCACCCTTGAGGTGCTGGGCCACCCCGTGCACACGTGCGGTCAGGCGGAGTTGGCCGCGCTGCGGCTGAGGGAGATCGGGTTCGTCCATCAGGACTTCAGCCTGCTCGCCGACCTCACTCTGCTGGAGAACGTGCGCCTTCCACTGGAGGCCACCGGCACCGCCCGCAATGACGCGACCACGGCGGCATGCGAGGCGATGGCCCGCGTCGGCCTCACGGGTCTGGAGCAACGCTTCCCCGCCGAGGTCTCCGGCGGGCAGCAGCAGCGCGCCGCCATCGCCCGCGCCATCGTCGGCCGCCGCACTCTCGTTCTGGCGGACGAGCCCACCGGGTCGCTCGACTCCAAGACCGGCGCGGAGATCATGGGAGTGCTGGCGCAGTTGCGCGACGAAGGCGTCACCGTCGTTCTCAGCACCCACAACCCGGCGAATCTGTCCCACGCCGACCAGGTCGCGGTCCTTCACGACGGCACGCTGCTCTCCTTCGACGCCGCCGAGTCCGCTGAGTCCGCTGAGGGGGGCGTGGCGTGAAGGCGGGGTATCTGCATGTGGTGGGCAGGCGCACGGTGGTCGGCCGCGGTACCAGACGTGTCGGGCTCCTTGTGCTGCTGGCGCTGCCGGTGCTGCTCGCGACTCTCGCGGCGGGGCTGTTCGCCTCAGTCGCCCCTTCGGCGGAGCAGCGTGCCACCAGCACGCTGGGCCGCGCCGACGGGCTGATCTCGCTCACCGACCCCGCGTCGACGGCGAAGGTCGGGGAGGAGCTGCGGAAGCGCGTACCGGGGATCACTCTGCTTCCGATCGATGACAACACCGAGTTCCCCGTGTGGGTCAACGACCGCACGGTCGGCGTGCGGT
Organism: Streptomyces sp. SCSIO 30461; assembly: GCF_037023745.1. NCBI lineage: Bacteria > Bacillati > Actinomycetota > Actinomycetes > Kitasatosporales > Streptomycetaceae > Streptomyces > Streptomyces sp. SCSIO 30461. Next base: position 6,744,665 of record NZ_CP146101.1, read on the forward strand.
ACGTGGACACCGACTGGTCCTCCCCCCTGGTGCAGGGCCGGTACCGGCTGCTGCAGGGGCGCTTCCCTGCGAAGCTGGGCGAGATCGCGGTGAGCAGGGCCCTCGCCGACGCGCACGGTCTCGGCCTGGGTGGCAGTCTGCCCTACCGGTGGAAGCGTGACGCACCGGCGCGGATCGTGGGCCTGGTCGAGAGCCCGCAGTCCCACGCCTCCTACGACTACCTCGCCGCCCCCGGGCAGCTCAGGGCCTGGCCGAAGACAGGGGCGGACACCACCAACGACATGCCCTCGGGCTACGGTCTCCTCCTTGCCGGGGACGGAGCTCAGGTGGATACCGCGCAAAGCCTCGTCATGGAGAAGGGGATGATGATCGAGACCCGCTCGGGCATCGCTGCCTCGCGGACGATGATCGAACGGGAACCCGCACTACTGCTCGCGCCCGGAATCGTCATCCTCGGAGTCATCGCCGCCGGGGCGTTCGCCCTGCGCATGCGACGCACCCGCGCCGAGTTCGCGATCCTCGCCGGCCTCGGTGTACCGGACCGCCACCTGCGGTACGCCGCCGTCTTCGGGGCGCTGTGGGCCGGAGCCCTCGCCGCTCCCGCCGGCTGGCTCGCCGGGAGTCTGCTCAGCCTGGCCGCACGTCCGCTCCTGCCGCGCTTCACCCACAAGGACACCGCCCCCTACGACGCGCTGCTCCTGGGGGGTCTGCTGACCGTCGTCCTGTCGGTCGCGGTGGCGGCGCTGGCCGCTGTGCTCACGTCGCGGTACCCCGCCGGGCTACCCGCCCGCGAGCGTGCCCGCACCACACCCCGCCAGAGCAAGCGAGCTCATCTGTGGGCACCGGTACTCTGCGGCCTCGGCGCGCTCGGGATCGCCCTCGCGGTGGCCTTCTCCGACGACGAGACCGTCTCGGCCGTCGCCGCCGTCACGGCCATCGTGTGCCTGGCCGCAGCGGCACTCACCCGTATCGGGGATGTCCTGGGCGGACTGGCCCGCCTTGCCGACGGCACCCTGGGCGCTCGTATCGCCCTGCGCGCGTTCGCCCGTGACCCCCGCCGGCCGGTCGCGGCGATCGTCATCGGATCCGTCGCGCTCGCCGTCACCATCGGTATCCTCGGCACCCTGTCCAGCCTCACCGCCCATGGACGCGCCACCTACGTCGGCAGCCGCCACCTCGACCAGGTCGAAGCCCTGCTCTTCGCGGGCAGCGACCCCGCCGCCGTCGAGAAGGCCCTCGCCACCGTCTTCCCCGAAGGCACACCCATCGCCAGAGGCACCTACCCGGTCGACGACCAGCTCCTCAAAGCCTCCGTCACCCCTGCTCTGACGCCTCCCTGGAACATCATGTCCCAGGCAGGCGACGAGTCCGGCGACCGGCGGCAGATCGAAGTCGTCGACGACGAGGAGACCTTCAAGGTACTCACCGGCCGGACCTGGTCCACCCAGGAACGCGCGGCACTCGAAGACGGCCGCATCCTGGTTATGGCCCCCGAATACCTCAAGGGCGACCGGATCACACTGTCCAGGCCGACATCGCTCGACGCCGACACCGCGCCGCCGGCCACCCGCGACGTCACCGGTGCCGTGCTCTCCGATCCCGTCGACGCCACAACACTCACCCGCGCCGCCGCCTACGTCAGCACCGAGACCGCACACGCCCTCGGCGCGAAGACCGTCGACTACTCGGTCATCGCCGCCCCCACCAACCCCGTGCCCGACCTGGAAGAACGCCTCGTCAAAGCCCTGGAACCGGTCGACGTCGTCATGTCCGACGTCCGCATCGAGACCGGCCCCGAACTCACCCCACCCTTCCTGTGGTACCTCCTGCTCGGCCTCGCTCTCGCCGCCGTCGTGACCGTCCTCGGCATCACCATGACCGCATCCGCGACCGAGCTCCGACCCGACCTCGTCCGCCTGCACCGCGTCGGTCTGTCGCCCCGCACCCTGCGCGGGATCGTCATCTGGCAGTCGCTCACCATCGCCGCCCTCGCGGCCGTCCTCGGCATCGCCGCCGGCTGGGGCCTGACAGCCGCACGGAACTGGCCCGGGAACATCGCGGTAGTGATGGACTGGACAGCCATCGCCACCGTATTCGCCCTGACCCTCGCCCTCAGCGCGGCCTACGGCGCCCTCGCCGCACCACGCCGCATCGGCAACACCCTCAACCGCACCGAAGCCTGATCCGCCAATACGTCATCCGGCGAACACATCACCGACGACCGGCGCCTACACGCCGGTCGTCGGTGCTTCAGGATGCCGGGGCCTGAAGGAGCCGGTCCCTGGTGCTGTCCGGGAGTACCCGGCGCAGGACGGGTGCGGTGGAGCTGAGGGAGTGGGCGAAGGCGGCGATGATGTCGTGCGGGACGCTCGCGCTGAAGGATGCCGCCCACAGGCACGGGGCGCCCATGACGGGTTCTACCCACGCCTGCCATCCGAGGGGCCCCTCATCGTCCGGCTGGAGGGTCAGGACGCGCGGGTCCGCGTCCTGGATGAGCGGGGGTACCTCGCCCAGGCTGACGCATGCGGTGAAGGTAGGATCCGCCGCCTGTGCGTTCGGCTGATCGGCATCGCGATACCAGCCGTGAGCAGCTACCGCATCGATCACGCACTCGGGGCCGGTGCGGACCACGGTCGGAGCGTCGTGGGCGTCGAGGGCATGGGCGAAGTCGGAGACGGCCTCGCCGGGGACGCCGAAGGTGAAGTATGCCGACCATCCGGCAAGTGGGCTGCGCGTGTCCGCGCGGGCGGAGAACTGCCAGGCGATGGGCAGGTCACCGAGGTGGAACGGCTCGTCGGGGAGGGTCCATTGGGCCCACCGGAGGGTGTCGGGGCTGATGTGGAGGACGGTACTGCGCAGGACCTGCCGGTCCTCCTCCGCTTGGTCGGGCTCGCGTCGGCCGCGGATGATGGCCAGGCTGCTCCAGCCGAGTCCGGTGAGGGTGTCGGCGACGGCGTCGTAGAGGCATCCGTCGTCGCCGGCCAGGTGCCGGGGCCCGACCCAGTACGCGGCCAGAGAGCCGGCCGGGGAGGAAGCATCGAGTGGGAATTCGGGGTTCAGGGGCGCCTCCAAAGGACTCCGAGAATGAGCACTGCCTGCGGATGGGTATCCGTTTCACAGATGCGGTGAGGTCTCCAGCACTCGTGCCACTGCGGCGGCGACGATGTCAGCCGGCGTCTCCGTGTCGAACGCGATGCTGTAGCCGGGGACGCTCGCCGTGCCGGTGACGGCGATCTTCCACCCCTCACCCTTCGTACCGGGACGCCCATCAGGGAACCATCCCAGGTAGAAGCGCCCATCCTTCGAGCTGATGTGGACATCCGCACGGTCGTCCACGACCAGGTGGAAGTCCTGGGCGGTGAACTGGTCGGTCACCAGCGTGTGCTGGCCGGGACCGAGTTGCCAGTCGCGGAGCCTGAGGGCTTCGACAGTGGTGGCAAATCCGGGGCTCGACGGAGCCACGGTCATGGTCATCACCTCTCTGACCTGGCAGTTTAGGGAAGACTGTCTACGTTGACATGACCCTGCAATGGTTGGCCAGTCATTCCCGGCTCTTTCCTGTCTGCCCCAGGCGAACTGTCCTTCGTCATCCAATCGAGGCGTTTGACAGCGAACGCAGTCGTCTGGGCTTTTCTGACAGTGAATCTAGTCGTGAGGGATGACCAGCCTCGATCCCGATAGCCTGGTGACCGAAGCGTACGGGCACGGGGGGATGATGGTTCGAGCACTTCTGCTCGGGGTTGGGACCTTTGAGAACGTGGTCGACGGCGAGTGGAGCCCTACGCCGGAGGGGTTGCTTCCGCTGCCGTCGGTTGAACCGCAGGTGCGTGAACTCGCCGAGGTGCTTTCACACTTCGACGGGCTGAACGTCAGTGAGCCGTTGATCGACGCGGACTGGGTCAGCGTTAGGGAGAACTGGCGGCAGCTGCGGAACGACTCAGCAGGCCGGCCGCGTATCGTTCACTTTGCCGGTCACGGAGTCTCTCGTGGCCGGATCTTGTACCTGCCCGTGCACGACAGCCGTCTGACCGACCTTCCGGAGTCTGCGATCGATGTCGGCCGATGGCTGAACGAGGTCGAGCACGGCTCCGACCAATCTTCCGTCCTATTCCTGCTCGATGTTTGCGGTGCAGGGGCCGCGACGGACTACCAGCTGTTCCAGGATGTTCCCGAGGGCGATCGAAAGACCTGGGTGATTGCGGCCTGCACGGCGGACGAGAGCGCCTTCGATGCACGGTTCACCAAGGCCACAGCCCAGGCGCTGGAGCGGCTCCGCTTGGGGCACTGGGATATCTCTCCGACTCTGTCCCACGTGCCCGTGGAGGCTGTCGCCGACGAGATCGCGCGGGAGCTGGTCTGTCTCGGCGAAGGGTATCCGCAAACTGTGGTGCACTCGCCGCGCCGAGCCGCCTCGTTGGCGGTACCGGAGTTCTTCGTCAACCCGGCGTTTAGCACTGACGGCTGGCAGCGTTTTCGGAGCCGACTCCGGTTTGCAGTTCGGGAACTGGCCGCTGAGTTCGACCCGGGTCTGGACCCAGTGCACTTCATCACCCGGGCGTCCGGCCGCCTAGACGACGACGCTGTTGCGTTGATGGGTTGTCTCTTCACTGGGCGGACACGTGAGCTCACCCAGATTCGCTCCTGGTTGGCGAGCGACGAACCCCTGTTGCTGGTGACCGGAAGCCCCGGGGCAGGAAAGTCTGCGCTGCTGGGGGTGACGGTCTTCCTGTCGCACAACCAGCTCGCCGAGCTGAGTACCGGGCTGGTTGGCCGCATTCGTGCTCAGTACCGCCCGGAGCGTCGGTACCCGACTCTTGTCGCGGTCCATGCCCGGCACCGGAGCACGGACGAGGTGATCGCGTCGATCATGGTTCAGCTGTCTTCTGAGGACGCAAAGTCGGCAGTTGCTAGCAGTGAGCAAGCTCTGGACAAGCTCAAACGCATCGCCCAGGACCTGCCGGAACCGGTGGTACTCATCATCGATGCCATTGACGAAGCCCTAGAGAGCGATCGCATCGCCCGCAATCTGCTCCCCGAGCTCCTGCGCACACTCCGCTCTGACGGCCACCCCGCCTTCCGGGCGCTCGTGGGAATGCGCCCGCCGCAGGCGGACGGCCACCGGTTCTGCGAGGTGCCCGGTGCCCACGCGATGGTGCTCGACCTGGACACCTCCTCTGATATCGAGGACCTCGCGGACGACCTCACGACCTACATCGCCGACATCCTGGACAGCGGGTCCGGTTACAACGACCAGGCCCTTCGTGAGTCCGTAGCCCGTGCGGTCGCCACCGAAATCGCCCATAGCCCCGATCGCAGCACCTTCCTTGTCGCAGCACTCTTCGCCGAATTCCTGCGAACCGGTGCACCCTTGACTCCCGAGGAGGCGGTCGCTCAACTGCCGCAGAACCTGCCGCTCCTGCTCGAACTGCACCTGCGGACCGTGCTGGACGGCGACCCGTGGATGCGGCACTTGATGGTGGGGCTGGCACAGGCGCGCGGTCAGGGTATGCCGCTGGAGCTTGTGGCCGCAGCAGCCACCGCTGCCGCCATGGCCGCAGGTAAGGATCTCCGCCCGCTGCCCCCAGGCGAGGCCCGTGAGAAGCTGGCTACTGCCCGCTTCTATCTGCGGACGAACATCGACTCGGACGGACGTCAGCTCTACCGGTTCTTCCACGAGACGATCACCGAGCACTTCCGTGACGCCGGGGCCGAACTCGACGGGCTCGCCGAGACGCTTTTTCACGAGCTATTGTCGGCCGTCCCCGGGCGGTGGGCCGCTGAAGGGCCTCGGTGGGACCTCGCCGCACCGTATCTGCTGCGACATCTCATGGAGCATGCCGTCGCTGTTCCGGGCGGATCTGCGGTCGACCAGCTCTTCCTTGACCCGGAGTACCTCGTCCGCGCCGACCACGCTGGCATCTGGGAGGCAGTCCACAGGACGAAGACCCCCACAGCGCGGCGAGCCGGAGCCGCGTACCGGAAGGCATTCGGCCGCTTCGATCTCGGCAGCCTCTTCGGCCAGCGCATACCGCTAGAGACTCGACGTGCCAAGCTTCAGCAGAGCCTCGTGACCTACCAGGCGGCCGGGCTCGCACGCCGCCTCCACGACGAAGGGGCCCCGCTCCGCACGTACTGGAGCACGGGCTTGCCTGAGGAGTCCCTGCTGTACGTCATCGGCGCGGACGAGTTGGGCGCCACCGTGTCAGCCCTCGCCCTGGGAGCCGTCGATCGACGGCTCCTCGCCGTGTTCGGCGGCACCGATGGCTCCCTCCAAGCGTGGGACATCACACCGAGCCCTGACAGCGCGGTCCAGTACTTCTCGGCTTCGAGGACGGACAAGGGCGCCATCACCCAAATGGCGATCGTGGATCTGGATGAGCGGGCAGTCATCGCCTCGGTGACTGACCAAAACGCTCTCCTGCTGTACGACCTCGCAACGGGTGCGCTCGTCGCCGACACATGCCTTGACGGCGCGAGGGTTTCAGCCCTGACAGTCGTTGGCAGCGGCGACGAAACGGCCCTTGCAGTCGGTCGAGTCAGTGGCGAGATCAGCCTAGTCGGCCTCCTAGACGAGTCATTCGGCAGGCTCCTCGACACCGTCGAAGCCGGGGACGCCGCCATCGGTTCGTTGCTCGGCGTGGAGTCCACGGACGGCTCCCTCGCCTTCCACTACGTTTCCGCCCAACCCCAGGGACATGAGCCGAGGGTGCTGCGGAATCTGGAAGAGCGGCCCGTCACCATCTCCTCGGAGGGACCGCTCCAGGAGGTACGGATCCAACCCACGGACACGCGAACCCCGCTATTCTCGCTCATCGCCTACCACCCCGGCATGTGTGCGGTAAGGCGGAACGGTGAGACCGTCCACGTCATCACGGGGCCCAAAGACCGCGGGTTGGCACTCGCAGACATCCGTCATGTCGACCGCTTTCGGCTCGCGCTGACCGCCCATCGCGACGGCAACATGCGGGTGTGGGACCTCGACGTTTGCCCGGCGTTCGGTCACGGCCAGAACCACTGGCACCCCGCCGCAGTCCTCGGCACCATCCGGCTCGGCGGCTCGGAGCTCGCCCTCAGCGCCGAACTCGCGTTTGGTGAGATCAAGGCTTGGGACCTGAAGACTGGCGCCGAGGATCACAGACTGACCGACCTGGGCAAGCTCAGCCATGCCGCCACCGTCACAGCTGGCGACGGGTCCTACGTCGTCACGGTGAACACGGAGAACGACCTCGACACCTGGAATGTCCGTGAGGATGCCCTGGAATCGACAGTCCGCCTCCCCGCCCCGGCCACCGCGTTGGCCGCTGTGCCGCACGGCGATTCGGTGTGGGCCGTGGTCGGCGCTGCCGACGGCAGTATCCATGTGTGGGACACGAACAAGGAGTCACTCTCCCACGCCCTCGCCGACGTGGAGGGGCCGGTCACGGAGCTGATCGCGGGCGACGTCGGCGGCGAGTCTCTCCTGATCAGCGTCCACGACGAACGCACGGTCTGTCTCTGGTCCCTGGCTGACAGCACCCTGCGGCAAACGATCACGCTGGACCGGATCGGAGCGATCGCGATACAAGGTGGGCGGCTGTTCGCTGCCGAGCAATCGTCGAACGGCGATCAGGTGCGGATCTGGGACCTTGCGACGGCCTCACTCGTGGGCTCTGTCGCCGTGGCCAGCCCTCAGCTGATGGCTGTCAGCCAAGTAAACGGCAGGCCGGTACTCGTGACCGCTGTCAGCAAGGCGGAGATCCAGGCATGGGATGTCGAAACCGGAGACCCACTCGGACATCCGGCCTCGGTGCCGGATCGAGTCCACACAATCGCCCCCTACGAGAGCGGCGTCCTGGTAGGCAGCAAAGCTGGCCACGTCACGGCCCTCGGCTGGGCCTGCCCCGCAGAAGCGTCGGCACTCCGCCCGACGAGGCCGACCGTCCAGGTCACCCACGTCCTGGCTTGGTTGCCGGGCGAACTGCTATGCGGCGATGCCCGCGCAGACGGATGGGAGTTGTACACAGTCGACGAATGGGAGAGAGGGCTGCCGCCCTCCTTCGGCCTGATCTACGCCCGCCCCATCACTGCGACGACGAACGAACTCCACGATGCTCTCGTCCACGTACTGACGCCGCGCGGCTATGAGGTCGTGCGGCTGGAGGCACACGACTACGAGATCAGCAAGGTCGACGGCGTGACCACCGGCGGCCCGTGGCGATTCCCGGCGTACTCCGTTCATTGCCACTCGGAGGAAGGACCAGAGCAGTGACGATCCTCGCAGTGCACGGCATCGGCAACCACCTGAGTGGCCGATCGCCAGAGCAGGCGGCCACTCAACTGGCAGAGCAGTGGCAGCTCAAACTTCAGCAGGGGTTCACGGCCGCCGGACTGGGCGACCACCGACTCCCTTCCCTGAACGCCGCGTACTACGCTCACCACACCCACGCCGCCGAGCGGCAGGCTGCAGTGCCGGACGTACTTGCCCTCGACGAACGAGAACAGTCCGTAGTCATCGCCTGGGCGCTGGCCCTAGGTTCACCCACCCTCCAGGAACGGCAGGGACTGATTACCGCACCACTGCGGCAGGTCCTGTCCTGGCTTTCCCAACGCCGCAAAATCCCCATCGGGACAGTCATTCGGCTCGCCGTCCAACTGGCGGGCGAGGCCCGCCGCTACCTCCACGTTCCGCAGGTACGGGCTGCCGCCCGATCCACCGTGGCCGAGTCGATCCGACGAGTGCAGCCCCGCGTGGTGCTGGCGCACTCCCTCGGCTCCGTTGTCGCGTACGAGGCTCTCCATGCTCACCCGGAACTGACCGTGGACTGCTTCGTGACCTTGGGATCCCCCCTTGGCCTGCCGGGCGGGATTTTCGATCACCTGGTGCCTGCGCCAATCGCCGATCGGGGTGCCCGACCTGCCGGAGTCCGCTACTGGGTGAACCTCGCCGACACAGGTGACCTGGTGGCGATTCCTCATCGGCTCGGCGACCGATTCCCCGTTGACCAGCACGCCGACATTCCGATGGGCCGTATCGACTTCCACACCTTCGGAGCGTACTTGTCTTCCCCGCTCACCGCTGCAGCGATTACGCCCTTCGTCCTTAACCCGACAGCCCCGGACCAGATCGCCTGAGGATTTCGGCGCTCGGCGTCCTAAACGATCCAGCATCGCAGGTAGCGCCCCTGCACGCAGGAGCGTGCTCACCTCGCACGACTAGGTTCACTGTCAAACGACTCGGTTGGATGTCAGAGCACTGACCCTTGCCCACTGTGGAAGACCTGCTCGCCGAAGTCGGGCCGCGGGCCGAATATCGGCGCACGCCGCCCTCGGGAGCTGCCGCTGCTGGTGCCCGACGTGCCCTGCCGCCTTCTCCCGCCACTCCCCGGACGCCGTGCCGGGAGCATGCGAAAACCCCTGGAATCGCGGGGATTCCAGGGGCCGGGTTCAGTGCGGGGAGCGGGTCAGCTCTCGTCGGTGTCGTCGGTGGGAGTGTCGTTTCGGTGTCGGCGTGCCGCTATCGCCGCTGTGCCGCCTGCGGCGAGGAGCAGTCCCGCTCCACCGAGGAGCCATGGTGTGGTGTCGGCGCCGGTACGGGCGAGGGAGCCGCTCGGTGCCGGGGCAGGGGTGCTCGACGCGGTCGCGTCGTCCTGCGGATCGTGGGACGGAGCCGTCGACGGGTCGGTGGAGCTGTCGCTGTCCGGGGCCTGCGGAGTCGGCTCGGTGGTCGGTTCGGTGGTCGGCTTGTCGGACGGGTCGGGGCTCGGCGGCGGGGTGGAGGTCTTGGCGTTGGTGACCGTCACGGTGACCTTGTCGGCGGGCTTGGCCTTGAACCGGGTCTGCCCCTGGTAGAGGTCGTATCCGGCTGGCGCCTTGGCCTGCTTGGCCCAGAAGTCGGTGCCGGTGCGGCTGGTGACGGGGAGCTTGGCGGTCGCGGTGCCGTCAGGGCCGGTGGTGAGAGTGAGGAGGTTCTCGGTGCCGGTTCCAATGTTCACCGTGGCACCGGGCAGGAGCTTGCCGGTCTTGTCGTCCTTGGCCTGCAGGAGGACTTGGGCGGGCTTGAACGGGTCGGTGATGGTCAGAGGTGTGTCGGCGCCTGGGGTGACGATGACGTCCTGGTCGGCGACGGTGTCATGCAAGGGGCTGCCGCTGGAGACCTCCTTCAACCGGTAGATGCCGGGCGCGAGGCCGGTGAAGGCGAGCTTCCCGGTCGTGTCAGTCCTGCCCATGGCCGCTTCGGTGCCGGTGGCGTCGTAAAGGGTGAAGGTGGCTCCGCCGAGGACGTCGCCTGCGGGGTCCTTCTTGAGGATGGTGACGGTGCCGGCATCGGCCGCACTCGCGGCGGGGGTGGGTTCGGTCGGCTGGGCGGTAGCGGTCGGCGCCCAGACGAGGGTGCCGGTCACGGTCGCGGTGACAGCTATAGCGGCGGGAAGGCGACGAGCGGCGCGGATACGCAAGAAGGAACTCCTGAGGGGAAGAAAGGGGACGGGACGCGCACGTGGAGTGCCCAGGGGTTACCGGGTTCGTGTGCCGGTGCGTTGGGTGGCCGGTGGTGCGGGGGCTTGGGAGGCAGTGCGGCCCGCTGACCTGGCTGGGGCGGCGGCGTTCCAGGCGCCGGGGAACCAGACAGCCGTGTACTGCTCGATGGCGTCCCGCAGCCCGGTGACGACCGCGCCCTGCCAGGGCAACTCGCCGGGACGGCAGTAGCGGGTGGTGAAGGTGGCGTAGCCGGAGGAGTTGCGCGAGGTGTTCTGGGCTTCGTCGCGGCGGTGGAAGGTGCCGTGGTCAGCGAAGCTAAGGGCCACCGCGTCGAGGTTGCCTCGGTCGCTGTGGACCACAGTGAGTCGGATGCCGCCGTAGGTGTACGCGTGGATCGTCTCTGTGAAGTCGATACGCAGGCGCAGCACTCCGCCGTGGTTCGGGGTGGCGTAGTAGGTGTTGCCGACCACCGTGCTCTCGGTGAAGGGAAGGCAGAGTTCGGCGAAGAACTCGGGTGCGTGGAGGGACAAGTGGGCCCTTCGAGTCGGCTATCGGCGGGAGGGGGCGGGGCGGCTGGTGGTGGTGCTCCAGCGCGGCACGCTGGCAGTCACGCGTGGGGGCGTGGGGCGCAGGGAGACGGCGCGCTGGACATCTAGGGGTGTCGGGGCCGATGGGCGGTCCGGTTCGATGGGGGTGAGGTGTGCCATGCCGGCGGCGTAGCTGAATGTGGCTTCGCGCCATCGGGCAAGCGGCGCCGGGTCGGCGACGCACTCGGTGACGGCGGTGATCAGGGCGACGGGGGTGTCGGTGCTAGCCGTGGCGTACCAGAGGGGTCGGTTGATGGAGGTGCCGGCCCATAGGTGCCAGCGGGCTTCGCGGGTGTTCAGCTCGTCGTCCAGGGAGAGCGGGCCGACGGTGTGGTCCAGTGAGGCGAGCTTGTCGGGTGACTGGATGGAGAACACGTCTGGGTCGGGGCGGGCGAAGAGCCAGCCGCGGTCAGTGAGCGGGGCGACGGCGCGAAAGGGATCCCGGTCGGGGACTCTCGGGTCGGGTCGTGCGAGGTAGGCGTCCGGTCCCTGCTCGTACGCCGTGGCGAGCGCGGTGGTGAACGCGGTGACGAATTCGGTGGGGACGCTGTCGTTGAAGCAGACACCCCACGTCGGGGGGGCGAAGGGGTCCTTGTAGGCGTTGATGCGCCAGAGGCCGTCGTCTTCGCCTTCGGGGAGGAAGCCGAGACGGACCCGGTCGTCGGGCGCGTGCACGTAGGCGTTGCCGAGGTCATCGTGGCGCAGGCTCCAGCCGAGTGCTGTGAGTGGGGCAAGGGCGGGGTCGCCGGTGCCGGTCGCGCGGGCGAGGTGGCGCGGCCGGACGTAGACGTCCCCGTCGATTACGGGTGTGTCGTGGTCGGGGTGGAGATGAGGAGGCAAGCGAGGTCCGGTGGTCCATGGTGATGGATAGGGGGGCGGGTCAGGGCTTGCGCCTGCGGCGGAGTTCGATCACTGGGGCCCATTCCGGGTGGTCCGTGAGGAGCTTGCGCGCGTACAGGGCGGTGTAGTTGTTGTTGAGGCCCTTCACGCCGTAGGGGCGGCTCCAGCGGAGTGCTTCGAACAGGGCTTTCATGCCGACGCGTTGGGCGCCGCTGGCGACGCGTTCGGCGACGAGGCGCTCCAGCAGCCGGTAGATCCACGGGTGGCGTGCGTCGAAGTTGTGGAACTGGGCGCTGATCGGGTCAGCGAGGTCGCGATCGGGGTGTCCGGGTCCGGTGATCCGGTGGGGTGCGGTGGACAAGGACATGGCGGGGCTCCTGTGTGGTCAGGCAGGGCGGGGGTGCGCGATGGGGAGGGTGCGCAGCCGGGCGAAGACGGTGAGCAGACCAAGGGCCTGTAGGACGGCGGCGGCGGTGATGACCGTGCCGAGTTGGCCTGGGGTGACGGCGGCGACGAGGAGTCCGGCGAGGGGGAAGGGCAGGGTGAGGAGGAGGATCGTCAGCGCCAGGGTGGCGCCGAACACCTGGGGTGGGATGAGGTGGGAGCGCAGGGTGCGCAGGACCACGGTCAGTCCGCCCTCGCCGGCCATTAATGCGGCGATGAGCAGCATGTATGCGTAGTAGGTGTGGGCGTGGGCGACGGCCAGGGCCGCGCCGGTCGCCAGCAGGGCGAAGGCGGCGCCGACGGGCCACAGCCCGTACCGGTCGATGGCGAGGCGCGCGGCGGTGACCGCGAGGAGGGACGCTCCGGCCGCCGCTGACCAGATGAGTCCGGCCTGCGCGGTGGTGTGCCCGAACTCGCTGACGACGATGACCGGTGTGGCGGCCTGCAGCAGCCCGATCGATATGTTGGAGACGACCAGGCCGGTCACCAGCCAGGCGAGGGCGGGCAGCGAGCGCAGGGTGGACCATCCGGTGCGCAGCCCCGCGGCCACCGGCAGCAGGCCGGTCGGCTGATGCTGCTGCCCGGGGGCGAGCGCGGCGGCCAGGATGGAGCAGGCCGCGAGGACGAGCAGCATCCCGTACGGTCCGCTGTGCTGCAGGAGCAGCCCTGCGGCGGCGGGGCCGGTGAGGGTGGCGCTCTGGTCGATGCCGAGCAGGACCGACTGCACCCGGTGGGCGCGGTTGCCCGCCCGGCGGCTGGCGTCGCTGCCCGCCGTCTCCACGGCGATATAGGAGAACTCGCTGAGCACGCCCGTCAAGGCGGCGAGCGCCATGACCGTCACGATCGCCGCCGAGCCGGTCTGCTGGGACAGGAGACCGGCCGCAGCGACAACGACGACGGCCCGGGCCAGGCTCGCCCACCGGGTCACACGTGCGGTGCCGATCCGGTCGACGAGCGCGCCGGCCACGGCGAACGCGGCCAGGCGCGGTGTCCACTCCAGCGCGAACGCGAGCCCGGTCAGGGTCGCGGAGCCGGTCGTGGCCAGCACCAGCAGGGGGATGCCGTAGGTGGCCATGGCGAACGCCGCCGCGTCCGCGGCACGCGGCAGGTAGACGCTCCGTACCAGGGTCGGGACCAGGGGCGGTGCGGGCCGTACAGCGGCATGTCGTGTCACGCGGCGAGCTCGCAGTCCGACTGGTACAGCTGCCGCTCGTGGACGGCGATCCACCGGGCCAGCGCCTCCTGCGGCTCGTGCACGTCCAGCCGTGTGTTGCCCGTCACGACGACGCCGTCTTGGGCGTCGCCGTGTGCGGTGGGCTCGGATATCAGTCGCAGGGTGTGGCGGATCCGGTCGGTGAACGTGCCGCTGGGCGCGGGGTAGTGGTGGCGTCGTGCCCAGCGGGCGATCGTGTCGTACAGGTCGGCGAGGTCGCGTCCGGTGTCGGTGAGCCCGATGCCGTGCGGGGAGCGCACGATCAGGCCGAGGGTCTGTGCCCGGGTGACGGCCTGGCGCAACGCGTGGCGTGAGAGGTCGGGGAACGTGGCGGACATGCCGCGTGCCGGGATGGCGCCGTGGTCGTCGATCTCGGTGATCAGACGGATCAGCGCCACAGTCGACAACACGCGCGTGGCGGGCTGGGCCTGGGTGTGCGGGAGGGGGGTGGTGGTCATCGGCTCGGGGCTCCCATCGGAAGGGCGGCGTGCGGTCGGGCTGCGTGCGTGTGGGAGAACAGCGCGGCGTTTCGCCACGCCGGGCGATATGTGGACTGGGGCGGTGGCGGTGCCGTGGTGGGGGCGGGACGCCGGGTGGGGGTACGGAGCCACGTCGGAGACGGCGCGGGGGTCACCCGGTCGGGGTTTCCCCACACGGGGTGGGTGGCGGCGTGGGCCGGTGGGCGTCCGGCGGCCCAGGCCGACAGGCCCGCGAAGAAGCCGCCCAGACGGTGGCCGGCATGGGTCAGCCGGTAGGGCTGGCCCATGCCGGCGCTGTTCACCAGTCCGTCGTCGACCAACTGCCGCAACTGCGGGTAGATGCCCGTCCACAACACAGTCGGCATGGCGAGTCGGGCCAGCCCGCGCGCGGTCGCTTCCTCGCGTGCTTTCAGCGCCCACAGGATCGCCGGGGTCTGGCGTCGGCTGATCAGGGCGAGGCTGTCCTCGATCTGCTCCACCGGGGACAGCGGTGTGTCCGGCTGTTCCAGGAACTCTCCGGCCCACGAGGCGAGGGCCGGCAGCGCGGGCAGGAGCTGCCGACCCCGCTCGGTGAGCCCGTACGTGACGTGCCGCGAAGCGTGCTCGGTGCGCTCGGCCAGCCCTGCGTGGCACAGCAGTCGCACTTTCGGGTGGAGCTGGCCGGGGTGGATCCAGGAGAGGCGGTCCGCGATCTGCGAGTAGCGCAGCGGCCCGTCCGAAAGGGCCAGCAGGATCCGGACGTTCCAGCTCGGGGTGATCATGCTGAGCGCCTCGGTGACGCGGGCGACGTCCGTATCCGTGGCAGGGGGCAGTCCTGTAGCAGCCAAGGCAGAAAACTCCTAGCAGTGGGGGGTTCAGCGGCTCGGGGCAGCGCTGGGCGTCGCGGAGCGCGCGACAGGTGGTGTGAGGGGATCGGGCACGGGTTCCGCGGGCCGAGGACGGCTCGGGGCGAGGCTGTGAACAACCGCGGCCGTGGAGACGGACTGGGTGTCGCGGACGGCGACGGCCTCGGCGAGACGACGCGTACCGTCGAGGAGGTGGGACACCTCGAAGCCGGTGATCTTCCGTTCGGGATGGATCAGTTGGGCGAGGCGTTCGCGGTGGAAGGTGATGCTGCGCTCAGCGTCGGCGAGACTCTCGTGCATGGCGAGGAGGGCTGCGAGCATCCCGGGCGGATGGTCCTGGGCCCAGGCGTGGAGTTCGGCGAGCGGAGCGCCGTACAACTCCTCTATCCGTGCAGCTATCTCGGTGGAAGTCGGGTGCAATCGCTGGCTTTCACGGGTGGCGGGCTCGGGCCGTCCCGGCACGCGGAGGTGCCGGAACGGCCGTAGGCCCGGTAGTGGCCAGACGCGCCTGCGCGACCGGGACCGGCCGGCGGAGGCGGGTCGGCGGCATGGTGCGCAGCAGCTCGCCGAGGGCGGCGCGGTAGCTGTCGCGCGCGTCGAGTGCCGCGTCCAGCCACTGCGCGTCGAAGCGGAGCTTGTCCGCCGACAAGTCCCCCAGGTCGCCCTCGGGTGACATCGCGGCGTGCACGCGGTCGCGGACGCGGACCACCTGTGCCTCGGCCAGGGCCAGGAAGGAACGCAGCTCCAGTCCCCGGGTGAGCGCGGGTGAGACATCCGGGCTCATGGCCGCCTCATACAGCTCGGCGAGGGAGGCCGCGAAGACCGCGGTCAGGTGGTCGTCCATGGTGCTGGGCCGGTGGCCGGTGCTCATCGCCGCACCGCCCTTCCCACCTGCGGTGTCGTCGGCATGGTCGCGGGTCGGCTCGGGGCACTGGTCTGCGGGGCCGGTCCCCTACGCGGGCCGAAGCGCGCGAGTTGTTCGGCGGCGAAGCCCTTCTTCCCCGGAGCGTTCGGGTCGAGGAGGAACCGGATCACCATGGCCCGTCCGTCACGTGTGGCGACCGCCGCGTTGACGCGGTGGGCCAAGTCCATCGTGGGGTCATCCACCTCGCTCGGGCGTGTCTCCAGCGCGGCGACGAGGGCGTCCTCCGCGCGGTCGAGCGCCGCCTCGGATGCCGCCAGCAGCCCATGCCACCGGACGAGCTCGGTGGCCTCAGGATCGGCGTGCGGGGCTGCGGACACCGCGGCCTTCAGCTCATCCATGCCCATCCCGAAGTGTGCTGCGATCCGGTCGGCGAGCACACCCACGACATCCGTCGTCGTGTCGGCGTGGTCGTCAAGCAAGGAGACCTCCTTGGTTCGTCAAAAAGAGCGCGGCTTGCCCGGCCTTTCGGAACAAGATCCGGGCGTTGGCGAGGTGAATTCCTTGACCTGGTAGGCGGGTTGGGAATTCAGTGCGATCAGTCGAGGCACATTCGGACGTCGCGGTACACGTAGGTCCCGGAAACCCAGCCCTTCACGCCGGTGGTCCGGTCCGTGATGTAGAGCCAGTTCCCGCTCTTCTTGTGCACGGTGAACGTGTGGCTGTCGTAGAGCAGGCCGACCGCGGTCGACTTCGTCGTGGCCTTGGAGCGGATGTTCACGACCTTCGTATGGACCGCGTACGGCAGCGGCGGCAGGTAATCGCAGTCCACAGCAGGTACGGCGGCCACAGCGGTCACGGCGGTGGGAGTGATGGCCGCGCTCGCGGCAGGAGCCGACAACAGCGGCGAAGCGAGGGCCGCGAGCCCGGCGGCAGATAGAGCTATGCGGGTTGAGCGCATACGAAAATGACCTCCGTAAGGAAATGGGGACATGCAGGGGAGGACGTCAGGACGTGTGGTCCCGGCGTCTGCGATAAGGGTCTGGGAAATCGCCGGTTTGGCTAACCGGCGATCGTCGTCTATATTCCGCCGCCCACCGACACCCAAGCCGTCAAACGCGCTGCACAGAAAGGCACTTATGAAATGGCTGGCGGTGGTGTGCCCGTGCGCATGGGTCCTCTCGGTGTACGAGAGGGGGACTATCGGCCATGCCGGTCGAGAGCATGCGTGGGGCGGTGCGGGGTCGGGGCGGTGCGGGGTCGGGGCGGTGCGGGGTCGGCGTCGGTGGGCCATGAGTGCGGCCCGGCCCGTGTCGGTCAGGGTGACCGGCTGGCCCGCGTGCAGGGGGTGGTCGGTGTCCCGGGTGAGAAGGCCGGCCGATTCCAGGCGCTGTAAGTCGGCGTAGGGGAGGCGAGTTTTGGATGCCGTGGCCACGGACCGGCGGTTGGTCAGCAGGTGCTCATGGAGCTCCAGCGCGCGGATCAACCGCCGCTCGGCGGCCTCCCGCTCCTCGACGGCTTCCTCCATCTGGTCGACGGTGCGGTCGATCCGGTCGAACAGCGCGTCATCGACGGGGAACTCCCCGCTGGCGAGCCAGTGCAGCAGGCTGCGGTAGAAGGTCACACCGGTCTCCGCCCGGGCCAGCTCGCGGTGCAGGTCCACCGCGCGGGCATGGTCCTCGTCCAGGACGCCGAGGTCCCGATGGCGCCACAGGGTGTCGACGTCGTGGCCGCTGGCCGCTGGCTGCTGGCTGCTGGCTGCTGGCTGCTGGCTGCTTCCAGACGGTGATCGAGGGACGACAGGACCCGGCGCGGTGGTGCGGGTTCAGCGGGCAAACGGGCGGCTCCTCGGGTTCATCGGACGGGGCTGTGAGCGGTGCTCGGGGTGGGGCGCGGGGCGGGCAGGCCAAGGGTGCGGGCGGGCCCGGGCTTCGGCACGGGTGGCCTGGTCTCCAGTTGCGGGGAACGGGAGCGGGCGGCGTGGGTGCGGGCGCTGAGCGGTCGGCGCGGCAGGCCCAGGCGGCGGCCGACCTCGTCGTAGACGTCGTTGCGAGCCCGGGGTCGTACCGCGACGACGTGGATCTCGCTGGTGTGCGGCGACGTGGCGGGTGCAGGTCGCAGCGCGTAGACGATCCGCCACGCGCGGCGGGAGTCAAAGGCGAGCTTGCGGTAGCCGGACAGGTCGCCGGTCAGCTTGCTGCCGAACAGATCCGCGCTCACCACGTCCTGCAACTGCGCGAGTGCCAGGTCGCGGATGTCTCCCGGCGCCTGCAGGAGATCGCTCAGCGCCCGCGGGTCGAAGCTGAGACCGAACCCGGGCGGCCTGCCCGCGCTCACGGCGCCGGCTCCGACACCCCGACCACCTCAGCCTCAGCCTCGCCGGGCGTGTCGGTGTCGTCGGTGTCGGGCTTCTCGGAGCGGGCCGAGGGCGGCGGGCCGGGCAGCAGCCGGTGGGCCGGCCGGTCGGGAGAGGTCATACAGGCCGACAGGGGGCCTGCGGGCGCGCGGATCGCCGCGACGGTGTGGGTGAGGAAGTCGCGGTGCCACACCGCCATCCCGGCCAGCCCCGCATCCGGTTCCTTGTGCTGCAGGTAGGCCAGCCACAGGGAGTGCAGCCACGCGACGACGTCGTCGTGCTCCTGCCACCGCAGACACCACGGCGCGGCCGTCGTGACCTCCGCCCCGTACACGGGCAGGAGGAAGTCATCCACCCAGTCCGACAGCGCGTCGAGCTCGTCCTCAAGCGCCGGCCCCTCCAGTTCGAGGATCGGCCGCGGCTCCGGCGGCACGGAGGGAGGCGGGCCACCGAAACCGGACGCACCGAACGACGAGAAAGGCGACAACGACGGTGCGGGTGGGGGCGCGGCGGCCAGGTGATCCAGCTGCTGGGCCTGCTGGGCAGACTGCTCCATCAGACGCCGAACGTTCGCCTCGATTCCCTCAAGGTGCGCGTCGGGAACCCGGATCGGCTCCAACGCCGCTGATTCTTCGCTTCCTTCGGTTTCAGGCAGGGAAATGAGAGCCTCCTCGGGGCCGGGGGTATGGGGATGGAGCACCTTGGCGGCGGGCACATACCGCAGGCGGGCGGCAAACCGGCCGTCGGGCGCTCTGGTGGGACGCGGTCGTCAGGCGGTGAGAATGACGTCGTCCTGAGACAGGATCTGTTGCGTCGTCTGATGTAGCCGCTTTTTGGCAATGGAGGCGTAGTGCTTGGTCTTCTCCACGCCGATGAAGTCGCGGCCCTCCAGCAGCGCGGCGACGCCGGTGGAGCCGGAGCCCGCGCAGAAATCCAGGACCGTCCCGTCCTGGGGGCAGATCTTCACCAGCTCACGCATGACCGATACCGGCTTCTGCGTGATGTGCTGACGGTCCTTGCCGGACGGCTGGGACGCGGAGTACAGGCCAGGGAGGTAGACCGGATTCCGTGCCGCGTCGAGGGGCCCGTTGGACGCCCAGATGATGAACTCGCAATTCTGCGTGAACCGGCCCTTCTGCGGGCGGGCCTGCGGCTTGTGCCAGGCCAGGACACCACGCCACAGCCATCCGGCGGCCTGGATCGCGTCCGTGGTGATCGGAAGCTGCCGCCAGTCAGTGAAAACGAGTGCGGTCCCGCCGACCTTGGTGACCCGGTGAGCTTGCGTCATGATCTGGGTGAGCCAGAACCCGTAGGAACGCTGGTCCATGTTCTCGCCGTCGAAATCTGCGAGACCGTGAGTGGCTTCGGCGGAGGTGTACTTCTGCTTCGCCGTACGGGTAGTGCGTTCCTTCGCGGTACGGCCACCGGAGTTGTACGGCGGGTCGGTGATCACGGAGTCGACGCAGTTGTCGGGCATGTTCGACAGAACACTGAGCGCGTCGCCCTGATGCAGGGAATAAGGCAAAAAGGTACCCCGATTCGGGAAGGGTGCAGGAAGCCCTCGCAGAGAAGTCCCCTCGGCGCCCACCGGGCATGCAGAAAGCCCGCGGCGCATTCGGACAGGGGAAGAGCGAGAGTCCCAAAACTGTAGAGGCGGAATGCCGGTCGTCCAAGGAGACCATGCGACAGGGGTCGGGAACTGACCCGTCCCGGCTGAACTGTTTGGTCGACCGGCGATCCGGGCCTAACGTTTTAGGACCGTCAGGAACACGCCTCGTGCATCAGGCCACCAGCCCGAGCCACGCAGGCACCCTGTGCCCGACGTACCACCGCCGGCCATGGCGGAGCGAGCGGCAACTCGCCCCGCACGCCGTCTTTCTCATCGCCCACCACCGGCCGCCGCGCCCCTTCCACCCACACCCTTGCTTAGCGCGGCAGGCCGGACACCTATCCCGAAGGACAGCTCTATGACGATTCGCTACCCGCCCCTGCCCGAAATCCGCATTCCACTGGTGAGGCAGGCCGGTTGAAGGGGGTCGCCGCCGCAATCGGCGTCGTCTTCGTCTCCCCGATACTCCTGAGCGGCCAGGCCATGATGATGGCCCGTGCCGCCGAAGCCGCCCAGAGGGCCGGTGGTCCCGGGGTCTGCCTGCCCGACGTGGACACCGGGAAGATCACGGATCAGGTCACCAAGATTCTTGACGGTGCGGACGCATCCAAGATCCGCGTCGAGGGGCTTGACCTGCCGGCCGAGCAGATCCCCCACGCCAGGACGATCGTCGCCACCGGCATCAGCCTCAACGTCCCCCGGCGTGGGCAGGTCGTGGCGCTTGCCACCGCCCTGCAGGAATCCCGTCTGCGGAATCTGAACTACGGTGACCGCGACTCGCTCGGTCTGTTCCAGCAGCGTCCCAGCCAGGGCTGGGGCACCCCGGAGCAGATCCGCGACCCGCTCTACGCGTCCGAGCGGTTCTACAAAGCGCTGCTCGGCGTGCGGGGGTGGCAGCAGATGACCGTCACCCAAGCCGCCCAGGTCGTGCAGAAGTCCGGGTACCCCGACGCGTACGCGCAGTGGGAGCCGCTCGCGTCCGCGCTGCAGACAGCGATCGCCGCCACCTTCCCCGGTGGGGACTCCGCCAAGGACGGCGAGAACGCGTCGCCGTCGACTGGCGACTGCGGTGTCGCCAGCGACGGGTCGTCGTTCGGGCGGATCCCGCCAGGCAAGATGCCCAAGGGATACACAATCCCGGCAGACGCCGATCCTCGCGCTCGGAAGGCGATCGTCTGGGCGATGGGCCAACTCGGCACCATGTACCAGTGGGGCGGAAACTGCACCAACCCACGCGGGCCTGATCCGATGGGCCGCTGTGACTGCAGCTCACTGACCCAGCAGGCATACAAGCATGCCGGGATCACACTCACCCGCACCACCTATACGCAGGTCAACGAAGGCAAACCCGTCTCCGCAGCGAGCCTCCAGCCCGGTGACCTGATCTTCAGCCGTGGCAGCGCCGCAAGTCCCGAACACGTCGGGATCGCGCTCGGCGCGGGACTCGCGATCGAGGCGCCAAGGACAGGAACACCGGTCCGCGTCAGCCCCCTCAAGGACTGGGACATCGTCGCCGTGCGCCGCGTCCTGTGATCGCGACGCGCCACATCGCGCCTTCTCGCAATAGCGCGCTGAGCCGACTCGATCTCTACCCCTATTCGCCCTCCCACCGCTGACCTGCTGGCCTGCCTTCAAGGAGTCTTCGCTATTTCCATACCGCTCGCAGAGCACCTCACCTACCTCGCCTATGACCCAGGGATCACCCCGGCCGGCGGCGGACTGCCTGGTCTCGGTGTCCTGAAGACCGTCGTCAACAGCATCAACTTGTTCGGCATCGTGGCGGTTGTCGGCGCGCTTGCCGTCTCCTTCGGTGTGTGGGCCTGGGGCCACCACACCGGTGGCCACCAGGCCGAAGCCAACGGCAAGAAGGGCGCCCAGGTAGCGGCGTTCGCCGCGCTCGGCCTCGGCGCCGCCAACGGCATCGTCGCCTTCTTCAGCGGCCTGGGGGGCAAGGTCCAGTGACACGAGCTCGCCGCCCTTCCTTCCCCGGGCACGGCGTCGGCTGGTCGGCCAACCGGCGCATCGCCCTCGCCGCCGGTGTCATCGCTGTACTGATCGCCGTGACCGCGGCCGTCGCCTTCTCCACGGGCCGCGCCGACCACAACGCCCCGTCCGTGAAGGATCCGCCCGCTGCGGGCGCGAGTGCTGGCCCAACGCAGGCGGGGCCGTCCCCGGCCGCCGGTGCGGGACCGGTGGCGAAGCCGCCGCCGCTCGCCGAGCCGGTCGCCTTCGCCAAGGCCGCCGCCCTCATGCTGTGGTCCTACGACACCCGCACCACCAGCCGCGAGCAGCACCTCGCCGGCATGCGGGCCTGGATGTCCACCGAGACCAAGTACACCGACTGGAACTCCCTCGCCGCCCAGGTACCCGACCCGCTGCTGTGGTCGCGCATGGCCGACCAGGACCAGCGCGCCACCGCCACCGTTTCCGAGGGCCACTACCCGAGCGGGTTCAAGCAGGCGCTGGCCGAGGACCCCTCCGCGATCACCGAGGCGTACATCTACGCGGTCACCGTCAACGGCAAGCAGCAGATCGCGTGGAAGGGCGGCGGGGGCGGCGCCGAGGACCGCGCCGTCACCCTCGCCGTGCAGTGCCACCCCGGCAACGACTGCACCCTCGCCGCCATCGCCCCGACCGTCACGCAGTAGCCCGCCCCATGAACCAGGAAAGGAGCCATCCGTTTGGGTTTCTGCGACCTCCCCCTCACGGACAAACTGTGCGCGGTCGGCGACGCGGTCGACTTCGCCACCAATCCCGGGCAAGCCGTCGGCGACTGGATGGCCAAGAGCGCCGGTGAACTCGCCGCCGCAGCCGCCGACCTCGCCGCCAAAGCGGTCAACGCCACCAGCGCCGTCGACCTGAACGCCACATGGTTCGTCGACAACTACCGCACCATCCTGCCCATCGGCCTGGTGCTGCTCGTGGCAACGTTCTGCGGCCAACTGGTCCGCGCCGCCATCCGCCGGGACGGACAGGCCCTGGTCCAGGCGTTCACCGGCACCGCCTCCGGAGCGATCTTCGCGACCTGCGCGATCACCTTCACCACCATCGCGATCGAAGTCGTCGACGCGCTGAGCGACGGCCTGTTCCAATCAGCCGGCTTGACCATCGAGACCGCGGTCCGCCGCATCGTCAAGGTCAGCCAGATCGCGACACTCACACCCATGGGCTGGCTCGTTCCCGTCGTCGCCGGACTCGGCGCCGCCATCGGCGCGTTCCTCTACTGGTGCGTGATGATGGTCCGCAAGATCGGCATCCTCGTCATGGTCACCCTGGCGATCTTCGCTTCCGCAGGCGGCGGCTGGGAAGCCGCCCGCAGGTGGCGACGCGGCTGGATCGAGGCCACCGCCACCCTCGTCGTCTCCAAGCTCCTGATGACGATCGTGTTCGTGCTCGGCATCGCGGCCCTCGGCAGGACCGAAGCCAAGGACGGCGTGGCCGCCCTTGCCGACGTCATGGCCGGCATCGTCGTCATGGTCCTGGTCCTGCTCTGCCCGTACGCGACGTTCAAGTTCGTCCACTGGGCAGCCGAAGGCTCGGACGGGGAATCGATTCACCGCGCAGGCGGCGCAGGTGCGCAGATCGCACGCCAGCATGCCGAGAAGGCCGCCCGCAAGGCCGCCGCTGCCGCGGCCACCGCCGGAACCGGCGGCGCGGCAGCCGGAGCCGGTGGCGCTGGTGCTCCGCAGGGCCCCGATTCCTTCCCCGGCGACATCGCCCCCACCTCCACCGGCGCGGATCAGGACGACTCGCAGAGCACGGGCTCGGGTGTGTCGCCGGTGGGTAACGCGGCCAAGTCCGGTCTGGAGAAGGCAGTGCAGCCCGCGCCGACCCACGTGAAGGACGACACCAGCGGTCATGTCGGCGGCAGCCCGGCAACGGGCAGTCCCGAACCGGCCTCCGGCTCGGGTGCTGGTTTCGGGGGTCGGTCGTTCTCGCCGCCGACGACGTCCGCGCCGCCGCAGGACGCCCCGCCGGCGACAAGCACCCACCCCAGCGCACAGGGAGCTCCACCGCTACCCCCGGCCGGTTTCTGACCCTCCCCACCACGCACCCCTCGGGGGCGGAACAGCCATCATGCGCCGTCCCGTCCCCGGGGGCCCCAGCCCGCGCACCCTGGACCCTCTTTGTCTGATCGCTCCGTCGCCCCCGCCCCGGTCGCGGTGAAGTTCCCGCACCGGTCCCGCCGCGGCATCCTCCTGGGCCTTTCCCTCGCCCAACTCCTCCTCGTATCTGGCGCGATGGCGCTGCTGCTCGCCACGGTCGTCACGACCGGGCTGACCGGCGTCATCGCCCTCACGCCCCTTTGGGCCGTTGTCGCCGCGCTGGTCGTCATCCGCCGCGGCGGCAGGTCCCTGATCGACTGGACCCCGATCGTCGCCCGCCACGCCCTTCGCCAACGCACCGGACAGACCCTGTGGCTCGCCCGGCCCCGCACCCGCCCCCGCCAGGACGGCCTCCTCCACCTGCCCGGCACCGCCGCCTCCCTCAAGGTCGTCACCCCCGGCGACTCCACGGGCGGTGCCGCCGCCGTCCACGACCCGCACCAGCAGACCCTGACCGCCGTCGCCCGCGTCACCAGCCGCGCGTTCGCCCTGTTGGACCCAGGCACGCAGAACCACAACGTCACCGCGTGGGGCCGGGCGCTCGCCGGTCTCGCCCGCACCGGGCACGTCGCCACCGTCCAGGTCCTGGAACGCACCGTGCCGGACTCCGGCGACACCCTCGCCCGCCACTGGGCCCAGCACGGCCGTCCCGAAGCACCGGTCGCCGGGCAGGTCTACTCCGAACTCGTCGCCTCCGCCGGGCCCGCCGCCGCCCCGCACGAGACCTACCTCGCCATCTCCCTCGACCTCAAGGCTGCCAAGCGGCTGGTCAGCCAGGCCGGTGGCGGGCTGCCCGGTGCCTTCACCGTCCTGGAGCAGACCACGGCCAGCGTCGCGCAGGCCGCCCGCAACGCCGGGCTGACGGTCAGCGGGTGGCTGAGCGCGCGGGAGATCGCCGCTGTGATCCGCACCGCCTACGACCCCCAGGCCCTCGGCGCGCTGCAGCAGTGGTCCGACACCGGCCGTGCCGAAGCCGACCCCGCCGCCGCCGGACCCGTCGTCCAGGTCGAGGAATACGACCGGCTCACCACCGACACCGCCCATCACACCACCTTCTGGGTGGAGAACTGGCCCCGCACCGAGACCGGTGCCGGGTTCCTGCACGGGATCATGTTCACCGCCGGCATCCGCCGCACCCTCTCCCTCACCTACATACCGCAAGGGCTGGAGTCCGCGCTGCGGGACGTGCAGCGCAAGAAGGCCGCGATCATCGCGGACGCCAACGAACGCTCCCGCCGCGGCCAAGTCGATTCCGAAGAGGACTCCGTCGAATACGCCGACGTGAAAACCCGTGAACGGCAGCTCATCGCCGGACACGCCGACGTCGCCCTGACCGGCCTGGTCACCGTCACCGCCGACACCGACGCCCTCCTCGACGCCGCGTGCGCGCAGATCGAGACCGCCGCCGTCACCGCCGGCGTCGACCTGCGCCGCCTCACCTACCAGCAGCCCGACGCGTTCACCCTCGGCGCGCTGCCGCTGGCCCGCACCACTCTCTGACCCGGCCGCCCTCTGCACCGATACGGCGGCAGGAAGGCCCCCGTCCCCCTTGACCTCTCCTCCCCCTACCAGTGACGCGCACCCCTACCTGCGCGCCGCCACCGCCGGCATCCGCCACCACACCCGCGCCCAGGACCGGTCAGCGCCGCCAACACCGGTGGACCGTCTCCACCTCGACGTACTCCACGCCCACCTCACCACGCTCCACCAACTCCTCGACCAGCTCGCCACGGCAGCGCGCCCCACCCGTCCCGGCGCCGGCCGGCACCTGGCCGCCGCACACACGCGGCTGTGGCAGGCCAGCGCCGAGGTCCACGCGGCCTTCCACCTGCTGCCGTCCGCGACCACAAGCTCCACCGCGTGCCGCCCCGAGCGGCTACCGGAAGGACCACCGGTCCTCACGATCTGCCAGCGCCACCTCGCCGCCGGTCACGCCGTCCGTCGCAGGACCACACCGAGCGACCTCAACACCCCGCCCCACCACCACACCACCAGCTACATCAAGTAGCCGTCACCGAAAGGCCCTGTATGCGCCAGTTCAAGCGTTCCGCCTCCACCGCCGTCGTCGTCGCCGCGCTCGCCGGCACCGCCGCCGTAGCGACCGCTACCCCCGCCGCAGCCGCCGGCTACACGTGCAGCACCAGCAGCAAGTCCATCGACGACGCGGCCTACACCGGCCCCTGGGCCGACAACTGGGATGTCACGGTCACCCTGTGCGCCAAGCGCTCCGGGTCCACCGTCTACTCGTACGCGAAGATCAGCTGGGACGGACCGGCCTACGGTCAGGTCGACGACAGCACCATCTTCGACGGCGCCTACTTCACCCTCCAGGTCAAGCGGTCCCAGTCGGGCACCGACCCGGTGATGAAGTCCGCCCACTCCTACGGCATCCAGAGCGCGCTGGAGAACAGCGACTCGAACGCCAACTACAACAACAGCTACACCACGCCCGTCCTGAGCTACCCGATCGGCTCCGCAAAGGGCCTGGGCGACGGTGAGCTCCTCCTCGACTGGAACAACGACGGCAAGGGCTACGAGAAGCACCTCTTCACCGCCTCCCCCGTGGTCTGACCCGCACCACGCCCGAGACCGCCGTCACCCGAAAGTCACCGCCGCCATGACTCACCGGCCCGCCCGCCGAGCCCGCCGCGCCTCCGCGAGCCCCCTGTTCACCCCGCACCGCGCCGACCGCGCCAGCCGCAAGGCCGCCCGCAGGCGGCTCGCGGAAGCCACCGCGAAAGCCCGTACCGAGGCGGCGTCCCGCCCCGCAGGCACCGAACGGGCCGAAGCGGAGATGCCCGCGCCGCTGTATCCGGCGGGCGGGCGGCCCGGGCATGGCTCAGCGCGCGGCAACCGGCTAAGGCTCCCCGCCCACCGCATGACCACCGCCGTCGCGGCCGGGGCGTATCCGTTCCTCGCCGAGGGCGGACTCGGCGCCGAGGGCGTCTACATCGGCCGCGACGTCCACGCCGAAGCATCGTTCGTGTTCGACCCGTTCGCCCTGTACGGGAAGGTGGCGGGCTTCACCAACCCCAATATCCTGCTGGCCGGGGTGATCGGACAAGGGAAGTCGGCCCTGGCGAAGAGCTTCGCGTTGCGGTCGATCGCCTTCGGCTACCGGGTGTACGTGCCCTGCGATCCCAAGGGCGAGTGGACGCCCGTCGCCCAGGCCCTCGGCGGCACCTCAGTCGCCCTCGGCCCCGGGCTCCCCGGCAGACTCAACCCCCTGGACGCCGCCCCACGCCCCGAGAGCGTCTCGGAGGCGGACTGGGCGGGTGAGATCCGCAAACGGCGCCTGCTCCTGCTCGGCTCGCTCGCCCGCACCGTCCTGGGGCGGGACCTCGCGCCGATGGAGCACACCGCCCTCGACGTCGCCCTGGACGCGGTGGTCACCCGCGCCACCCAGACGGGCCGCACCCCGCTCCTCGGTGACGTCACCGCGGCCCTGAACAACCCCGACGAACTCAACACCGTCGGCGGCACGATGTCCGGACGGCTCGATGACGCGGCACGCGACCTGGCCCACGCCATGCGGCGCCTCGTCCACGGCGACCTCGCCGGCATGTTCGACGCCCCGAGCACCATCGCCTTCGACCCGGCCGCGCCGATGCTCACCATCGACCTGTCACGGCTCGGCGGATCCGGCGACGACACCGCCCTCGTCCTCGCCATGACGTGCGCCTCCGCCTGGATGGAGTCCGCGCTCACCGGCCCGGGCGGCGGCAGGCGCTGGATCGTCTACGACGAAGCCTGGCGCCTCATGCGCCACGTCGGCCTGCTGCAGCGCATGCAAGCCCAGTGGAAACTCTCCCGCGGGCTCGGCATCGCCAACCTCATGGTCATCCACAGGCTCAGCGATCTACTCACCGCGGGCGACGCCGGCTCCCAGGGCCGAGCCCTCGCCGAAGGGCTCCTCGCCGACTGCTCCACCCGCATCATCTACCGCCAGGAAACCGACCAACTCCACGCCGCCGCGTCACTCCTCGGCCTGACCTCCGTGGAGATGGAAGCCATCGCCCACCTCAACCGAGGACGTGGCCTATGGAAGGTGGCAGGACGATCTTTCATCGTCCAGCACCAGCTCCACGCACACGAATTGACTTTGTTCGACACCGATTCCCGCATGCATTGAAATCACAGGAGACAGAAATCGAAACTCATCCCATCACTTCGCTTTTTCCGTCGCTCGACGGGGACGAGCTGCGTGCCCTCGCCGACGATATACGCGACCGCGGCTTGCTGCACCCGATCGTTCTCGACACTCAGGGCCGCCTCCTTGACGGACGCGGCAGGCTGAAGGCATGCGAAATCGCCGACGCCGAGCCGGCGTTCGTCACCTACGACGGAGGCGACCCCAGCGGATACGCCATGTCGGTGAACCTTCGTCGCCGCAACATCACCAAGGGGCAAGCGGCCATGATCTCCGCGAAGGCCCGCTCAGCGCCTGAGCACCGGCCCCGCTCAGGCGCTGAGCAGTCCACCCGCTCAGTCGCTGAGCAGACGGGACTGTCCCTGGGGCGCATCAGCCAAGCCAACATGGTCCTCCAGCATGCCCCTGACCTGGTCGACTCCGTGATCAGCGGCGCCATGGGCCTGGATGAGGCGTATGAGAGCGCCCGGGCGAACAAGGCCAAGGCCAACTCCGCCGAAGTCCAGCTCGCCCGCCTGCGAGCGGAGGATCCCGAGCTCGCTGACCGGGTCGTCGAGGGTGATCTGACTCTGGCCGGAGCGTGGGCGGAGCGTACCGAGCGCGTCGAGGAGGACAAGCGGCAGCGCAAGGTCGCCACCCGGCTCTTGGACGAACTCGTCCCCTCGCTCGCCCAGACCCGGGGCACGACGACGTTCAGCCGGTACGACCCCGCGTACGCCACCGGTACCCCCATCACCCGCGAGGTCATCGCGTACGCGATGACGGCCCTGACGGAGATGGACCAGGTATGGCAGGAGCGTGACCTGCCGTGACAGACCACGCTGAACTGCGACTGCGGTGCCTGGTCGAGGAGACCGCGCGGGAGATCACCGACACCGACGGCCGATTCCGCAAGCGGGACCTCGTTACAGCGGTGCGCGCCAAGCTCGACCACACGCACCTCGGCCCGCAGACACAGGCCCTCGCTCTCGACAGGCTCGCCGAGAGTGAGGTGACCGGGTTCGGGGACCAGCGCAACCCCCGGCGCAGGGGCCCCGGCACCCTCTTCCATCCCGATGACATCCTCAAGCTGGGCAACGGCATCTGGGTGTGGATGAAGGACACCACCGATGCGGATCTTGTCGCGTGGCAACGCCTGTCGCGGCGGAACCGGGCGTATGTCGACGCGGCCGACAACGAGGTCCAAGACTACACCGACGAGCGCCTCGACGCCTTCCGTACCACCGACGGCATCGTCCGCCTCATCGACCTGGAGCACCACTACTTCGGATGGACCCAGGACAACGCCGACCGTCCGGGCACTTCTGACCACGACCGCGACCCCGAACTCGATCACCGCTCATGACATTTGATATCCAGCGCCAGCCGATGCCGCGCGACGACACACTGCGCCTCATCAGCGCGATCAACGCTATGAAGAACAAAGCACGCAATGCCGCCGAGCAGTGGGAACTGCTGGACGAGCGGGGACATGTACCGGCCGAACCCTCCTACGCCGGGCTGCTCCAACATGCCGTCGGCGCGCAGGACCTCTCCCGCGCCGTGATCCGGCTGACTGCCAACTTCGCCACAAGCCCGCACAGCAAGACCCGCGACGGCCGCACCGTCCTAGCCCGCCTCGCGACGGCCTCCACCATGTCGAGCCATGCCTCGGGGCACTTCGCCGAGACCGCTGAAACCATCCTGGCCCTGTCCCGATCCCCCGAGCAAAGCAGGCCGTATCTGGAGAACTCCATGGTCCTCGACCACGCCACGGCCCGCGCCTACCTGCGGCGCACCTCGGAATCGCTCCGCGACGCCGTCAAGGAACTCGACGCCCACCTCGACTTCCACCGCTACTTCTCCACGCCTTCCCGACAGGAGCGCCCAGCACCCGCGCCACCCAGGGGCATTCCGCCCACACCGCCCTCCCCACCGGCCGGCCCGACAGGCGGCAGGTAGCCCGACGACTCCCGGAGACCCTCCCTGTCCACCCGTTCCGTGATCGCCCGACCCACCGACACCGGCTACACCGGCATCCATGTCCAGCACGACGGGCATCCCAGCCACCACCTGCCGCTCCTGCTGACCGCCTACCAGTACCGCTTCGAACGGGACACCGAAGCACTGTCGCAGCACCTCATCGACGAGGTCCCCATCGCCTGGGCGGAGATCGGCACCGACCTCCTCGACGGCGCCCCGACCGCACTCCTCACCGCGCTGACCGGCGGCAAACGGTGGCCCAGCCGCACGATGGACAACGTCATCACCACCGACGGATCACCCCCGGTGCGCATGCTGGAGACCGAAATGTCCGTCGAGGACTCTGACACCGAATGGGTCTACGTCCTGCACCAGCACGGCATCGAAGTGATCAGCGCCCCGTACATGAGCGTCGGTGCCGTCGTGGACTGGGACACCGACCCGCGCTCCGCCTTCAGCGACCACCCCTTCCACTGGGCACCCGGCGCAGTCCCGGTGATCACCCCGAGGACCACCGAGCAAGCCGCACCCGCCGCGGCACCACCCGCTGCCACCGCGGCGCCTCGCGCCCGATGACGACACACCGCAGGTCAGTTGAGCACGCCAGAGACATATCGCGCACGTGGCCGCCCACGGCCCGGCTGCACATCGCGGCCACTGGCAGCCTCCGCCCCGACAACGTGAGGAGAATCCCACCCCTTGCAACCCGGCACCCATTTCGCCTTCGGCACCCACGAGATACACGGCTTCGTGGCCTCCTTCACCCCGGCCATGCCCGTCCACCTTGCCCACTGGTACCTGGATCGCGAGGAGTTCGAGCCCGTTCCCGGCACGCAGCCGCTCTTCCGGCTGAGGGCACCCGAGTACGACGGTCCGCGCCGAACCCGTCAAGCCGTCCACGATCTGCGCCGCCAGGGCTACACCGTGCACGCCGACATCGCCCTCGCCCCGTCCCCCTCGGCCGGCCCGCCACGCCTCGTCCGTCCCCACCGGGTCCCCGAGCACCGCGCCCGTCTCGCCCAGGCCGGCGCCGGTCGGACGACGCAACGCTTCACACCGCCGGCCGCCTCCCCACCAGCGGCACGGCCCATCCCGTCGAAGCCCACCTACCCTCCGACCGTCCACCTGACGGCGGCGGGCGGCGGGCGGTCCCGATGACGCCCGCGAGCAGTCCCATCCCCGGCGCCCCGGTGCTGCCCGAACTGGTCGACGGTGCACGTGACTTCCGGCTGCGGATGGCAGTCATCGACCGCGAGACCGAGTCCGCGCTGGACCTGACCCGCGACCGCTACGGCCGCACCGTCCACGCGGACGCGGCGGCAGCCGCCCGCGCCCACCGCAGCAAGGCGGCCGTCAAGGCATACACCACGCACCTCGCTCCGTACACCGACGCTCTGCTCGATGCCGCGCGCCGGGCGCTCGACGACCTATCGCCCGCCCGGCACCTGACCGGGTGGCGGAACGTACTGGACGCCCTCGCCACCTCCGCCGCCGAAATCCGCCGCGCCCTCGACCGCCCGACCGCCCCCGGCTCCGCGGCCGAACGCGCACAACACGCAGCCCTGTGGCCGCACCTGGCCGCCTGGGCAGACCACGGTGTGATCGCCGACCATCTCGCCGACCAGAACAAGCACCACCAGCACAAGGCCCCGCTGACCGACGAGGAACAGCGGATGTGGACCGAGAGGGCCCAGGCCGCGCAACGGCGCGGCGCGCTGGAGCGGACCGAGTCGTGGTACGCCGCCGACGGGCAGCCGATCACCCTCGCCCATCTGATCGAGGACGGCGACTCGACGGTCATCGCGCTGCAAGGCGACCCGGACGCGCCAGGCTGGTGGGTGATCGGGCACTTCGCCCACGAGTACGAGGCGGGGAAAGTACTGCCCGCTCCGGTCCCGCCCGGCGTGCTACGCCCGGACGCCTCCCGATACAACCGCCCCGAGCCCGTACCCGAGATGTCGCTGCAGGAACTCATCCGGAGTGTCGTCGAGGGCCAGAGTGCGGGTGACGCCTCCGAGGCCCTGCTGAGTGCCACCCAGCGCGGATACCACGCGGGCCCGATGGTCCGCCTCCAAGAACTCCTGGAAACGGGCGCCCAGTTCGCCGGTGCTTTGGAGACCGTGCAGGGCCGTCAGATCGCCGCCCGGCTCGCCGCGCTCGGCCGGCAGATCGAGTTCCTCACCCGTGAAGTCGAAGACGCGGCCGAAGAGCTCGGCGCGACCGTCGCCGTCCTGCCACCGCACCGCACCCCCGTGCCACGGGCCTACCCGCGTCCCGGCCTGACGACCACGCCCGCGCCCCCGCCGCCGCAGCGCACCCAACCCACCGCACACCGCCCGTAGCGGGCCACCACTCCCGGAAAGCACCCGTTGTCCCTGACCGCACCACCAGCCCCAGCGCCGCGCCCCACGTACGGCGCGGTGCTGGGCACTCCCCACGTCGGCCGCCTCCTCGGCGGCACTCTCCTGGGCCGGCTCCCCTCCGGCATGGCGCCCGTCGCCCTCGTCCTGTGGGCCATCAGCGCCGGTCACAGCATCGCCTTCGGCGGGCTGCTGTGCGCGCTGTACGGCCTCGCCTCCGCCCTGGCCCAACCGGTCAAGGGCCGCCTCATGGACCGCCACGGCCAATACGCCGTACACGTCCCGTGCGCGCTGCTCACGGCCGCCCTGCTGGCCACTCTCCCGCTCACGGGACTCTATGGCGGACCGGTCCTCGCCCTCGCTCTCGTCACCGCTGCCGGACTGACCACCCCGGCGCTGGAAGCCGGGTTGCGGTCCCTGTGGCCGAGCCTGATCCGCGACCGTCGGCTGCGGCACACCGCTCTCGCTCTCGACGCCGGGGCCCAGGGCCTGCTGTACATCGCCGGCCCGCTCCTCGCCGCCGCCCTCGCCTCCGCCTACAGCCCCGCCGCCGCTCTCGCCTGCACCGCCGCGCTCGGCCTCGTCGGCACCCTCACCGTCGCCACCGCACCGCCCTCACGCCACTGGCTCGCCACCCCGACCACCGCGGGCGGCGGTTCGGCACGACGACTGGCGAGCGGTCCGCTGATCGCGCTGTTCGTCGCGCTGAGCGGTATCGGGGCCGCGATCGGCGCCCTGAACGTGTGGGCCGTCGCCATGGCCGACACCCACCGCCAGGTCATGCTGTCCGGGCTGATCCCCGCAGTGTTCTCGACCGGGGTGTTCCTCGGCGGCCTCGTCTACGGCCACCGCACCTGGCCCGGCACCACCACCCGCCAACTCCACTGCGCAGTTACGGGTTTCCTGGCCGGATGGCTCCCGCTGCTCGCCGTGCCCGGCCCGCACGTGGCCGCTGTGGCGGTGTTGGTGCCCGGTGTGTTCCTCACCGTGGTCGTGGCCTGCGCCTACATGAGAACCGACGCCCTCACACCCACCGGCCGCACGAGCGAGGCGTACGCGTGGCTGATCCTCTCCATCGGCGTCGGACAGGCCGCCGGCACCGCCCTCGCCGGCCACCTCGCCGACCACCCTTGGGCCAGCGCCGCACTCCCCGCCATCGGCGCCGTCTTCGCCCTGACCGTCCTGCTCCTCGCCGCCCCGGCCAACGCGCCCGCCCGCCGCGACCACGCCTGAGCACGCGCTTCTCCCTGTCTTTTCCTTCTCCCACACCCCAGTTTGGAGACATTCATGGCTGTTCACACCCGATGGACTGTCGAGCACCAGTGCGGCCACGACGTGGTCCATGACCTGTCCGAACGGCCCGCCGATCGCCGTGCGAGTTTCGCTCGCTGGCTCGCCGGGCGCGACTGCACCGACTGCTGGAAGGCGGCGCGGGACGCCGACACGCAGTCCTCCAAGGAGTGGCTGGCCGCCAAGCGGGCGGCGGAGCAGCAGGCCGCGACCGAATGGACGACGAAGTTCGGCATGCCGCCGTTGGAGGGCTTTGAGAAGGCCCTCGGCTGGGGCGAGCGGTCCCGGCACCAGCTGATGACCGCCGCGTACACCGCGCTGGTCACCGAGGGCACCTGGGAGGAGGCGGACTGGGCTGCGCTGGAGGACAAGGCCCGCTCGATCACCCGCGCCGGATGGTGGATCGACCAACGCGACGCGGAGGCCACCGACCTGCTCGAACTCCTCGACTCGGCAACCGAAACGGACCGCGGAACGGAGAACCCGTTCCGCTGACGGCGGCGGAATATAGACGCACATCGCCGGTTAGCCAAACCGGCGATCCTGCGGACCATTGCTCCTCCCACCGCTCGTCTCACGTGGAAGGAACTTCCGCATGTCCCAGCCCCCGCTCGCCCCCGTCACCTCTCCCACCGCCGACCCGCTCACCCCCGACCGGGACATCACCCACGGCCACTTCCAAGCTGGCGACACGGTCGTCGTCCTCAAGGGCGTGGCCGGCGGTGAACTGTGGGGGGACGCGATGCGCGTGGTCACCCCGTCCTGGCACACCCCGACCGACGAGGACGGCTGGCGCCTGCGCGACGCCGCCGGAGGAGCCCAGACGTACGTCACCGGCCACCCCCGCTACCTCGTGCACCTCTCACGGCGCTGTCCGGACTGCCTGATCCACCTGCGCGCGATGGAGGACCACCTCCTGCGCACATACACCGGCCGTGACGAGGTGATCGACTGCGGCTGGTACACCACCACCGCCCTCGGCCAGCTGGTGCACATCGCCGACACACGCGGCGGACGGTAACCCTGGCCGCGCGCCGCCCCGAAACCACCGCCAACCCGGGCTCGCTCGCCGCCGTCCCGGCCACCGGCGCCCGGCACACTCCGCAGCCCAGCCGTCGCACACGCACCGAACACGCCCGGCAACGGGCGTGAACGCTCCGCAGCGTGCGCGTGCCCTCCGCCGCCGCGCTCCCGGTCCCGTCACCCGCAGCCCTGCGCCGCTGACCCCAAAACCCCAAGGACACCATGCACGACCACGACAACAACGCCGCCGAGCATCTCGGCTCCTACGCCGACATCCTCGCCGGCGAACTCCCCGGAACCTGGAGGAGCGCCCACCACCGGCACGAGACCTACCTGTCCGATATCGCCGACCGCGTCTGGGACCTGGACCTGATCGCCGATGCTCTCGCCGAACACCCACTCCGGCAAGCCGTCGTCCTGAGCCGCCCGGACGGAGCGCAGCTCGTCGTCCTCGACCGGCACGACGACCGTGCCGGATTCCTCGTTGCCGCCCTCGCCCTGCCCAGCCTGCCCGACGAGGCGTACCGCGATGTACCTGAGCCCAACGGCATCGCGCTCGCGGACGACCCGTTCCTGAGTGCCGAGCAGGTCGCCGGTGACCTGCTCGCCCGCTACGACACGGCGCTCGCCCAGGTCCGCCACAACGCGGCGGCCTGCATCCCCGCGTCCCAGCCGGACCGGGTCGTCATGGCCTGGCAGCCCGACGGCAGCCTCGCCACCGTGCCCGTCGGAGACGTGGCCGCCGCTGTCCTGGTGGCCAGCGGCTTCGTCCACGACCCGCACACCGGTATCCACCGCCTCAGCGGTGACGACACCCAGGCGCAGGCCCGCACGGTACGCAAGGCCGGCCGCCGGCTCGGCGAGCACGGGATCGCCACCGCGCTCCAGCACCCGTCAGGCCGTATCGCGCCCGCCGCCACCCCGGCCACCACGCCCGCACCGGCCAACACCCCTACCTCGGCCTCCAGGGCTCGATGACCAGACCGGGCGCGAGGGCCGGTCCACCACGCCGCACGCCGTGTGCAGCGGTCGGCGACCACCTCTCCGGCGTCGAACCGCACCCACCCCGCGTCATCCCGCCGCCGTCGACCTGGAGACAGCGACATGGCCAACCTGGCCGACGAATACGGCACGGACGTCGAGATCTACATCAAGGCCCTGACGACCACCATCCACGCCGACACCCCGACCGGCGCCCCCGCCCAGCTCCACGACCTGCTGGAACACCTCGGCCTGGAGCGCCACTCCTCCCCCGCGAACTCACCCATCTACATCTGGCACACCGTGCCCGAACACCTCGACGCCGACGAGCAGAAGCGCCTGGCGACCCGCGCTGTCCCCGCCCTGCTCCTGGCCGGATACGAGGTCAACTGCGCGCCCGAGGCTTTCGACGCAGCCGCCTACCGGCAGGCCGTGCACGACCTGCGCGCCCGAGCGGGGCGCCCTGCCGCGCGACGGCAGGCACCCGTCGGCTCCCCCTCGCGCGCAGCCCCGGCACGCCGCACCCCCTAAAGGCGCGGAAGCGGCCCCGGCACCACGCCGGGGCCGCCCACCACACCGAGACATGGAGAAACCCATAACACCCCGCGCACGCCCACCGATCAGCAAACCTTCGAGGCCCCACCTCGCCGCGGCCCTCTTCCGCCGCTACCTGCACGCACGCGTCCAGGTCGGCCCCGACCGCACCTCTCCGCCGGCCGCCGCGCGATCGGCGGTCATCCTCGCCGAGACGCAGCGCGTCGGCTACCGCCACCACCACTGACCGCCCACCGAACCGGAGGAGCATGCCCCACCCCGCCCCCCACCCGGTGAGGCTGGCCGACGAGATCACCCACCAGCTCGGTCAGCTCGCCGACCACCTCTCCCAGCTCCCCGCCGCCCAAGCCCTACAGGTCATCGCCCGCGTCCTCGACCCGGACACCGGAGTCCTCAGCGGCGTCACCCACCTCGTCGCCACCGGCAGCGTCTTCGCGAAGAACCAGGCAGAGCGAGGCACTCTCCCCGCGGAGGTGTGGCTCGCTCTGGGCCGCGCCGCGAACGAACTCCACACCATCGGGTGCGACCTCGACGAGCACACCGACACACTCACCGCCGCCACCCGCCCCGTGAACACCAACCCCGTCCCTTCGCCGGCCGCCGCGCCGCTTGTCGTACGGCGGCACCGATGAGCCGAAAGCAGTCCTCGGGCTGGGGCGGCAGCGAACCTGCCGAGCAGCACTACCTGGTCGAGCCGCGTCACCTGGCCGGCGGCGGGGACCTGCGGCACGTCACCGAATACCTGCGTGCCTCGGGCTGGAAGGACAAGTCGAGGACCGGCGGCCCCCTCGTCTTCGACAGCCCCGACGGAATCATTCGGGTCGGCTACAACCCCTTTGTTCAGCCCGGTGGCTGGACCATCCGCGGCAAGCAGACCGCGACCCGGCCCGGGTGGCACGCGGTACTCAGCCCGCAGACGCCGGTGGAGATCGTGGCCGGGTTCACCGACGCGCTCACCCGGCCGCGTTCCGCGCACGCACCCCACGTGTGGGCGCCGCTGGAGCAGAACCACTGGCAGACCCAGCGCGGGCAGCATGTCACCGCGATGAGCCCGGACGGCAACTGCTTTGTGCGGTTCCACCAGTCCGGTCCCGCCCAGGCGCACTGGTGGGCCGGGGCCCGCGACGAACACGGACGCACCTGGGACGCCACCTTCACCTCGACCACGCCGATGCACCTCGTCCAGGCGTTCACCACCGCCCTCGCGGACCCGCTGCCGGTAATGCGTCCCCGCGGCAATGTCCCGCCGACCCGGCAGGTCCGCACCACCTCCGTGTCCGTGCGCCCCAGTGAGCTCGCCGCGTGGCAGCAGGCCCGGATCACCGCCGCCCGCGCCGCCACCTGGGCACGCAACAGCACCCGACGCACCCGTCCGCGCACCACCGCCCGACCCCACACCACCGCCGGCAGCGCGCGAACCCGCCGCTGAACCGATACCCATCACCCTTGATCGAGGAGCCCCCCGTGCACGCACCCACCCCAGACGCCCTCCGGACCGCGGGTGAGACCCTCGCCCATCTCACCGAGTACCTCCGCGAGCGACCCGATCTCGACGAGGCACTCGACCTCGTCGAGCCGCTCCTGGACGAATACACCGGGCTGCCCATCCAGCTCGGCGAGGTCCTGCGCGCCCTCGCCCGCGTCGCACTCGACCATGCGACGGTCCGCACCCCCGAGTTCCACCGGCTGATCGCCGACCTGCGCGAGGCAGCGTGGGAGCAGACCGACCAGCACGCCCTCCACTACCAGCTCGACCGGCTGCGCTCGCTCCTGGCGACCGCGGAGGGCTGAACGTGCCCGTAAGCCGCAGGCAGCTCGCTCAGTTCGCCGACAAGCACGCCTGGCAGATCCCGTTCGACACCAGCCCCCGCCACCTCGCCGGCTCCGGCGACGCCCGCCACGTCACCCACGGCCTGGCCGCCGCCGGATGGAGCGCCGTCTCCGACCCGCTGAGTGCCGAGATCGTCATGGCAAGCCCTGACCTGCGCCACCGGCTCCAGTTCGACCCGCAGAGCCGCGCCTCGGCGTGGTGGCGGCTGCAGGCCGTTCCCACCCTCACCGAGCCGGGCTGGTATGCCGAGTTCGGCGAACTCGTGCCCGCCGAGGTCCTCGCCGCCTTCACCGACGCCCTGATCGCGCCGCCGCCACAGCAGCCGGCCCCGTGGCAGCCGCTGACCTCGGCAGGCTGGCACCGCGACGCCGACTCCGCGCGCTCGCCGGACTCCATGTGCCACGTCGAACTACGGCCGTTGAACGAATTCCACGACCGGCCGTCCTGGCACATCGAGACCAGCGGAGAGGCCCCCGGCCCGCGCATCTGGAACGCCTACCTCGACGAGCACACGCCCACACACCTGGTCGGTACGTTCCTCAGCGCTCTGGCCGACCCCGCACCGTTGCAGCGCCACATGTTCGACCGCACCGCCCACCACACCGCCGCAAAGACACGCAGCGCCATGACACCCGAGCAGGTCGTCGAAGCCCACACCCACCGCCTGGCCGCCCTGCGCACCCGAGCCCGTACCACCCGGCGCCGACAGCCAGCCGCCACCAGCCCCGCGCCGAGCCCGCAGCACGGCGCGCCGGTTGCCCGCCGCTGAACCGCGGTCGCGGCCGGGGGCCATGCCTCCCGGCCGCGACCTTCCGTGCCACCTGCCCCGTCCCCTGTGAAAGGACGTCCCCCATACGCCGATCCCCCCGTTCCCCGCGCGCCCTCCACGCGCAGCTCACCCAGTTCGTCCAGAGGGGCGAGGAGATCCTCGCCGCCTGGGACGCCTACTCCGAGGAGGCCACCGGACTCGACGGCTGGCCCTGCAACGAGCACGCCTACGGCATGCGCCAGAGCCGGCGCGACGCCGACACCGCCACGGCGTTCGAGCAGGTCCGCCCCGCCGCGCGCGCTCTGCTCGCCACCGCCCACACCCAGCTCGCCATCTTGCCCCGCCCGCTCGATACGAAGCACCTGGGTCTGGCAGTTGGCCACCCTCACCTACGCACTCGACCGACTCGACACCCTCAGCGAGGCGTGGGACGAGACCCGCACCGGTCTACTCGCCGGCACAGATGCCCGCAGTCCCGCATACGCGCCGACGCCGACGCCGAATACCACGCCGAGGCGTGGAGCTACCTGAACGACTGGGCCAGCCACGGCACTGCGCTCCGGGAAATCAACACCGCAGCCCGCCACACGTCCTCCGCCCTCGCCCCGGCTCCCACCAAGACAAGCACGCGTCCCCGACGCAAGGCACCGTGACGTCGCCGTCCCTGTGTTGCCCGAGCGCCCCCTATCCAGGAGCTTCCCCTGACCGAGCCCGAGTCCATGCTCGTCGACCAGGGCCTCGCCGGACCCGGCCGCCGCTCCCACTGACCCGCCACCCCCTTTGGAAACCGCCCCCCCCTTTGACCAATCCCCCCTCGAACTCCCACACCGGCAGCGACATCGGGTTCCGAATACTCCTCGGAACCCTCGCCGTAGCCGTCCCCCTCGCCCACCTCGCCTGGCTGGGCGGGAACATCACCGCCTCCCTTGCCGGCGGCCAGTGGGCGCCCTACCAGCCCACCCTCGCCCTGCTCCACCCCGACCAACTCTGGCCCGAAGCGGGGGACACCGCCCTCCTGATCGGCACCCGCATCGCGCCGACCGTCGTGTTCCTCACGCTCGCGGCCGTCGTCGGCATCCTGTGGACCCGCCGCAAGAACCACACCGGGAAAAAGAACATCGCCGGCATGGCCAAGGCGAAGGACATCGAGCCGCTACTGACGAAGGCGATCACCGCCAAAGCGCGCTCCCTGCGCCCGAGCCTGAAGAACACCAAACACATCGCGGCCCGCGACACCGGCATCCTGCTCGGCAACCTCCAAGGAACCAAACGCGAGGTCCGCATGGGGTATGAGGACGTCGCCGTCGCGATCATGGCTCCCCGCTCCGGCAAGACCACCTCGCTGGCGATCCCGTCCATACTCAACGCGCCCGGTCCGGTCCTGCTGACCTCGAACAAGGCCGCCGGGGATGCATTCACCGCCACCTACGACGCCCGTGCCCGCGGCGGGCAGGTGTGGTCGATGGATCCGCAGCAGATCGCCCACGTCGCACGCGAGATGTGGTGGAACCCGCTCGCCGACGCCAAGACCCTGGACGGCGCCGGGAGGTTGGCCGGGCACTTCCTCGCCGCGAGCGTGGACGCCTCGCAACAGGGTGACTTCTGGTCCAAGGCCGGATCCAACATCCTCGCCCAGCTGTTCCTCGCCGCGGCCCTGGACGAGCGGCCGATCACCGACGTCATGCAGTGGCTCGCGTTCCCCGCCGACCGCACCCCACTCGACATCCTGCGCGACCACAAGTTCACCGCCGTCGCCGCACAGTTGAAGGGCACCGTCGAGGGTCCGCCGGAAACCCGGGACGGTATCTACGAGACCGCCCGCCAGTACGCCGCCGCGCTGCTGAACAGCGAGATCGCTGCCTGGGTCACCCCGCAGCGAGGCGTGCCCGAGTTCACGCCGTCCGCGTTCGTCACCTCCACCGACACCCTGTTCCTGCTGTCCAAGGACGGCGGCGGCGGAGCCTCAGCCCTGATCGCCGCGTGCGCGGACTCCGTGATGCGCGCCGCGACCGCCCAGGCCGAACGCGCCGGTGGGCGCCTCGACCCGCCCATGCTCGCGATCCTCGACGAGGCCGCCAACGTCTGCAAGATCAGCGACCTTCCCGACCTGTACTCCCACTTGGGATCGCGCGGCATCATCCCCATCACAATCCTGCAGTCCTACCGGCAGGGCCAGAAGGTGTGGGGCGACGCGGGCATGGACGCCATGTGGTCCGCGAGCACAGTCAAGGTCATCGGCTCCGGCATTGACGACCCCGACTTCGCCGACAAACTCTCCCGCCTGATCGGCGACCACGACGTCGAAACCACGTCCACGTCGCACTCGGAGTCCGGCAAGAGCACCTCGGTGTCGATGCGGCAGGAGCGGATCCTGCCCGCCGACGCGATCCGCGCCCTGCCCAAGGGCAGCGCGCTCTGCCTGGCCACAGGTTTGCGGGTGGCGATGCTGGACCTGCGCCCCTGGTACCTGGAGCCCGGCGCGCAGGAACTGACCGCCGCGTCCGCTCGCGCGTCGAAGGCGATCACCACGCGTGCCATCGCGAAGCACACACGGAACCGGGACGACTTCGGGCCGACGGCATGAGCGAGGCGCACCTGCACCTGGTGCCGGTCCGCTCCCGTGAGGCGAAGGAGTTCGTCCGCGCCTGGCACCGGCACCACCCACCGCCCGCCGGGCAGATCTTCTCCGTCGGCGCAGCCGACGAGACCGGAACCCTGCGCGCGGTGGCCATCGTCGGCCGTCCCGTCGCACGCCACCTGGACGACGGCAGCACGCTCGAAGTCACCCGCACCACCAGCGACGGTGCGCCCATGGCGAACTCGCTGCTCTACGGAGCGGCATGGAGAGCGGCCAAAGCCCTCGGATACCGCCGGCTGATCACATACACCCAGGCTGGCGAGAGCGGAGCCTCGCTGCGCGGAGCCGGATGGCGTGTCCTCGCCCACCGCCCCGCGCGGCCGGGCTGGCACACACCGTCCCGGCCGCGGACCGACCGCGGCACCGCTCACATCGCCCGCACCCTGTGGCAAGCCCCTCTGACAGGACACCCCTCATCGACACCTACGAACCGTCCAACGCCGCAGCCACCAGCCGCGCTCGCTGAAGCGCCTTCTCGTCGAGGAGATGCCCACGTCCACTGACACACCCACCGCGCACGACTTCGCCCATGCGCTCGCCGACCAGATTCCCGGCGCCGCTCCCCGCGACGTCACCATGCATTTCGGCGTTAGACGCCAGGCCGCGGCCCGGCACCGCTACCGCTCCCGCGGCGGCCCCGTGACGGTCTACGCCCAAGCCCTGCACGCCCAGCTCTACGGACTGCCCACAGGCGACGAGCCCCTTCCCACCGCTCTCGACGCGCTACTGCAAGCCGCGCACGGCACCAGCAGTCCCGAACAGCAGACAGCGGTCCTGCAGCAGCTCACCGAACAACTGCGCAACGCCGCCGAGATCCTCGAATGGGCCCGCGACCACGCCCACCGGCGCGGGCTGCCCAC
Source organism: Streptomyces sp. SCSIO 30461 (assembly GCF_037023745.1). Taxonomy (NCBI): domain Bacteria; kingdom Bacillati; phylum Actinomycetota; class Actinomycetes; order Kitasatosporales; family Streptomycetaceae; genus Streptomyces; species Streptomyces sp. SCSIO 30461. Next base: position 6,786,880 of record NZ_CP146101.1, read on the forward strand.
CCCCACCTGGCAATGGCTGCGTGACGCCACGGACACCGCCCGCGACCTCGCCGACGGCCTCGACACGGTACGCCCCGCCTTCACCACACCCCGCACCCCCGCCACGACCCCGGCCCCGCCGGCACCCGCCGCGGCCCGCACCCCCACACCCCGCCGCTGACCGACCCACCCACCGGCAGCGCCCCGCCCACCGCAAGGACCCCCGATTTCCACCGACCCCGTATTCAGATCCATCTCGCTCGGCGCCGGAATTCAATCCAGCGCCATGCTCGCCCTGTCAGCCGAAGGCATTCTCCCCAAGGTCGACTACGCCATTTTCGCCGACACAGGATGGGAACCCAAAGCCGTATATTCGCATCTCGACCGCCTGGAGCGAGAGATAGCGAAACCGGCAGGCATCCCCATCCTGCGCGTCGCCTCCGGAAACATTCGAAGCGACGCATTGAACCCTGACCACCGATTCGCCAGCATGCCGCTCCACATTCTCAACCAGGACGGCAAGGCAGGAATGACCAGACGGCAATGCACAGGTGAATATAAGATCAAACCGATAAAGAAGAAGGTCCGCGAACTCCTCGGCTACCCTTATCCGACACGCATACCTAGGGTGGTGTTCGTGGAGCAGTGGGTTGGCATCTCCACCGATGAATTCCACCGCGCCAAGGACGCCGATGTGAAGTACATGCGCAACCGGCATCCTCTTCTTGACCTGGGCTGGAGCAGAGCGGACTGCGTCCGCTACCTCACGTCACTCGGGTTGGCTGACACACCGAAATCAAGCTGCCTCGGATGCCCTTTCCACGGAAATGCGCAGTGGAGGCATATCCGCGACCATTCGCCTGAGGAGTGGGCGGACGTTGTCGAATTCGACGCGGCCATCCGGCAGGGGAATGCCCGCGCCAACGCGTCGGGCAGCCGACTGCTCGGCGAGGCGTTCCTGCACCGCTCCCGCGTCCCGTTGAGTGAGGCGCCCATCGACCATGTCACCGCCGCCGAACGCAAAGCCCTGCAGGGCGAGCCGGCCGAAGCGTCGGAGTGGGAGAACGGTGTCGAGGACGGCTGCTCACCCTGGACGTGCCGCGGGGATACGGACGCGCTGACGCGGAATCATTTCGGGCTGGCTACTTGATACTCGACCTCTTCGCCGGCCCGGGGGGTTGGAGCCACTCGCTGAGCGTTCTCGGTGTGCGTGACGTCGGCCTGGAATGGGACGCGTGGGCCTGCAAGACCCGAGCGGCTGCCGGGCAGGTGACTATCCGGACCGATGTGGCGAGGTATCCGACGAGGCCGTTCCTCGGCCGCACACGCGGGTTGATCGCATCCCCGCCGTGTCAGGCGTGGTCGATGGCCGGCAAACGCCTCGGCCTGGTGGACCAGCCACTAGTCCACCAGGCGGTCGAAGATCTCGCCACCGGACGCGACACCCGCGAACGTCTGCTCACCGCCTGCCGGGACGAGCGCAGCCTGCTCGCCGCCGAGCCGATGCGCTACCTCCACGCGTTGAACAGCGTCGGCGAGCCGGAATGGGTCGCCATGGAGGAAGTGCCGGACGTCCTGCCGCTGTGGCGGCACTACGCGGCAGTGCTCCGGTCGTGGGGGTACTCGGTGTGGTGCGGCATTCTCAACGCCGCCGACTACGGGGTGCCGCAGACGAGGCGGCGGGCGATCCTGCTCGCCTCCCGCGTCCGCACAGCACAACCGCCTCCCCCGACGCATGCCCAAGTAACCGAACCGGATTCGCTGTTCGGACCGGGACGTACCCGCTGGGTCAGCATGGCCGAAGCACTCGGCTGGGGCGCCACCGACCGGCCCACGCCGACCGTCTGCGCCGGAGGAGGCCCCGGCGGCGGCCCGGAGCCGTTCCCCTCCGGCTCCCGCAAAATGTTGTCCGATGCCCGGGAGCGCGGGACCTGGACGCCGCGACCGGACGGTGCGGTCCTGCCATCGCGCCGACAACGAGCCAGCAGCGCGGTGCACCGCGGCACTGGTGACCGCCGCGGTGCCGGGGTATCGGCGTTTCCCACGGTGGGGCAGCGCTGGTCTTGGTCGCTGCGCAGCAACAACCAGGCCAACGCGACCGTCCGGTCGATCGAGGAGCCGGCGGGCACGCTGTTCTTCGGCCATCGCGCGAACGAGTGCACGTGGGTCGCCGAACCCGCCTCGGCACCATCGCACGGCACGGCGCCTGCGGCAGTGCCGGAGCCGATCCGGATCACTGCCCGCGAGGCCGGCATCCTGCAGTCCTTCCCCGCCGACTACCCCTGGGCGGGGAACAAGGGCCAGCGGTTCTCTCAGATCGGCAATGCCGTGCCCCCGCTGCTCGCCGGCCATCTGCTCGCCCCGCACCTCGGCAAGACCCTCAATCCCGCCGACTTCACCCTGGCCGCTTGATGCCCCATCCCCCGAGCCCGTACGACGATCCGGTCGACCTGCCGCCGCAGCCGCCGGTGCACTACGCCGAGCAGGCCCTCCTCGGCGCACTCCTCCTCGAACCCCACCGATCCGGCGACATTGCTGTGCACGCCGACCAGTTCGGCAATCACGCCCACGGCGCGCTGTTCGCGGCCATCCAGGCAGCACCGGCGTGCGGTGCGGAGACGCGCCGGTCCGATGTGGTCTGGCTGAACGCGGTGCTGGAAGCCGCCCGGCCCGAAGCCCCCGGGCTGAGCGTGTCCTACCTCCACGCCCTGGTCCAGGTCTGTCCCTCCCCTGGGCACGCCGCCGTTTACGCGCAGGTCATCCAGGCCGAGCACGCCCGCCGCCGCCTGCGTGAAGCCGCCCTGCGCCTCGCGCAGACCGCGCGGGACACCTCCCTGCCCCACCCGGTGCCCACCACCCTCGCCGAAGCCGACGCCCTCGCCGGCGTCGTGGACGACATCGCCGCCGCCTTCGCTCACGGCTCCGGGCCCCTGCCCCGCACCCCCACACCGCCCGCACCCGTCCGCGACGCCGAAGAAGCGGCCGAGGAAGAACGCCTGCTCCTCGCCACCGCCACCGCCAACCCGGCCGACATCGCCCAGATGCGGTGGCTGACCGGCGACGACTTCACCCACTCCCTGCATGCCGGACTGTGGCACTGCCTGACCGCCCTTGCCGGACGCCGTGCGCCCGTCGACCCCATCACCGTCGTCTGGGAAGCCCAGCAACGCGGTGTCCTGCACGACCACGATCCGCGAGACCTGCTCGGCTTCCTCGCCGCACCGGCCGAATCCGCACGGCACTTGGGTGGGCGCATCCTGCACCGCCGCATCCTGGACAGCGCCCACCGCACCGGCCGGCATATCGCCGCACTCACCGACGACCCGGCCACCACGCCCCCGCAGCTCGTGCTCGGCAGCCGACGCGCCCTCGCGGACCTGGCCGCTGTACGAACCCGCTGGCACCTCGCCACCGCACCACCGTCGGTCAGAGCCACACCCGGCCCGGCGACCGCCGCGCCCCGGGCCGGCCCGCCGCCCACCACAGCCCCGCCCCCCAGCCGCATCGCCCACTAACCCCGGCGCCCCCGCAGTCTGCCCCCGGTCGCCGGAGACAAGGAACTCCCGCTTCGTGACCACCCCTCACCTCGACGCACATGTCCGCCTCGACACCCACCCCACGCATCCCAGCGCCGTCACCGCCACCCTCACCGGCGCCAACCGCCTCGTCGCCCACCTCGCTCTGGAAGCCGCCGACTGGACCACCGTCGCCGACAACACCCTCGTCCTGGCCCGCATCGACCACGAAGAGCCCCACTGGGCCAAGGACGCAGCCCAGCACCTGTCCGACAGCGGCATCACCGTCGAGATCACACCGAGACTCCAGAAAGCCATGGACGAAGAATGGACCTGGGCGGAATACCCGATGCCGTGGTGCACCCGCAGCGAAATCCGCGAGGTCTCCGATCAGGCGCAGAAGATCCACGACGACATCCGCCGCGGCCAACTCCTCATCCACGCCCACGCCGACGACGGAAATACCACCGCCGCGGTCGGCACCTACCTCCACGGCGGCGAGAGCGTCCACCTGCACGGCGAGGACCACCTGCGCCAAGTCGCCGGCACCTTCGACTCCCCGGGCCAGGCCCTGCTCGCCTTCGAGAAGGCCCACGGAACCGGCATACGCCCCGGCCCGGCACCCCTGACCGCCACCGAACACGCAGCCATCGAAGCCCGCACGCCACTCAGCGCACCTCCCAAGCCCGAGCCGACCCCCGCCCTACCAGAGGCCGTCCCCGTGTACCTGGCCGACCCCGGCGACCACGACGCCGCCCTGGAACTCTTCCTCGACACACACAAGGACTGGCGGAAATGGCGTACCTGGTCGGACGACACCACCCATGCCGTCCACGAGAACCAGACCCTGCGCATCGAACGCGTACACGAGAGCGATCCCCGCGAGTACGCATGGACCATCGCCGCCTACGAGAATCCCGTGTCCGATCGCATATGGCACATGACGCTCACCGGCACGACTCCGGCACCCCTGCTCCAGACCCTGCTGGACAACCTCGCGGAAACAGATGTCTGGGAAACGTCCGTCGGCACCCCCGTCACCGAGAAGACCGTCACCCAGGCCACCCGCGCCCTCACCGACGCCGGCTGGCAGCACACCCTGGACGGACGCTGGATCCGCTGGAGGAACCACGACGGTGACGCCGGAGTCCAGTTCGACGCCTTCGCCGCCCAACGCACCTACAACACCCTCCCCACATGGACCCTGTGGGCCGGAAGCGACATCACCCACCCCCACTGGGCCATCCACGCCTCGCCCTACACACCCGCCCCTCTCCTCGCCCGCCTGACCGAAGAACTCGCCCACGGCAGCGGCACCCGCCAGCCCGCACCCAGCCCGCACCGGCAGACCCATCGGCACGCCGCACAACCCGCGGCAGCCATACCAGCCCCATCACCCCGGCCCGCCCGACACCGCTGACCCGGCATGCGCAGGCCGACAGGCACGATCCCGGTCCCGGCCGCAGGGCACCCCACCGACGGGGGACGGTGCCACCGCCACCATCACCAGAAACAGCCCGGGCCCCGCACCAGCACCGCCCAGCCACTCGCTCGCTCGCTCGCTGGAGATGAACCCCGGCGGTCAGCCCCGCTCGTCGATCAGACGCCCCACCTGCTGCAACACATCGTCACGGCCGACGAGGGGGAAGTCCCGTTCTCGCAGGAACACGTTCACCTTCCGTGGATCACTGTGCCGCAGCAGGTCCGTCGAGGCGACCACCAGTTCCGGGAACCGATGCGTCCCCTGGGCGGAAGGACGTACGCCTGTCGCCCGGGCGACCGCCATCCGCACCCGCGAAGCGTCAAGCTCCCAGTGAGCCGATACATGCCCCTGATCGCACACCAGGATCGCCTCAGGGCCATCGACGCGCACGCCGCTCACCCGGTCATCGTGTGGGCAGCGGCGGACCGGCCTGATGCTGTGGGCGGTCGCGATCTGGATCCGGTCGGACTCGATGATGAGCGGGCCGGGCGCGACGACCGGTGCGACCTTCTGCTCGCGGGCCTGATCCGGATAGCCGGCGAAGAACGCGGCCAGGCGTCCGGCCGCTCCCCGCATAGGGGACGGGCCAGGAGCGGGAGGCTCGATATCGTCAGCCAGCAGGCTCGCCCCCATGCGGCCTTTGTACTGGTCGCGGGCCGTGTTGAAGATGCTCCACAGCGGTGTGTTCCGCCCGCTCTCCCGGTCCCGGCCCTGCCCGGTCTCGGTCAGCGCCCGGTCGATCTCGCCGATGATCTGCGGCTCATGGTCTGCCGGGCCGTGGAAAGCCTCGACCAGCTCGGCGGCCGGTACGTCCCCGGGCACACGGTCCCCGGCGTACGTCCGGGCGAACAGCAGCAGGGACAGCGTGCACAGGTCGACAGACGCCCGGCTGCCCTGATCCCATCGCTGGTCGACAAGGAGCCGAGCCGCTTCATGAACCGCTGCGCCCCAGGCAGGCGGCGCCGAGGAGGGGAGCAGCAGGCTCATCTCCAGGTCGAGGTCGTATGCGCTCGGTTGACCGGACTCCACCGCCAGGACGTCAGACATGGTGCCCATCCTGCCCGGTAACTGCCGGGCTGCGAAGGGGAACCCGCCACGCCTCTGTTCCAGTCGTCATCGGGGCCGGTGGCCGAGGGGGATCTCGGCTACCGGCTCCCATGACATGCGCCACCCGCCGATGTCGTCGGCGAAGGCCCATGTCACGTCCAGCAGGTGCACCCGGTCGACGTGCAGGGGCACCTGCCTCGGCGTGATCTCGTTGCGCAGCGGCCCGTTGAGCCGGTCGGAGGAGGTGTCCCGGTAGCTGTACCCGAGGGAGAGGTGAGGCCGGCCGCCCGAATGCAGCAGCGCGCCCTCCCCCCTGGATTTCCGGATCGCCGCGCGGACCCGCTCGATCAGCGCGAGGACCTCCGCGTCGGGCCACACGTCGACCACCACGCCGGCGATGTTGCTGAACGGGTGGCCGACCTGAGTGGTGAACGGCTCGACATCGGCGAGTTCGGTCGCGAGCGCGTCCACCACCTGTCCCAGGGCTGGCCGGTCGTAGTCGGCGGACGGGGCGTCGGCCAGCATCTCCAGCGTCATGTGCAGCAGCCCCGCACCATCCTCCGCGCCCGAGTACTGCGGGTCGATCGGATAGCCCGCCATCAGCGGCCCACAGGCCCGAGCCATCGCGAGGAACCCGTCATCGACTCCCGCACGAGGCAAGGCATAGACATGAAGCACCCCCACCCCACTGGGCCACGGACGCCCCCGAAAACGCGGCACGAACTTCTCCACCGACTGCCCCCTTCACCCCGGCGGGATGGCATTCGGCCACCACTCCGCCCGTCGTGGCCGTGCCCAACCTCCCACGCCCAGCCAATGGCCCCCGGGGACGTGGCCACACATTCGCGGTCTCCTTCTGCCTTTCCCCCCACACACCGCACGCCTACTGTCAGCCTCACCAGTACGCAGCGGAGGGACAATGAAGGACAGGAAGGCGCAAGTCGCGGCGCTTCTGGCGCTCGGCGCCCGCACGCAGCCGGCCCTACGCGGCTGGGTCCCGTTCGGCGACCTCCCATCTGAGTATCACCAGGCCCTGGGGGCCGCAGTCGACAAAAGGCTGGCGGAGTTCGCCGATCGGGATACCCGCGCCGAACTCTCGGCCCTCGCCGGCCACCCGGTCCCTGAGGCGGCCCGACTGACCACACAGGGCCACGACGCCGTCGCCTACATCAAGGCAAGCTCCGCACTCCCCTCCCCCGAGGAACCGTCGGACGAGGGCCTCAGGTTGATCCAGTTGCGCCCGTCGGAAATGGATGTCGTACGGGTGTATGTGAGCATCGCTCCGCAACTCCACGTGCCGCCCGCCGACGGCCTCGCCGAAAAGGTGCGCACCGCCGCCTTCGACAAGACCGCCAACCGATGGACGCTGCGGCTGACCTCGGAACAGGTCGAATCGGTCGCCTACGCCTTCTACCTGCACGCCTGCAGCGTGTCCGTAGGAGAAGCAAACCGCTTCGCCCGCACCTACAACATCAGCATGCGCGTGGACAGCACCACGGGGGAGATACGGCCAACACCGCTGTGAGACCCGGCAGCAGACCGCCATGATCGGTGAACTCCCGCCCAAAGCAGTCCCCCTGTAACGGCCGTTCGTACCCAGCCCAGGAACCGCCGATTCCTGCAACCGACTACCTGCGTCCTGCGGGGGCTGCCGACTCCGCGCCCAACCAGCCGGGCTACGTCCACCCGCGATCCCAGGGCTGCGGTTGGGACGATCCTTCGGTCGGCGCCTCCTTGCGGCGGGCACACGTGAACGCCCCGGCTGCGCCTCGTCCGGGTGGCTTCCGCCGTACCGGCGCGGCCCAGGCGGCTGCTCTGCAAGATAGATCCGCGCACCTCGCGACCGAATCGTAGGACGGATGACAGATGTCCACTGCGACAGACGGGCCTTTCCGTGCTTACATCACGAAGGCTGAATTCTCCGTCGACCTTCCCTGCGACGCCCTTCGGGAGGACCTGTGGGATCCGGTCCCGGAGGGCGCCCCTACTCGCTAGCGTAGAAGCGCGATGGAGGGAGATCAGGCTGATGGCGACGCTGGTAGTGGGGTTTCGGCTGGGCAATGACACGACCAGCCGGCAAGTTACGGTGCTGGTGACCGAGTCTGGTGTCCTGCACCGTGCCCAAGGTATCTACGGGAAGCTCCCGCGGTTGTCCCGACCGGAGCCCTCGGTTGCGCTCAGCCGAAACTCCTTATTCAAAGGCGAGAATCCTCTGGCCAGCCCCATTGCCGCCCTGCGCGAGCGCCACACCGACTACACGAAGAAGGGCTACTCCCGCGCCCTCATCCCACCGGCCGTCGTTCGCCTCGACCTGGAAGAGCTCCCGCCCTTTCCCGCGATCCCCCATCGTAAGCTGATGCAGGCTTTCATCGGGGCGGCCCCAAACACGCCGCAGCCGCTCGACGTCGCCATCAGGGACTTCCGCGCTGCCCTCGGCTTGCCCACACGGCCCGCGAACGTCTCATGGAAACCCCGTAGACAGCCGATCCCGCCGCGTGTCGAGGCGATGATGCGTACCCTCGCCCACGGCTCTCCCATCAGCTCCCCGCCACGTCGGCCGGTCGGCTGGACCGTCACGGGCGAGGGGGTAAGGCTGCACGTCGGAAGGACAGGCGAGACCCTCGACCGGCAAGCGGTGATCGAACTGCAGGCGGCACTCAGCGCGTGGCTGCGCTTTACAGGGAAGTCGGAGGCGGCTGCCGATTGAACGGCAGGCCGCTGCCTGGTCAAGACCGTCCAGGTGGGGCGAGCTGTCCGTACACCTGGAGACCAGCATTCTGACTTCGACTCCCGCACCCGCGGTTACACAAAGCTCAAGGACCTCCTGGCCACCACCCTGTTCGAGGTGGACCGCAGGACTCCCGGCGGCGGAAAGACGACCGTCATCTACGCCCGCGACAAACGCAACACCAGCGACGGCCCCCTCCCAGGGCTGATGCCGGCACTGCGGCAAGCCGGTCACCGGGCTCATCGCGAACCAGGGGCTCCAGAACCGCTTGGGCCACGGATCGTCCAGTTGTCCTGCGCGTACCTGGCCCACCTGCGAGCACTGCTCGCGCTCACGCGAGGTCACCGACCCAACAGGAGGAAGGTCGACGACGGATGAAGTGCCCCGGCCCGATGGCACCACTCACGCCATCCACGAGTCCCAGACCCTGGCCCCTGAACACGTCCCCCAGCCCGGGCTGCCTCGTACGGGTGGATTCCCTCCCCGCAGTCACAGCCCAGGCGGTTGCCCTGCAAGATTGATCCGCGACCTCGCACCCGAATCGTAGGACGGACGACAGATGGCCACTGCGGCAGACGGGCCTTTCGCTGCTTACACCGCGGCAGCCGAACACTTCACCGACCTTCCCTTCGGCGGGCTCGATGAATACCTGCGTCCGTTCGACGCCGGGCTGCTGATGGCGGCCGGCCGGATGCTGGCCGTCTGCGCCTACCGCGACGCCGCCCACTACACGGACCGCCCCTTCGCCCGGGGCGAGAAGGACGCCGCCGCCACGGTGCTGAACCTGCTGCCCCCCGCGTGCGACGACCAGGGCCACGCCTTCCGCCGGGAGGTGGCGCGCGCCTTCGGGGACCTGGCCGAGGACCTCGCGGCCGGGCGTGCGCCGCTGCCGCGCTGCCAGGCCGAGACCTGGGCCCTGAAGACCATGCTGGACGCGGCGCCCCGGGTGTGTGCCGCCGACGACGAGGAACTGACCGCGCTCGGCGTCCCCGTTCCCCCGGGCACGGACGGGAACTCCTACTGGCAACCCTGCTTCGATGACGAACCCTGGGCGTTCGTCATCGAGGACGCGAAATACACGATCGCCGAGGCTCAGCCATCCGCTTCTGCCCAGGAGACGGTGGCAGGAGCCGAGGGACCTGGGCCGGTTCCGGAGCCGGAAGACGGCTGGGACGCCCCCGCGTACTGGTTCTCCCCCTACGCCATCACCCGCCCCCGGGACCCTGGGCGGGGCCACCCGGACTGGGCCGACCCCGCCGGCCGCAGCTCGCTGCCGCTGGGGTGGCCGAGTGTCGAGCGGGCCGTTGGCCTGCTCGGCTTGGGCGACGACTTCGACCCCTGGCAAGCGGCACAGAGCGACGTACTGCGCCCCCGGGTGGCGATGGTCGCGGACATCCTCACCCCGCTGGCGGCCAGGCTGCTGACGGTGGCCGCCGACAGTGTCGCCGACAGCGGCCGGCACGACCTGCTCGCCCACGGCGACCGGGTCTTCGCCCGCCCCGACGACGAGGACGCGGTGTGGGAGTTGGAGGACTCCTTCCTGTACCGGCTCCCGCCGCTGTGCGACGGCCAGTCCGCCGCCTGGCGCCTGGCCATGGTCCGCGCGGTGGAGAACCTGGCCGATGACCTGCGCGGCGGACGGGCCCCGCTGCCCACCTGCACCGCCGAGGAACTCGCCTTCCACCTGATCCTCGCCGAAGCCGAAATGGTCCTGGACCAGCTCGACGACGCCGAGTACGCCCACGACGTGGGCCTGCCGACCGGCGACCGGTTCACCGCCCGTCACCGCACCCTCGACCTATGGAGGGAAGCCTTTCTCCAGGATGAAGACGTCCTGCTCCACTACGACGAGGCCCTCGCCCGCGTCGCCGCCGACCCCGACCACCCGGTAAGCCTGCAGGCAGGCACCGGGGACCTGCGCCCCCGCGCCTGGTTCGCGCCCTTCGGCAACATCCGCCCCCGCACCCCACAACCCCTCAGCGATCAGGACCGCGCGATCCTCGCTGGCGCGGACCCCGACGCCTTCTTCGACAGCACCCCCGCACTCACCCAGTTGCACACCGAGCCCGTCGAGCCCGATACGGCCACCGTCCTGCCTGGACAACTCCGGGAAGAGTTCGAGCACTTCACCGGCCTCGCGCAGCGCCGGTTCTTCGACGAGTCCTGTGCCATCGCGATGGCCGTAAGCCTGGAGCGTCTGCTCGCCCGCCTCTTCGACAGCGACGTCGTGGTGCCCTCCCGTATCTGGCCGCTCAACCCCCGCGCCAGCGCCGTCCAAGCCGGACTGCTCCTGGTCGACCACGACTTCTGCCTCCAGGGCTACACCCGTACCTGGCGCCTGCACGCCGACCTCACCGCCCGCGAGGCACGCCAGTGGACCGTCGCCCTCCTCGAAGACTGCGCCAAGTACATCGTCGCGAACCACGGGCACACCGCCATGGACATCCTCCAAGGCAACCCGCCCGCCCCGCCACTCGATGACGACCTCCTCGACGAGCTGCTCGCGCGTCTGCGCGCACTCGCACGCGACCTCACCACCGCCGGCCTGCTGCGCCACCGCACCCACCACCTCGGCATCAGCAGCACCCAACTCGCCGAGGAAGCCATCCTCCCCCACACCCTCATCACCGCCTGGCTCGACGGCGCACCCCCCACACCCACCCAGCTCCTGCGCTGCGCCCCCGCCCTGCAACTGTCCGAAGACGTCCTCCTCGCCACACTCGAAGGCAAACGGGACACCGCCTACTGGCCCCTGCCCGTTCCACCACCGGACCACCAAGGCCGCCCCGAATGATCAGACCCGCAGGGATCCGCCGGATTCCCGTACCTCCACCGCCACAACCCGCCCCGCGACGCACAAACGCTGTGGAAGGCCAGGGCGGTATCACGCCGCCGCGTAGCTGAGCCGGAACAGGTCCTGGGCACGTCCCAGGTCCCGCTCCGTGCGCAGTTGTACCTCCAGATCGCCCGTGCCGTGGTGGCCGAGACCCGTCACATCCCGGGTGAACCCAGGGACGATGTCCACCTTCGCCGGGTCCGCCTTCAGGTAGACCAGCAGTTTGGTCTGCTGGGGCGGCACCACGCAGGCGAAGTTCCGCAGCCGCCGGTAGGCCGCGTACTGCTTGCGCTGCACGCGACTGACGCCGTCCCCAAGGCCGAGAAGCGTCTCCCCGAGGCCCTCAGCCAACTCCTCCATGGCCCCGACCTTGCGCTGGGGCGCCTGCGGCGTACCCGCGCGCCGGCGGCTGCGCCTGCCCGCCTCCGTCTTCCCCGTGACGGAGGCGACGGTCTCAAGTCCGACGTGGTCATCGCCGAAATACCGGTAGCGGACCAGGTCGATACTGCGCCGGTGCTCGCGCACCGCGTGCACGTCGTACCGGGTGAAGTCCCCGGCGACGCAGATCAGCCTGGGCGCGCTCCACAGGACCTGGGCCGCGGCTGGTGCCCCGAGCCGGTCGCGGACCAGAGCGTGGAAGACGCTCCGGTGCCGGGTGAGCCAGGCCAGGTAGTAGAGGCCCTGGTGGATCACGCCGGCATTCGTGCCGCGTTTGTACTCAATGACGACCGGCGCCCCATTTTCGTCGATTCCCAGCGAATCAATGCGTCCGCCGTCGACACAGTCGATGACGTACTCGCTCGCCAGGAACGTGACACCCAGCATCGTCTCCATGTGCGCCTCGATGAGGCCCTGCACGTCCGCCTCGGCCTCCGCGAGACGCGGCGCAACCTCGACCACACCGCCGCCTGCCGTATTGAACAGCTTCAGGTCCGACACCATCCCCTCCATGTTTGGAAGATCGACAACGCCGGAGAAGGCAGGAGTATTTCCGAGAGCATCCCCGGACAGCGAGGGGCGGGATGCACGCCGTACCCCGAACTCGCACGCGGCCAGTCCCAGAAACGGGGCTGATCCCACATACATCCCACAAAATCCATGACGACACGTCAGACCTTTAGAAACATGCAGGTCAAGAGGCATTCGAAGCGAATTCACCAGGCGCCTTCTAAGCGCTTGGCCGCAGGTTCGAGTCCTGCCGGGGGCGCAAATACTCGTTGACCAGCGGAAACGCTGGTCAATTCCAAGTCCGGCCCGATGCGCACCGCGTCCAGGCCAAGCGCCTTTCCGCCGGCCGCGATGGCGGGGGGCGACACGGAACCGAGTAGCGCACCGCCGCCGGCAGCCTGGCAGCACCGCCGGGGACCACTCAGCGCCACCTGCGCGTGACGACACGGGACCGACACCACGGACGCCTCGCCAAGAGGCCGTCCGCGGCCGGTCCGACCTCCGGGGTGCCGCGTCGGATCGGCGGCTGGGCATCGTGCCCGTGGCTCCTTCGGAGAGGGGCGCTTGACCAACGGCAAGGGGTGCAGTCAGCGGACGGGGCCGACGCCCATGCGGCCGAAGCATGGCGGCGCCCACCACCCGACGACACGGCAGAAACGATTCGCCAGGCGCCTGACCGCTACCGACATCGCACTGATCACTCCTCTGTACGGCTGCGCGACGGCGGGACGGCGCGACAGTTCGGCTGTTCGACATCGCCGCCCGATCCGGGCAACGTGACGAACAGACGCAGCCGACCGATGCCAGACAGGCTCGCCGCCGCGGTCGGCGATACAGCGCAGCGGCGACACCCGTGTGGCCGAGCAGGCGGTCAAAGGCGCTCGACGTCCGCACCCCGGCAGCGGTTGCACGCATCGAACACATAGTCGGCGGCGCTCTCGACCAGCGCGTAGTCGAAGGCGTCGTGGTCTGTGGCGATGACCACCGCGTCCGCCGCCGCCAGCCGCTCCTCGGTGAGCTCGACGCACAGGATGTCCACGGGCAGCCGGGACGCCTCGACATGCGGCTCCACCGCCAGGACATGGGCGCCCAGCTGCCGCAGCCCGTCGGCGACGGCGACGGACGGCGACTCCCTGATGTCCCCGGTGTTCCTCTTGTACGCGAGCCCGAGCACCAGCACCTTGCTTCCGTTGACCGGCTTGCGGCGCGCGTTCAGCCCCCTCGCGACCCGCAGCACCACATGGTCGGGCATATGGCTGTTGATGTCGTTCGCCAGCGACACGAAGCGGAAGTCGCGCCGCAGCGCCTGCTTGACCTGCCAGGAGAGATAGGAGGGGTCGATCGGCAGGCAGTGTCCGCCGACCCCGGGTCCCGGCAGGAAGCGCATGAATCCGAAGGGCTTCGTCGACGCGGCGTCGATGACTTCCCAGATGTCGATACCGAGCGGCTTGCAGAACATCGCCAGCTCGTTGACGAGCGCGATGTTCACATGCCGGAAAGTGTTCTCCAGCAACTTGGTGAGTTCGGCGGTACGGGGAGAACTCACCGCGACCGTCCGCTCGACCACGCAGTCGTAGAACTCCGCCACATGGCGCAGCGATTCCTCGTTCACCCCGGAAATCACCTTGGGCGTGTTCTCAAGGCGCCAGGTCCGGTTGCCCGGGTCGATCCGCTCCGGGCTGTATCCGAGATGGAAGTCATCGCCCGCCCGCAACCCGCTGCAGGCCTCCAGAATCGGGAGTACTACATGTTCGGTCGTGCACGGATAAGTTGTGGATTCAAGGATTACCGTGGCGCCCGGCTTCAGATACTCACCAATACCCTGCACCGCACTCTCGACATAGCTGAGATCCGGCGCCCCGTCCTTCAGCGGAGTGGGCACGGTGATGATGCAGACATCGAAATCCGCGGCATCCGCGTAGTCCGTACTCAGGCTGTAGCGACCTGAGTTGAGAGCCCGCAGCAGACGGTCGGAGGTCACGTCCTCGGCGAAGGACTCACCGGATGAGAGCCGCTTGACCCGCAGTTCGTCGACATCGACGCCCACGACACGGTGACCTGCCTCCGCGACGCGCACCGCCAGGGGAAGGCCGACGTACCCCTGCCCGACCACCACTACCCTTTTCACTGGGACTTCAGTTGAGCTCGACATCTTCAAGACCCTCTCCGGTCGGTGTTCGATCTACCGGGGAAGTACCCGACTCGCAATCAACGCGACCCACAATCAACGCCACCAGAATCCCGCCTTCCGGGTGACAGTGATTCAGGCGAACAGCGTCACACGCCCCGGAAAGTCGCTTCACAGACGGACCAATCGCGCATTCATTGCATTACTAGCGCTCCGGCTCGGGCTATCGTTGCCCTGAGCGACCGGGTGCACACACCCCCGGAATATCGTGAACCGCAAACGTGGGGTGACATCTTGACGGAACATCCGGAAAGTCCCAAGTACCTTGTCACCGGAGGAGCCGGATTCATCGGATCCCATCTTGTCGAGGCGCTGCTGAAACAGGGTGCGCGCGTCGTCGTCCTGGACGACCTCAGCACGGGACGCCTGAGGAATCTCACCGTCTCCCGTGAATACGCTCAGCGGCAGGGGGCCCGGGACGGCTTCACCTTCGTGGAGGGTTCCGTGCTCGACGCCCCGCTCGTCGACGAGCTGGTGCGCGACTGCGGAACCGTGGTGCACCTGGCCGCGGCCGTGGGGGTCAGGCTGATCGTGGAGCAACCGCTCAGGTCCTTCCTGGTCAACACCAAGGGCGCGGAGTCGGTCATCGAGTCGGCGAGCCGCCACAACCGCGAGCTCCTGCTCGCGAGCACGTCGGAGATCTACGGCAAGAACTCGTCGGGTCCGCTGAAGGAGACCTCCGATCGGGTCCTCGGCAGCCCGGCCATCCCCCGGTGGTCGTACAGCACGGCCAAGGCGGTGGACGAGATCCTCGCCGAGCTGTACCGCAGGGAGTACGGGCTGCGCGCCACCGTCGTGCGGTTCTTCAACACCGTGGGCCCGCGCCAGAGCCCCGCCTACGGAATGGTCATCCCGCGCTTCGCCCGGCAGGCGGTGCTCGGTGAGCCCCTCAGCGTCTACGGCACCGGAGAGCAGACCCGCTGCTTCCTTCATGTCGCCGACGCGGTCGACGCGCTGCTGCGGCTGCTCGCACTCCCCGGGTCCAGTGGGGAGACCTTCAACATCGGGGGTGAGGAGGAGATCCGTGTCCTGGACCTCGCACGGCGGGTGATCGCCCGTGCCGAGAGTCCCTCGTCCCTACGGCGGCTGACTTACGACGAGGCGTACGGGCCCGAGTTCGAGGACATGGAGCGGCGGGTCCCCGATACCTCGAAGCTCAGGGATCTCACCGGCTGGGCGCCCAGGCGGAGCCTGGACGACATGCTGGGGGACGCGGTGGAGCAGGCCAGGGACGAAGTGCGCCGGCAGGCTCTCGGAGCCGCCGCCGAAGGACGTTCCAACGGGAACACCGAAGGCACCGGGAAGGCCGGGAAGGCCGGGAACGCCGACGGCGCAGGCGACGCCGGGGGTGCGGGCAGCAGCCCCGGCGTACTGGCGGGCCCGTGTCCGGTCTGACTCCATGGCCGGGGTTCCTGTTCGCGAGTCTCGGCGCCTTCCTGGTCGCGGCCCTGCTGACCGAACCCCTGCGGCGGCTGGCACTGCGCCGCGGCTACACCGACCGTCCGAACGCCCGCAAGTCGCATATCCACCCCACGCCCTACCTCGGCGGTGTGGCCGTCGCCTGCGCCACGCTGGCCACCGCGATCACGGCGGTGCTCATCGCCGGGGAGAACACCGGGAAGCCCGGGAGCGCCGACACGGTCACCGTCGGCGTCATCCTGGCCAGCGCCGCGCTCGTGGCCGCCCTGGGACTCGCCGACGACCTGCGTCCGCTCGGCATCGGTGCCCGGTTGGGCGTCGAGGCGGTGGCGGCGCTCGTGGTGGTGCTCTGCTGCGACCATCCCGAGTTCCTGGGCGCGTGGTTCGACGTGCCGTTCGCCGTCGGATGGATCCTGTTCACCACGAACGCGTTCAACCTCCTGGACAACATGGACGGCGTGGTCGCGACGGTGACGACGGTGATCGCGGGTTTCCTGTGCTGTGCGGCGCTCAGCACCGGGCACGCGGCCACGGCCGCGCTCATGGCCGCGCTCACCGGAGCGTGCGCGGGCTTCCTCTTCCACAACTGGCATCCCGCCCGCATCTTCCTCGGTGACGCGGGCTCCCTCTTCGTGGGCTTCCTGGTGTCGTGCACCACCCTGACCCTCCACGAGGACGGCGGTGGTGCGCTGTCCGGATACGCGGCGCTACCGCTCGTCACCCTCGTGGTGAGCGCCGACACGGCCCTGGTGATGGTCGCCAGACGCCGGGCGGGCCGGCCGGTTTTGCAGGGCGGCAAGGACCACATCGCCCACCGGCTGCGCCGACTCGGCCTGACCGTGCGCCAGGTCGCCGTGGTGATCGGTGCCTTCGCCTCGTTGACCTGCCTGATCGCCTTCCTGGTGATGTTCCGTGTGTTCGCGCAGGACATCGCACTGATCGCGGTGGTCGCGGCGACCGCCGTGGCCTGGGGGCTGCTGCTGAGGGTCCCGGTGTACGAACCGAGCTGAGGCGGCCCGCTTCCGGACCGGCCGGGACCAGACCGGACCCAGCCGGCTCCCCAGCCCTGCAGGTCGTCCGGAATAGGAGATTATGCCGGTATCGTGCCATTGGTCAGTCGCTATCAGGCGCAGAAGGGCGGACAGATGTGCGGGGTAGCCGGAATCGCGACCACCGGGACTGCCGATCCGGCAACCGTCCGCGCCATGTGCGGCACCCTCACGCACCGCGGTCCGGACGGTTCGGGCTACCACACCGATGAACACGTGGCCCTCGGCATGCGCCGGCTCGCGATCATCGATGTGACCGGAGGCGATCAGCCCATCGCCAACGAGGACCGCAGCGTGATCGCGGTGTTCAACGGCGAGATCTACAACTTCGGGGACCTCCGCCGCGAACTGCTGGCCCGCGGGCACCGGTTCCGCACCGGCAGTGACGGCGAATGCATCGTGCACCTGTACGAGGAGTGCGGCGAGGCTCTCGTCCACCGGCTGCGTGGCATGTTCGCCTTCGCGCTGTGGGACGTGAAGCGGCGTCGGCTGCTGCTGGCCCGCGACCGCATCGGGAAGAAGCCGCTCTACTACCGGGACACCGGCAGCGCCCTGCTGTTCGCGTCCGAGCTCAAGGCGCTGACGGCCGTGGCCCCGGGCGACCGAGAGGTGGACCCGGTCGCCCTCCACCACTATCTGACCTACCAGTACGTGCCCGCGCCGTGGTCGATCCTCCGAGACGTCCGCAAGCTGCCGCCCGGACATCTACTCAGCTGGCAGGACGGCCGGACGAGCGTGCGGCGCTACTGGCGGCTGGACTTCTCCCCCGCCGACCGCAGGGTCGACGAACACGAGGCCGCCGAGCGCACCCGTGAACTCCTTCTCGAGGCCACCAGGATCCGGATGGTGGCCGAACGCCCCCTGGGCGCGTTCCTGTCCGGGGGCGTCGACTCGTCCGCTGTGGTCGCCGCCATGGCCCGGAGCACCGACCGGCCGGTGAAGACCTTCGCCATCGGCTTCGACGACGCCCGCTACGACGAGCGGGAGCATGCCCGGGTGGTGGCGCGCCGATACGGGACGGACCACCACGAGTTCGTCGTGGACGCCTCCGCGCTGGCCGTCCTACCCACACTGACCTGGCATTTCGACGAGCCGTTCGCCGACTCGTCCGCCATCCCCTCCTTCTACGTGGCCCAGTTGAGCAAGCAGCAGGTCACCGTCGCCCTCAACGGCGACGGCGGCGACGAGTCCTTCGGCGGCTACACCCGCTACGCCCTCATGGCCCGTACATCGCGGCTGCGGGCCCCGGCCATCACCCACCCCGCGCTGCGCCGGCTGGCCGGCCTGCTCCACGACCGCTGTTCGACCCGCGCGCCCCTGCGGAAGGCGGGAACCGCCCTCAGGATGCTGAGCGAGACCCCCCGGCACCGCTACGCCCGGCTGATGTCGTATCTCGGCCCCGAGCAGAAGCACGAGCTCTACACGGACGAGCTACGCCGCGAGCTGTCGGGCGTGGACAGCTACGTCCTCATGGAACAGGCCTTCGCCGCCTCGCGCGCGGGCAGTCTGCCGAACCAGCTGATGGACGTCGACGTGCACACCTATCTGCCGGGCGACTTGCTGGTGAAGGTGGACATCACCACCATGGCCCACTCCCTAGAGGCCCGCTCCCCCTTTCTCGACCACCAGCTGATGGAGTGGGCAGCGCGGCTTCCCGCGTCGCTGAAGGTACGGGGAACCACCACCAAGTACCTCCTCAAGAAGGCGCTGGAGGGCTGGCTGCCCTCCGAGGTGCTGCACCGGCCGAAGCAGGGGTTCGGAGTGCCGCTCGACCACTGGCTCCGTACCGAGCTGAAGGACCTGGCCTGGGACGTCCTGACGGACCGGACGGCGAGGTCGCGCGGGTTCTTCCGGCCGGAGGCCGTACGGGCGCTGCTCGACGAGCACATGGCGGGGGCGAACCACGCACGGGGGTTGTGGGCGCTGATGCAGTTCGAGCTCTGGCACCGGCACTTCGCCGACCCGCCGCTGCCCGGGCCGAGGCCCGCGCCCTGCCCGCTGCCGGGCTTCGCCATCGGAGCGGCCCCGGTCGCCTCGGAGCCGATGCGGCACAGTGGGGACTGAGCGGGAATGCAATCGCGTGCCGCCGTGGTCGTCGGCTGGATGTGCCTGCTGCTCTCCGTGCCCGCCGCGGTGTATCTGACGCTGTTCCACGGCAAGGCGACCGCAGCGGCTGTGGTCGCGACCTGCTTCGGCCTGGTCGTCTGGTCCCGTCCGGATCTGTCCCTGGTGCTGCTGCTTGGGCTGGTTCCCGTGACGGCGGTCTTGGACCCGGCAGGCACGGCGACGGCGGCACTGGTCGCCGGCGGCGTCGCCATCCTGCTGCTCCGCATCCTGCTGCGCGGTCTGAGGCTCCGCTGCGATCTGCTCGCGCTGGCCCTGGTCGTACTGCTCGCCCTCGCGGCCGCCGCAAGCCATCTGCTGCCACCGCTGCCGACCATCGCCGAGGGAGACGGGGCGGGATGCGCGGCACTCGTCATGGGCCTGGCACTCGTCGCGGTCTCGGCCATGGCTCCGGCGGACCCTCGGCGCATCGCGCAGGTCGTCGCCCTGTCGGGGGCCGCGGTCGCCGGGCATCTCCTGGTCCAGGGGGAACAAGCCACCGATCGCCTGATCGGACTCGGCCTCAACCCCAACTACCTCGGCGCCATGCTGGCCCTGCCGCTCGTCGCCACCGCCGGCCTCGCGCGGCTGCAGCGCTCCTGGCTGTGGCTGCTGCCCGCGCTGGTCCTCGCCACCGCGATCACGGAGACACGGTCGCGCGGTGCCTTCCTGATGGTCGCTGCGGGCGTGACCTGCGTGCTGCTCGCCGGGCGCCCGCTGCGCCGCAAGGTGCTCATCGCGGCGGCGGCCTTCGCCGCCGCCCTGCTGCTGCCGGGCACCCTGGACGCGGTCGGGGACATGCTGACCGGGAACCGTCAGTCCGCCGAGCTCTCCGCGAACAACGACGTGCGCGGGCGCGCCGCCTGGGTGGCCGCACGCATGGCGCTCGACCATCCGCTGCGCGGGATCGGATACGGAGCGTTCCCCGACTTCGCCAGGATGTCGCCCGAGTTGGGGATCTACATCAACACCCACAACGACTACCTGAGGCTGGCGGCCGAGTCCGGAGTCTCGGCACTCGTCCTGTTCGCGGCCCTGCTGTGGCTCGCTCTCGCCCGGCGGCACTCCCCCGAGCAGGCGGTTCTCCAGTCGATGGGAGTGGCTGCCGCGGTGGGGCTGCTCTTCGCCAACGCCCTGGCGAGCCTCCTCGTGTCCGTTCCGTTCTGGGTGCTGCTGGGTTGTCTGCTCGCCCAGTCCCGGCGTCGGCAGCCGGCCGTCGCACCCCCTTCCCGTCCCCTCACCGCAAGGAAGACGTAAATGACAGAGATCGCCGCACACACCGAGTCCACGGCGAGCACCGGCACCGCGATGTCCGGAGCAGCGGAATCGGCGGGCTGCGAGACCGAGATCAGTCAGGGCCGGCGCTTCGCCTTCGGCCGCAACTGGCACCAGTTCGGGCATCTGATCGACGAGGAGCGCATCACCTCCGCCAGAAAGTCGCTCGAACATTCGCTCGGTACCGCCGACCTCACCGGCCGCACCTTCCTCGACATCGGTTGCGGCAGCGGGCTGTTCTCCCTCGCGGCGCTGCGTATGGGTGCGCGGGTCCGCTCCTTCGACTACGACCCCGACTCGGTGCGTACGACCGAACGGCTGCGCGCGCAGTTCGCTCCTGACGCCGACGGGACGGACTGGAGCGTGTGCTGCGCGTCCATCCTGGATTCCGGCTTCGTGAAGGAGCAGGCGCAGGCGGACATCGTGTACTCCTGGGGTGTACTGCACCACACGGGTGATCTCTGGAAGGCGATGGACGCCGCGTGCGGACTGGTCGCCCCGGGAGGGACGCTGTACGTGTCGATCTACAACGACCAGGGGTTGGAAAGCCGGGTCTGGACCGAAGTCAAGCGGCGCTACAACCGGTCCGGACCGCTCGCGCGGCGGCTGCTGCTGTCCGGCAGCCTGCTGTACCTGAGCCGGAACCAACCCGCGCGTACGCTCCTGAACCTGGCTCGCGGGCGCGCGCCACTCGGCGGGGCGGCCGTACCCCGCCCCCGCGGCATGTCACGCCGACACGATCTGGTCGACTGGGTGGGGGGCTACCCCTTCGAGGTCGCGACACCGGAGGAGGTCTTCTCGTTCTGCCGGGAGCGTGACTTCGAACTGCGTCATCTGAAGACCTGCCGAGGCGGACTCGGCTGCAACGAGTTCGTGTTCACCCTGGGCTCGGGAGCCGGCGCGGGAGCCTGACCGGACCGCGGCGCGGCGCGCTCGTCAGCCGGCCTGGCCGCCGACACGGAGCCCGCCGCGCCGCCGTCGCAGCGACTTGGTGAGCTGGGCGGCCTCGGCGCCGGTCGGCAGCAGTCGCCACCACGGGACGCCGCTGTCGCGGAGGAAGAGTCCGAACTGCACGCCCATCACGGTCAGATAGGCGACCGTGGAGGCGATCGCACAGCCGACCGCGCCCCAGACGGGAATCAGCAGCAGGTTCAGTCCGGTGTTCACCCCCAGGGCGAGCATCGACGGCACTACGACGGAGCGCGCCGAGCGGAACCGCAGCAGGTAGGTGGACACGGGACGGCCCGCCGACATCAGCAGCACCCCCGGCACCAGCCAGGTGGTGAGTGCGGCCGCCTCCGCGTAGGCGGCCCCGTACACAGGTCTGATCAGGGCGGCGACGGCGACCACCGTGGTCAGCGCGGATGCCGCGCTGAGCAGCGCCATGAGCCGTACGTTCCGCACCACGACGGGAACCGCCCCGCGCTTGTCGTGGTCGAACTGCCTGGGCAGTGTGATCTGCGCGAACACGTCTACGGCGACACGGCTCAGCTCAGCGAGGGTGACCGCGAGGGTGTAGACGCCGACCGCGTGGGGGCCCGCCAGGGCGTTCAGGAGGAACACGTCCGATCGCAGCAGCAGGAAGGTCGCGGTCGAACCGGCGTGCAGCCGCAGCCCCTTGAGACAGGCCAGCCGCGCGAGTCCCATGCGGGGCCTGGCGACACCGACCCCGCCCGTTCCGACCAGCACGGCCAGGGACACCACGGAGGAGGCGGACCACACGATCACGACGGTGTACACCGTGATGTGCCCGGTGGCGCCGAGCGCGACCAGGCACGCGCACTGGACGGCGGCGGCGACCAGCGCGGCCAGCCCCGCCTCGCGGGAGCGGTCGCGCAGCACGGCGATGTTGCTCGCGTACAGCACCCCGACCGCCAGAGGTACGTTCGCGCAGGCGGCGGCCAGCAGCCACAGTCCGGGCAGGTTGCCGTACCCCTGGAAGGCGGCGGCCGCGGCCATCGCCAGCAGCGCGGCGACGGCGCCGACGAGCAACCCCAGCGGAACACTGTTGGCCTCGAGGAGAGGTCGCTTGCTCTTGTCCGACCACAGGGCGGTCTGCGCCTGTTCGACGGACAGGTGCCCGAGTGCCATGGCGGTGGTGCCGAATGTGACGGCCACGTAGTACGTGCCGCGCGCTTCGGGCGGCAGTGCCCTGGCGATGACGACACTGGCGACGACGCCCATGGCGAGGGTGCCCGCACGGGCCGCGATCACCCGGACGAACTGCTGTGCCCCGCTGTCAGCCATGGAGAAGCCGCTGGTACAGCGACAGATACCGGTCGACCATCACGTCTTCGCTGAGGTTGGCCAGGGCCCATTCACGTGCCTGCCGTCCCATCGCGGCGGCCCTGTCGCGGTCTTCCAGCACCGACCGGATGCCGTCGGCCAGCGCGATCGGGTCTGCGGGCGGGACCAGTACCCCACGCCCGTCGTCGAGCAGCTCCGGTGTGCCGCCGACCGCCGTGGCCACCATCGGCCGCCCTGCCGCCATGGCCTCCATGACGGCGTTGCTCAGCCCCTCGTACAGGGACGGCTGCACGACCACATCCGCACGCGCCAGGAATCCGGCACCGTCGGTACGGAAGCCCAGGAAGCGCGCGTCGACCTCCAGACGGGCGGCCTGCTGCTCCAGCACCGCGCGCTCCGGACCGTCCCCGATCAGGACGAGGGTGCACGGCCTGCCCTGGCGCCGCAGCTCGGCACAGGCCGCGAGGAGGTGACGGTGGCCCTTGTGGGTCGCGAGATTGGCGACGCAGAGCACCACGGGCAGCGAGGTGTCCACATCGACGGGCGCGGCGAGTTCGAACTCGCCGGCCGGCATCCCGTTGGGGATCACCGTGAGCTTGTCGGCGGGCAGCCCCTCGTCCTGCCGCACGTCGTCGGCGACCGCCTGCGCGTTGGCGACCACCAGATCGGTCCAGCGCGTCGCGATCCGCTCCAGCGTGAGCGCCACGCGGTGCCCGCGTTTGAAGAACCCGAGACTGCGCCGCCCCGCCACCATCACGGGGACACGCGCGAGCCTGGCAGCGGGCGCCGCCAGCACATAGGCGTGGAGCAGGAAAGCCTGGAGCACCTGCGGCTTCTCCTTCCGCAGGAACACCAGCAGGCGCACGAAGGCGCGGATGTTGCCGAGCAGCGTGGACCCCCGGGTCTGCCGACGCCAGAAGCCCAGCTTCACCAGGGTCACTCCGGAGTCCCGGAGCTCGGCCTCCCGCGGGCCCCCGTCGAACAGGACCAGCAGATGGGTCCGGATGCCCCGCCTGCTCAGTCCGCGAGCGAGGAGCACGAGTTGCTTCTCCGCGCCACCGAGACCGAGCTGTCCGATCAGCAGGCAGACCCGGGTGGGCGACGGAGGCGAGGAGGCGTCACCGGTCGGTGCTGACGGGCCGGATGAGGGTGCGAGCGGTGCGGGTGTCCGGTCCGTCGTCTGCATGGAAGACACCACTCGCTCGCTATTCATGGACATTCACCGCCGGTCATCGCCAACCGCGTTCCGGGAATTCGTACTGTACATGCGACCCGCGGATCCGGACATGAAACGCGCCCTTGGCCAATACACCGGCGCACGCCGCCTACTATCGGCTGCATGTCGACCGCCATGCAGCCAGACGCAGGGCCGGAAATCCCACGCCTACGTGTGATGAGAGTAATCACGCGTATGAATATCGGCGGACCTGCCGTCCAGGTTTCGGCACTTCTGCGGGGCATGGACTCCGGACGGTTCGAGCACCGACTCATCGCCGGGTTCGTGGCGCCGGACGAGGCCGACCACCTGGATCACCGAGCACCTGACCTGCCAGTTCAGCGAATCAAAGGACTCGGTCGCGCCGTGCGGCCATCGGACGACGCCCGCTGCCTCGCCGAACTCGTCACCACGATGAGGCGATTCCGGCCGCATATCGTCCATACGCACACGGCGAAAGCCGGGGCCCTCGGCCGGACCGCCGCGGTGCTGGCCGGAGTTCCGTCGCGTGTGCACACCTTTCACGGACATCTCCTGCACGGCTATTTCCCACCGACGAAGACCAGAATCGTGGTGGGCGCCGAACGCCGACTCGCCGCGTTCACGGACCGGCTGGTGGCGGTCGGAGGCCGGGTACGCGACGATCTCATCGCCGCCGGAATCGGAAAGCCCGGGCAGTACACCGTCGTACCGCCGGGCACCCGGCTCGGGCCCGCGCCGGATGGGGTGAAGGCCAGAGAGGCACTCGGGCTGCCCCAGGACTGCCCGGTGGTCGCATATGTCGGCCGGGTCACCGGGATCAAGCGACCCGACCGGTTGCTCGGCGTGGCCCGCGAGGTGCACCGCGCCGTGCCGGAGGCGCATTTCGCGGTGTGCGGGGACGGCGATCTGCGGCCGGGGCCGGAAACCGTCGCGGAACTCGGGGACCGCCTCCATCTGCTGGGCTGGCGCCCTGATGTGGAGACCGTGTACGCCGCCGCCGACCTGGTGCTGCTGACCTCGGACAACGAGGGTATGCCGGTCAGCCTGATCGAAGCCGGGCTCGCCGGACTGCCGGTGGTGGCCACCGACGTCGGCAGCGTCTCCGAGGTCGTACGGGACGGGGTGACGGGGTTCCTGGCCGCGCCCACGCCGGGTGTGACCGCCGAGCTCACGAGCCGGACGGTGGCTCTGCTGCGCGATCCGGACCTGCGCCGGGAGATGGGGGCCCGGGCGCGGGAGTTCACCGGGCGGCGGTTCGGCGAGGAGCGCCTGGTGGCCGACACGGAGGCGCTCTACTCCGCCATCGCCGTGGCCCGTGGCTGGTGGAGTCCCCCTGCTCCTCCCGGATCCGCTGTCCCTCCCGTCCTCTCTGTCATCCCGTCCGAAAAAGGTGAGCACAGTTGAACGTACTCGTCACCGGAGGTGCCGGGTTCATCGGCGCCAACCTGTGCCAAGAGCTCGTATCGCGTCCCGACGCCGGCAGGGTCATCGCCCTGGACGACCTGAGCACGGGTTTCGCGGCCAATCTGGAGGGGACCGGCGCCGAGCTGGTCGAGGGCAGCATCCTCGACTCCTCGCTCGTCGAGAGCCTCGTCGCCCGCGTGGACGCCGTGGTGCACCTCGCGGCCCGCCCCTCCGTGCCCCGTTCCCTCGCCGACCCGGTGGCGAGCCACCATGTCAACGCCACCGGCACGGTGACCGTCCTGGAGGCATGCCGGCGAGCGGGGGTGCATGTGGTCGCGGCCTCGTCGTCCTCCGTCTACGGGGCCACCGCAGTGCTGCCGAAGCACGAACAACTGGCAACGCGGCCATTGAGCCCGTATGCCGCGAGCAAGCTGGCCACGGAAGCGTACCTGCTCGCCTACGGCGCCTCGTTCGGGCTCCCGGCCCTGGCATTCCGGTTCTTCAACGTCTACGGGCCTCTCCAGCCCGCCGGGCACGCCTACGCAGCCGTGGTACCCGCCTTCATCGACGCGCTGCTGCGCGGGGCACCGGTGCGGGTATTCGGCGACGGCGCCCAGACCCGCGACTTCACCTATGTGGGCACCGTCGTCCGCGTACTCGCCGACGCGGTGCTGCGCCGGGTGACCTGCGCCGGACCCGTCAACCTCGCCTTCGGCACCCGGGTGAGCGTGCTCGACCTCGCCCGGCAGCTCGCCGGAATCACCGGGCGGCAGTCCGCGATCCGGCACGAGCCGCCGAGGACGGGCGACGTCCGCGACTCGCAGGCGGCCGACGGGCTGCTGCGCGAGCTGTTCCCGGATCTCGCGCAGGTGCCGCTGGTGGAAGGGCTGGAACGCACGGTGGAGTGGTTCCGCACCCTGCCCGAATACCACCCCGAACGCCCCGAGCACGCGGCACACGCGGCGTTCGGCTCGGCCGAGCCGAACTGAGCTCAGTCCGACCGAACCGACGACGGGTCCGGCCCGACAGCCCTGCGCGGCGACGGACCGGACCCGCCGGTCAGCCGACCCGGCAGCCCGGGTACGGGTGCACGGTGACCTTCATCGGGCGCGGCAACCGCTGCTGGAAGACGACGGGGCGCTGCTCCGACACCGGCTCGCGCAGCCGCATGGTCAGCGTCCTGCTGCCGCCGCCCGGCAGCTCGACATCGAAGGTGAACACCGGATGGCCCAACTCGTCTCCCTGGTTCACCATGGCCGGCCGGCCGTCGATACTCGCCCCGAGCAGCTCCGCCCCGCTGGTCGCGAAGTAGGACACCAGCAGGCGGTTGTCCCCGAGCCGGACCGGATAAGCGGGTTTGTCGAGTCGCGCGGTGACATAAGGCGGCAGCCCCTTGAGCGGCGCGCTGCTGGACAGCACTGCCTTGACGGTGACCTCGCGACCTGCCGTGGTGCAGCCGCCGGGACGCCAGTCCAGCGTGCGGTCGAGGTAGTAGTCCAGCTTGGTGCCCGCTCCGTTGTTGACCACCAGGCCCGCGTAGGGGCGGTCGTCCTGCGGCAGGGCGCCGCCGAACGGGTACCGCTCCAGCTCCCGCTGCTCGTCGGCGTGCGCGCTCCAGGCGGTCATCTGCCCGCTCCGCAGCACGTCGTACACCCCGAGGAAGAGCGCTGAGCGCCGCTGCGGGTCGTCGGCGGCGCTCAACAGGCGGCCGGCGGCGGCGCGGGCCACGTCCAGCAGATAGGCCTTGCGCTTGATGGAGTCGGAGAATTTCGCGTAGTTGGCCCGTTCGCTGAGGTCCACGACGTTGTCCGCGCTCACCACCGCTCCGTCGGCCATGACCGCGGGTCCGGTCGCGGCCAGCAGACGCGCCAGGACGGCCGGGTCCACCGCGAAGACGCCGTCGATCCGCTCGCCACCGCTCTTCTCGTACCAGGTGGCCGACCAGATGCGGGCGGCATAGGGGAAGTGCGGGCTCATGTTCGAATTGGGCCAGGTGTTGACCGGATCAGCCGGCCCGTACAGCCTGTCGAACTCGGGACCGAGGGCCACCCTGGGGCGGGCTCCGGCCATCGTGGTGTCGATGCCGAACTCGGTCAGCGACAGCTTGCCCCGGGTGGCGGTGAGCATGGTGTACGCGCCGGGCATGCCGCCCGTTCCACGCGCCTCGGCCGGGTTCTGGAAGACCAGCAGATAGCGGCGCGGGGCGGTGTCACCGAGCATCGGCGGAAGGAGCCGGGCGCCCGTCGCGGCGTCCGCGACCGCCGGTGCCAGCCGGTCGAGACGGTCGACGAGCGCGTCCCGTACCCGGTCGACGGCGGGCAGCCAGGTGCGCCGCGGCAGCCTGTGGGCCTCGGTCCTGGCCTGCGCCATGTGCTGTGCCGCCCGGTCGAGCGCGGGTGCCGACGCGCCCAGTGCCGAGAGGTCGAGGTGACCGGGGCCGCTGTGCCCGCTGAGCCTGCTGACGGTCCGTACGACGCCGGGGAGTACATCGCCCGCCAGCCTGTCGAACACCTTGGTCGTGCCGCGGACCGTCTCCAGGGGCTCACCGACCAAGGGCAGCCGAGCCGCGAGATACCAGGCGGGGCCGGTGGTGGCACCGTGAGCGTTCGCCGCGTGCGAAGCGGCCGACGCCGCCGCCGCTTCGGCACGCGCGCCGTGCTCACCCCGATGGCCGGGGTCCCCCGCCCCCGTGAGCGCGCTCCGCACGGCATCCAGGTCCTGGCGGGCAGCGAGCAGTTCACCGCGGGCGTACAGCCCTGTCCCGACCAACCAGCCGACGGAAAGCAGCAGAAGGCCGGCGAAGGCCGGCGGCAGGAATCCGGCGCGCCGCCGCCCTCGAACACGTCGAAGCAGTCCCGCCCAGTGGGCGACCCGTTTCCTGAGGGGCTTGATCAGCGAGTCCCCGACTGACGAAGCGACTCCCTGAATACGTGGTGGCACGTTCACCGGCTCTTCTCCCGATCTGGACGGCGCCACCCTCGCAAGGGAAAACGCCCATAGCGGAATGAATGCCCCATTTTTTACTAATCTGGGGAGGACCGGATCCGAACTCGCCCAACGAGGTGCACTGCCTGTGGAACTCCGCATCGTTCTGAGAGCGCTGCTGCGCAGCTGGCCCGCCGTCATCGTCTGCGCGCTGCTGGGCGTCGGCACCGCATGGGCTGTCACGGCCTTCACCAAGCCGGTCTACCAGGCCCGCACCCAGCTGTTCGTCGCGGCCCAGTCCGGCGGCGCCGACATCGCCCAGCTCCAGCAGGGCAATGCCTTCTCGCAGGCCCGGGTCCAGTCGTACGCATCGATCGTGGCCAGCCGTCAGGTGACCGAAGGCGTGGTCGGGATGTTGCAACTGGACACCACCCCGGAAGAGCTCGCCGCGCGGATCACCGCCGAAGCACCGCTCAACACGGTGCTCGTCAACGTCGCGGTCAGCGATACGGACCCCACCCGGGCGGCGCGCATCGCCAACGCCGTGGCTCTGCGCTTCAGCGAGGTGGTGGAGCGCTTGGAGACCCCGCGGGGAGACCCGGCCAGGACCCGCTCCCCGGTGAAGATCGGGGTGACGGAGACGGCCATCCCCCCTTCGGCTCCGTTGAGCCCGCGCCCGACGCTCAACACCGCCATGGGCCTGCTGGTCGGCCTGTTCATCGGCGGCGCCATCGCGGTGCTGCGCGAGACTCTCGACACCACGATGAAGACGACGGAAGCCCTCGCAAAGCACACCGGGCTGCCGGTTCTGGGCGCGATCCCCTACGACAAGAAGTCCGCCGGCCTGCCCCCCACCGAAGGCGCGCTGGGGCACTCACCACGTGCTGAAGCGTTCCGACACCTGCGGACGAACCTGAAGTTCACGCAGATCGACCAGGCGTCGAGCGTCATCGTGGTGACGAGCGCCCTTCCAGGCGAGGGCAAGACCAGTGCGGCGGTGGGCCTGGCACTGTCCCTCGCCGAATCCGGCACGCCCACGTGCCTGGTCGACGCCGATCTGCGCCGACCCCGTATCGCAGCCGCGTTCGGACTGGTCCAGGACGCCGGTCTGGCCAGTGTGCTCATCAACCAGGCGGACATCGACGACGTGACGCAGCAGACGGGGAGGCTCTCCGTGCTCACCAGCGGACCGATTCCGCCCAATCCCGCCGAGCTGCTGGCATCCGGCCGGATGCGCGAGGTACTCGACGAACTCGCCGGCCGCTACAAGGCCGTGGTCGTGGACAGTGCGCCGCTGCTCCCCGTCGCCGACACCGTGGGGCTGGCCCCGATGGCGCAGGGTGCCATCCTGGTCGCCCAGGCCGGGAAGACCCCCCGTGACCGCACCGTCGCCGCCGCAGAGTCGCTGCGCAAGGTGGGTGTCCACACGCTGGGTGCCGTCCTCAGCATGGTGCCGGTCCCCAGCCGGGTGGGCGGCGGCTACGGCGCCTTGTACGGCTACGGCGATCCCGCGGTGGACACCGAACTGCCCGCGACGCCGCCGCGACCGCGCGACTCGGAACCCCGAGCGCGTGGCCCGGAACCACGAGCGGGTGTGTCGGCACAGCGCGGGATGCCCCGGCTCATCAAGCGCCGCAAGGCGGCGTCAGCACGCGGCGAGTCCTGAATGACCCGCGACGCCGACAGCACCCACGAGCTCCGCGTGCTCTTCATCTGCACGGGGAACATGTACCGTTCACCGCTCGCCGAGCGCCTGCTGGCGTCCCGGCTGCCGGGCGTCCGGGTGTCCAGCGCGGGCACCCGGGCCTGGGCCGGCGTGGGTGGCGCACGCGGATCCGGCATGGACACGGCGACCCTCGCCGTGCTGGAGTCCCTGGGCGGGGACGGCACGGGCTTCCGCTCGACCCTACTGGCCCCGGAGCTGATCATCTCGGCGGACCTCGTGCTCGGACTCGCCAGGGAACACCGCGACGAGGCGGTGCGGATGCACCCCGCGGCGCTGCGCCGCAGCTTCACCCTCAAGGAGTTCCTGCGGCTGGCCGACGGCACGTGGGAACCCGGCCGGACGCCCCGGGAGCTGATCAGATGCGCCGCCGCCGAGCGCGGCACACCGCACCCGGCGCCTGCCGCTGATGACGAGATCGCCGATCCCCAGGGGCGCGGTCATGAGGTCCTCACGCGGTGCGCGCAGGAGATCGGCACAGCCGTCGCCGCCTTGGCGGCGCTGCTGGCACCGGGCGCGGCCGGCGAGCCGTGCGAGTTCCCGATTTCTCAGCCGCGGCAGGGCGGATAGGGCTGGACGACCGGCTGGAGAGGGGTGACCAGCGGCTGGCTCAGCACACGCGGGGGCCGCTCGCTGAGCGGCTCGATGAGGGTCAGTGTCAGGGTGCGGGTCTGCTGGGCCGGAAGCTCCAGATCCGTCGTGAAGACAGGGTGGCCATGCTCGATCTCGGTGCCGGTCGCGACAGGTGTGCCGTCCAGGGCGGCTCCGGTGAGTTCCGCTCCGGCGCTGGCGTAGTAGGAGACCAGCAGTCGGTTGTCACCGGGGCGGGTGGGATACGAAGGCTTGTCCGCACGCAGGGTGACGACCCCAGGCAGCCCGGACACGGGAGCGCGGTTGCCGAGGATGATCCGTACGACCACGGGCCGGCCCTCCGGGGTGCAGCGCCCCGGGGTCCACTCCAGGCGCCGGTCCAGGTAGTAGTCCAGCTTCCCGCCCGTGGTGTTGTTGACGACGAGACCGGCGAACGGGCCTTCACCCGAGGGGAGGATGCCGCCCAGCGGCCGTGTTGCGAGCAGCCGCTGCTCGTCCTCCCAGGTGCTCCACACCTTCAGCCGGTCCTGCCCCAGCACTTGGTGGACCGCGTCGAGCATGGCGGGCAGACGGCGCGGGTCCTCGATGGCACCGGCCAGCCGGAGAGCGGCCCGGTGCGCGGCGTCGAAGAAGACGGTCTTGCGCTTGGCCGGGTCCGCGAAGCGTCCGTAGCCCGTGCGCTCGGTGAGGTCCAGGACGTTGTCCGCGGTGAGCGCGGTGCCGTCGGAGAGCCTGGCCGGGCCTGCGGCCCGCAGCAGGAGCGACAGCGCGCTGGGGTCGAGTGCGATCACGCCGTCCACGTGCTTGCCGCTGTAGGCCCGCCATGCCTCCGCCCAGATGCGGGCGGCATAGGGGAAGTGCGGGCTGAGGTTGGTGTTGGCCCAGGTGCTGGTGGGGTTGCTCGGCCCGTACCGGGAGGTGAACTCGGCTCCGAGGTCGACGATCGGTCTGGTCTTGGCGAGCGAGGCCTCGTTGCCGAAGGTCTCGAAGCTCAGCCGCCCCTGATCGGCGGTGACGAGGGCGAAGGCCGCGGGCACGCCCCCGGTGCCGCGTGCCTCGGCCGTGTTCTGGAACACCACGAAGAAGCGCCGCGGCCCCTCGTCACCCAGCATCGGGGGCAGCACCCTGGCCGCGACGGTCGCGTCCGCCATGGCGGACGTGATGCCGTCGAGCCCGGCGGCGAGCTCGTCCCTCAACCGGTCGGCGGCCGAGAGCCAGGTGTCCCGGGGCAGTTCGGCGACCGCGGCCTCGGTCTCGATGGCGGCGCCCTCCGCCCGGTCGAGGCCGGGTGCGCTGTCGCGCAGCGCTGACAGCAGGGCCTGGAAGCCGCGGCCCTTGGTGTCCCTGGCGATGTCCGGAACCACCCGCACCAGCGCCGGGAACACCTCGTGGGTGATCCGGTCCGCCGCATGGGTGGCGCCCCGCATGGACTCGAAGGGGCGGCCGATGACGGGGATCCGCGAGGCGAGATACCACGCGGGCCCGGTGGTGAGGCGATGCGCAAGATCGGCGTGCTCCGCCGCGGAACCCATCGCCCGCCGCACATCACCGACTCCGGCGGCGGTGGCGGCCCCGCCGCCTTCTTCCCGTGCCACTCCGGCGCCGGTGGCCGACTGACGCAGATTCTGGAGGTCCCTCTTCGCGGCCGTCAGTTCGGCGCGTGCGAAGAGTCCGGTCACGGCGATCCAGCCGGCGCCCGCCAGAAGCAGCACGGCGGCGGCGGCCAGCAGCAGCCGGATCGGTCCGGAACCCGTGGGCAGGGGCAGGGAGGGAAGGGGCAGCGGATGGGGCAGGCGCGACAGGAGTCGCGACCTTGCCGACCTCAGTCCAAGGCTCATGGAGGCTCCCGTCCGTACGACGATGTTTCTGCGAGCGGTACTTCGGCCGGAGTGACGTTGCGCGAGGCAGCGCGGCTCACGAATGGGGTCCGCCGCTGCCGGCGGCGGCGGATGCCTGTGCACGAGCGGGCACGAAGACCACCCGGAACGTCTTGGGCCAGAGCTTGCCCGTGATCAGGAACTGATCGGTGCCGGGCACAGCCGCGACACCGTTCAGCACATCGGCGCGCTCCGCCTCCTGAGGGGTCAGCAGGCCCGAAGCGTCGATCGTCCCCGTGACCTTCCCGGTGTTCGCGTCGATGCGCATGATCTGGTCCGTCGACCAGATGTTGGCGTAGACGGTGTCCCCGACGCACTCCAGCTCATTGAGCTGGGTCACCGGCTCGTCGTGCGCGGTCACCGTGATCTCGCCGGTCTTGGCGAAGGTACGCCGATCGCGGAAGACGAGCTGCGCGGAACCGTCGCTCATCACCAGCCTGCCGCGGGCCGGCTGATGGCACAGACCCCAGCCCTCACCGGAGTAGCGGACCCGCCGGCGCTCGGCCAGGGTCCGGGCATCGCGCTCGATCGCCACCCCGTCCCGCCAGGTGAGCTGCCAGAGGGTGGGCCCGAGTACCGTGATGCCCTCGCCGAACAGGGGCGAGGGCAGCGCCACCTTCCGCACGCCCTTGCCGCCCAGGCGGCTGGAGCGCATGGAGGACCGGCCCGCCATTCCCGTGCTTTCGTACAGGGTGTCGCCGTCGAGCTCGAGCCCCTGGGTGAAAGCACTCTTATCGTGCGGAAGCACCTCCAGCACCCTGACCGCCAAGGGCTCGACACCGTCCGCCGCGTCAGCGCGGTCGGTTCCGTCCGTGTGCGGCGCCGCGGCGCTGGGACCGGGGAGTCCCCGCCCATGACCGGCACCGCAGGCCGCGGTCAGCAGGGCGGCGCACGCGGTCGCCACCGTGCAGACGACCACCCGTGGCCGGCTCATGGTCCTGCCTTCTGAGTACAGACGCACATCCGGTCCTTCCGTCGGTGCCCGCACCGGCACCGGCCGGAACCCGGCACCGGGCCGTGAGCTGGAGCCTCCCGAACCCTCAGGGCCATGCTTGGCCTCCCCATGCCTTCAGGGCCGTGGGTTGGGGCCTCCCCAGGCCTTCAGGGCCGTGGGTTGGGGCCTCCCCCGGCCTTCAGGGCCGTGGGTTGGGGCCTCCCCAGGCCTTCAGGGCCGTGGGGAAAGATCGCGACAGAGTCGGCGCATGGCCCAAGCCGGCGTGGGATCCCCCTGGGCCCCCCGCGACAGCAGGGGAAGGGCCAGGGGGAACGGCACAGGAGCACGCGCGCACGGCACGGACAGGGACCTTGCGCGTCCCCGGCCGGCGGAGCCGCGGCAGGCGGTGTTCAGCTGTTGCCGAACCGCCGGACGGCCACGACCGCCCCGCCACCGAGCAGCGCGAGACCCGCCGCACCGCCGAAGAGCATCAGGGTGTCGTCCTGACCGGTCGCCGCCAGCTCGGGCTGGGCGAGAGAACCCGCGTCCCCAGGCTCTTCGGCGACGACGCCCGGCGGCACGCCATCCGTGCCGCACTCGTTTTGCTTCCTGACGGTCAGCTTCGCCGACAGCTCCCGCTCCGGATTCCTGGCGTCGAGCCTGAAGGTGTGCTTCCCGCTGCGGACGTTCGACGGGATCTCCACGGTCCCGTCCACGTCGCCCTGCGCATCCGCGTTGAAATGCCCGAGCAGCAAGGCCTTGCTCAGGAGCTTCGCGGTCGTCGGCTGCAGCGGCGCGAACCCGTCCGCGTGGAAGGTGACGGAGTCCCCCGGGCACACCACGGCCGGCTCCAGCACCAGGGGCGGGCCAGGCGGGTACTGGGCGGCGAACGCGGGCTGGGCGGAGACGAATGTCACGGCTCCGACGACGGCGGAGGCGGCCATGGCCGCCAGGCCGGCACGCCCTGTGAACGTCCTCATGTGGTTCACGCTCCTCGGGAGGGTTCGGGCCGACAACTGACGACCCCATGCGTGACATATTTACGGATACAAGGCGTTATTCCGTGATTGTCTACGCGCCAGGGCGGCGGAGGCACCGTACTGGCCTAAGCACCCCGGGGTGCCGCACACCGTTGGCCCACCGCTCAGGTCCAGCTCGGCGGCGGGTACAGATCGCCCACGCCGCTTACCGCGCCGGCGAACTCGAGGTCCTCCTCATAGCGGCGGTGGCGCCCCAGGGTCGTCCTGGTACCCGGCAGGTCGGGCTTGGCCAAGTGGCCGTCGGCGGCAAGGATCTGCACCCGCTGGAGCACCGTACGCAGATCCACCCCCAGCTCGTTCGCCACGACCATCAGGTCGACGCCCGACTGCCAACTCCATACCAGCACCGAGTCCATGGCGGACGTCCAGAGCACGGTGGGCTGGTGCGCCTCGCTCCAGTGGTCGTCGAACACCGGCGTGGGCATCGATGCCGGGGCCGGGACCACCGGGATCGAGGCCGTGGTCACGGTCGCCGATGCCGACGGTACAGCGGACGTGAACGATGCCGGAGCCGGTGCCGGCACGGAAGGCGCCGCCGACGGAGGGGGCGGTGGCGCCACCGGCGCCGGTTCCACCGGAGGGGTGGCGCAGGAGGCTTCCGGCACCGGATCGGCGATGGCGTCCCTGATGGTGTCCTGTCCCGTGGTCAGCAGATTGGCGGCCACCGTGCGGGCGCCGTCCCGGCCGACGGTCCTGCGCGCCACCCGCACTTCGCGCTCATGCAGACCCATCATCCCGGCCACGCTACCGTCGTCACCGACGATCACCGCGAAGGCGGCGAGTTTCCTCGTACGGTCGGCCTGCGCCTCGTCCAGAGCCGCCCGTGCCGCTCGGACCTTGTCATCGCTGGCACAGAACGCCTTGGCTAGGATCGTATTTCTTTCCCATACTTCACGCGGTTCCACATACGCATAAACGCCCGTCCCGGCCTTTGAGCTCGCAGGTGCGACACATTCAACACAAAGAGAGCCAAAAACTAAAGGCGATCAAGACGGCAGCCGATAACTTGGGATCGCCGCCACCACAAGCCGTCCGCATCGAGACGGCGTTCGACTGCGAGCCCTCCGTACGAACCGCTCGCGATCTGCCTATCGGATGCTCCGACGACAGAATATGCATCCACTAGGCTGAATTCCGGGCGCGCCGGACAGGCACTCGACCGCGGTCCGCCGCCGCCGGTGCCATCGTGCTGCTACGCGCTCCCGAAGCGCCGTGATCCGTCCGAGGCGCCCGGCTCCCTCCTCCCGGCCGGGCGCCTCAGGACTCGGCCCCGCAGGGAAGTGCACCGGACACGTCCGTACACGCGGGCGGACGGCGGCAGTGCGCCGCATCAGGGGTGTGCGGCGCCCAGGATGACGGTCCACCAGGGGCCGTCCGAGTCAAGCGCGATCCCCACACCGGCCTCCTCGTAGAGGCAGGTGAGGATGATCTCCCGGTGCGCGGGGCTGTGCATCCAGCTGTTCACGACCGAGCGGGCGGTGAGCGAACCCCGCGCCAGGTTCTCGCCGAAGTACTCGTTCCTGTACCCCGAGTCGCGCAGGCGCTCGGCGACGGAGAGGCCGCCCGTCCCCGTATGCGTCAACCGCCCCCGCTCGGCCATGTCCTCGCTGTGCTCCTCGGCGGCCCGCTCGAGTGCCGGATGCGCGTGGACGGGGTCGCAGCCCCCGCGCTCCCGCTCCTTGTTGACCAGACCGAGCACGCGGTCGGCGGTCACATCGAGCCGGACCTCGATGGCGGACCGTCCGACGACGGAGACCGCGGACGAGGCCGCCAGTGCCGGTGCGGGACCACTCGTCGCCCATGCGGCCGCCGACGCGAGCCCGGCGAACAGAGCCACGACACGAATTCTCTTCGCCCAGTTCGTCATGGCACATTTGTACAGCGCTTACCACCGACCGCCCGTAAATTCGATACGGCGGCGAGATTTTCTCTTCCTTCCGGACGATTGGTCGGACTTTATTCGCCGGATGCCATGTCAGCCACACACGAAGGAGTCCCGGACACGCGGCTGTCGTGTCCGGGACTTCCCTCCGCGGGCATACGCGTGGTCAGCGCCGTGCGGCCCTGGTGCTCCGGATCGCGAGGGCACCGCCACCGGCGAGCGCGAGCGCGACCGCCGCCATGATTCCGGCGTTGGCCTCGGCGCCCGTCTCGGCGAGCGTGGCACCCGGGGCGGCCGGGGCGGCGGGGGCGGCGGGGGTGTTCACGACCGGGGTGACGGCCGGGACCTCGGGCGTCTCAGCGACCGGGACCTCGGGGGTGGCCGGGGTCTCAGGCGTGCTGACGACCGGCGGCTGCGGCTGGACCGGCGGCTCGGGCGCGGGGTTGTCCACCGGCGGAACGACGGGCGGCTCCTCGACCGGCGGGACCGGAGCCGGCTCGTTCGGCTCCGGGAGCGGCTCCGGGAGCGGCAGCGGCTCGTTGGCCGGAGGCTCCTCGGTGCCCGGGGTCGTGGGCTCCTCCGGTCCGGGGACCGTCGGTTCCTCGATCACACTGGTGCCGTCGCCGTTGCCGCACGCGTTGCCGGAAGCCGGGTTGAGGAGACCGATGACGCTGACGGTGTTTCCGCACACGTTCACCGGAACATGCACCGGCGCCTGGATGACATTGCCCGAGAGGATCCCGGGCGAGCCCGACGCGGCACCGACGGCACCACTGTCCGCCAGGGCCGCCCCGGCACCGGCCATGGTCGCCCCCGTAGCCAGGCAGGCTGCGAGGAGAATGCGCTGAGCCTTGCTCTCCACCCTTAATTCCCTTCATGCATCGGGGGAAGGATCTGACCTCACCCCTTCGAGCAGGAAACGAAACAGAGGGCGGACACGTCACGCAGTAGCGGTCGCGGATTTTCGGGAATCGACAAAAGCAAATCAGTTCTTCCTATTTGGGTGCCATGAATGCGTCGCTGGTGGATACTGCGGCGGCTATGGCACGGCCGCCTCACAGGCGCCGCTCAGCAACCCGGTCGGTGACGTGCCGTCAACTGACGGCGAAGACGGCGCTCCGCCGGGGTCAGCGGGATGTCCGGGCGCACCCGTTCCGGGTGGCCGGGCGGCGGCGGGCGGAGCCCGGGGGGCTCCGTACCCCGGCCCGGGGCGGGCACCCCGATCCATATCCACCCGGCGGTCACGAGGGCGTCGTAGCAGCCGTACACCACCCGCCTCAGCAGCGTCATGAGCGCAGCGCGGCGGCCGGCTCCCAGGGTGCGCCGGTCCCGGTCACCGTCGCCACGGGCTCCTCGTCGCTCCAGGTCCACAACCGGGACAACGCGTCGAGGTCGAGATCGTGGCCCTCGGTCCAGATGCGCGCGGCGGTCGCCAGCACCGACTGGCGGTCGGCCTCGGGCGTGCCCCGGCGCGCGGGCAGCAGCGCGGCGGCCGCGCTCGCACCGAGGCGCACGGCGCGGTGCCTGCGGGCGAAGGCGGTCAGGGTCTGCCGCGGACCGGCCTCGATCAGCAGCATGTCGTCCACCGCGAGCAGTTCTTCGAGCGCGGCCTTGAAGTACACCGTGTCGGTGATCTGGCGCGCCCAGAAGCGGGGGCTGACGGCGTCCTCGGGGTGCATCAGACCACCGGTGTAGCCGGAGTACAGCGGCAGCCGGGGCTCGCGCAGGGGGATGCCGCGGTAGACGGCCTCCACGGCGTCGGATGCCGGAGCCATCGCAGGTGAGTGGAAGGGACTGGTCGCGGGGACGTTGACGACGGTGAAGCCATCGGACCTGAGGTCGGCCGCGACATCGGCCAGCGGGGCGGCGGAACCCGCGAGCATCACCTGCTGCGCGGCGTTGACCGCGGCGATGGCCACGTCCCCCTCCACGTAGGGATGCAGTTGCTCCTCGCTCGCGGCGACGGCCAGCATTCCGCCTTCCGGTATCCGTACCGCCTCTCGCACCCGGGCCATCATCATCGCCACGGCGTCGGGCAGCGCCATCACTCCGGCGAGGGTGGCGGCGACCAGTTCACCGGCGCTGTGCCCGAGCAGGGCTGCGGGGCGCACACCCCAGCTGAGGATGAGCCGGCCGAGCGCGTAGTCGACGGCGAACAGCAGCGGCTGTGCGCGGCGCACATCGTCGATGTCGATGCGCGGCGATCCGGAGTTGAGCCAGTCCTCGCGGATCCGGTGGCCCTCCTCGCCCATGTGGGAGAGTGCGGCGTCCACGGCGGCGGTGAACACGGGCTCGCGCAGGTAGAGCCCTGCGGCCATGCCCGCGTGCTGGGAGCCCTGGCCTGGGAAAAGCAGGGCGACGGGCCGCGGACGGGCGGCGGTCACGGGCTTGGCCTTGTGCACGGTGGCGGCGGCCAGCGCCGACACCGAGACGGCGGCGCCGCGCACCGGTCCGGGCGTGGTGCCGCAGGGCACCGCAGTGGGCAGGGCCGGGTAGGCCTCACTGTGCAGTCCGCTGAGCAGGGGCAGCAGTTCGCTGCGGACCCGGCTCTCGTCGGCGGCGTCCTGACCGGACCAGAGCAGCAGCCGATGCTGCTCGGGGTCGGTGGCGCGGCGTCCGTGGTGGAGCGGGCGCAGCGCGGGCATCTCGTCGTCGGTGCCGCCGCTCGCGTCGAGCACGCCGAGGACGCGGTCCGCCTCCGCGATGGCCTCGGCGGCCCGCTTGACCGCGTAGACGGTGATGGTGTGCGGGTCCAACTCGCCGAATCCGGCGACCATGGCGAAGTCCGCGATGCCGTCGCGCAGTTCCCGGTCGGCGAGGCGCAGGGCCCGGCCGGGGGTGGACACGGTACGCACCGTGAAGCCCTCGTGTTCGCTGCCGAGTCCGGGGTCCGGGTCGATGGCGCCGACGTACACGATGGTGCGTACGGGCAGTTCCTCGGGCGGCTTGCCGAAGGCCCGCAGCACCGCCGACACACCGGCGGCCGATGCCACGATCCGCGCTCGGGGCGGCTGCGTGGAGCCGGGGCTGATGACCAGCCTCCGGACGACCGCGCTGTATGAGGTGAGCGACATCTTCCCTCCTGGTGGGCCGCGGCCTCCGGCCGCCCTGGCGTGCGCGTTCGTGTGCTTGTGGTCGTGCGGAGTTGCGTGTGGGGGCGGGGTGTGGGGGGGCGGCCGTCCCGCCCCGCGGGGGATTCGGGCGGGACGGCCGCGTTCATTCGAGCCCCTGGTCAGGCGGCGGTCTGGTCCGCGTTGATGAGCGCGAGCAGGGCCCTCGGGGTCTCCGCGTCCACCACGGCGTCGTCCGGGATCTCGATGCCGTACTCGCGCTGGATCTGGCCGATCACCTGGAGCAGGGCGAGCGAGTCGTAACCGAGGTCCATGAAGGGGGTGTCCATGACGTCGCCGTCCAGGTCGACACCCTCCTCCTCGCCCGCGCTCTCACGCAACATGCGGGTCAGGTCGGCCAGGGTGACGGTGATCGTCGTGGTGGTGGTGGTGATACCGGTGCTCATGATGGGACGTCCTCTCGTTCGGGCTGGCTGGTCTGGTGGTGAGGTAGGTGACGCTGTGGAGCTTGTGAGGGGTGGGGAGTGGGGGATCGCAGCTCGTACCGGCTCTAGGCGCGGCGCACGACCAGCGCCGCGTTGAAGCCTCCGTGGCCCCTGGCGACGACCAGCGCGGCGCGCAGATCGGCCTCGCGCGCCTCGGTGACCAGGTCGATGCCGAGACCGGGCGCCGGCGCCGCCACATGGACGGTCGGCGGGACCACCCCGTCGCGCAGGGCGAGCAGGGCGGTGGCCGCGTCCAGGGCGGCGCCGCCGGCCAGCAGTCGCCCGGTCATCGTCTTGGGCGCGGTGACGGGGACGGCGTTCGGCCCGAACACGGCGGCGAGCGCCTCGGCCTCCGCCCGGTCGTGCTCGGGCACACCCGCCGCGTCGGCGAAGACCACGTCGATGTCGGCGCTGGTGCACCCGGCGTCGGCCAAGGCTTGCTCGATGGCCCGGCGCAGTCCGGACGGGCGACCGGATCCGGGAGCCGGATCGAGGGTGGCCGCGTAGCCGGCGATCTCCCCGTAGACATGGGTGGCACCCCGGTCGCGTGCCGCCTCCGCGTCTTCGAGGAGCAGGATCGCGCCCCCCTCACCCGGTACGTAGCCGCTCGCTTCGGACGAGAACGGCAGATAGGCGCGCGCCGGGTCGTCGACCGTCGACATCAGCCCGGAGGCGATCTGCGGCACCCAGCCCCAGGGGCAGACGGCCGCGTCGACGCCACCGGAGATCACGGCCGGGAAACCCTTGCGGATGTGGCGGCGTGCCTGCCCGATGGAGTCGATGCCACCCGCCTGCTCGGTGAGCAGCACCCCGCTGGGGCCGCGCAGCTTGTGCCGGATGGAGATCTGGCCGGTGTTGACGGCGTAGAACCAGGCGAAGGACTGGTACGCGCTGACGTACTCCTTGCCCTTGCTCCACAGGTTCTCCAGCTCCCGCTGGCCGAACTCGACAGCGCCTCCCGAGGCCGAGGTGACGACGCCGATGCCGTACTCGGGCATCGCGGTGGTGTCGATCCCGGCGTCGGAGAGTGCCCAGTCCGCCGCGGTCAGCGCGAGCCGCGTCATATGGTCGGTCTGCGGCATCAGCCGGCTGGGGATGTGCTCCTCGGCGTTGTAGTCGGAGACCTCGCCCGCGACACGCGAGGGATACCCCGAGGCGTCGAAGCGTGTCACCTCGCCGAGGCCGGACTGTCCGGCCACCGTGGCCTTCCAGTACTCCTCGGTGCCCAGCCCGTTGGGCGCGGTCACGCCCAGGCCGGTCACCACGGTGGTCCTGCTCATGCGGCGCTCCTCTCCGGACGGGCCAGCACCATGGCACTCTGGAACCCGCCGAAGCCGCTGCCGACGCTGAGGACCACGTCGGTCTGCTTCTCACGGGCGGTCAGCGGGATGTAGTCGAGGTCGAGTTCGGGGTCGGGCTCGTGCAGATTGGCGGTGGGCGGCAGCACTCCGTGCTCCATCGCCAGCGCGCAGGCGGCGATCTCCAGGGAGCCGATGGCACCCAGCGAGTGCCCGATCATCGACTTGATGGAGCTGACGGGGGTGCGGTACGCGTGGTCCCCCAGGCTGCGCTTGAACGCGCCGGTCTCGTGGCGGTC
This sequence comes from Streptomyces sp. SCSIO 30461, assembly GCF_037023745.1. Taxonomy (NCBI): domain Bacteria; kingdom Bacillati; phylum Actinomycetota; class Actinomycetes; order Kitasatosporales; family Streptomycetaceae; genus Streptomyces; species Streptomyces sp. SCSIO 30461. The sequence continues at coordinate 6,828,424 of NZ_CP146101.1, forward strand.
GTTCATCTTGGTGCCGGAGCCGTGGGCGTTGATGTAGTCGATGGTGTCGGGTGCGAGCCGGGCCTCGGCGAGCGCGACGTCGATGGCCTCGGCCATCTCGCGCCCGTCCGGCTTGAGACCGGTCATGTGGTACGCGTTGCAACGGGAGGCGAATCCCGCGATCTCCGCGTAGATATGGGCGCCGCGCCGCTTGGCACTCTCCAACTCCTCCAGGACGAGGATCGCCGCGCCCTCGCCGAGGACGAGACCGCTGCGGGTCCTGTCGAAGGGCCGGCAGGCGCTCTCCGGGGTGTCGTTGCGGGGGGTGGTGGCGTGGATGGCGTCGAAGCAGGCCGAGGTGATCGGTGAGATGGGCGCCTCGGTGGCGCCCGCGATCATCACATCGGCAGTGCCCTCTCGGATGAGCTCCACGGCGTGTCCGAGGGAGTCGAGTCCCGAGGTGCAGCCGGTGGAGACCACCGCCGCGGGTCCTTCGGCTCCGGCCGCCTGGCCCACCTCGGCGGCCATCGAGCTGGGCACGAAGTGCCGGTACAGCTCGGGTACCGCGTAGGTGTGGTCGACGTTCCACAGGCGCCCGCCGTCGCTGACGACGGCGTACTCCCGCTCCAGGCTGGTGGTGCAGCCGACCGCGCTGCCCAGCGAGGTGCCGATCCGCCCCGGGTCGAGCGTGCCGACATCGAGTCCGCTGTCGGCGACGGCCTCACGGGTGGAGACCACCGCGAACTGCGCGGCCCGGTCGAGACGCCGGGCCTCCTGCTGGGACAGACCCGCCGCCAGCGGGTCGAAATCGCACTCGGCGGCGACCTGGGAGCGGAACGGGGACGGGTCGTAGAAGGTGATCCTGCGGGTGGCGGTGCGTCCCGCCGTGAGCAGGTCCCAGTACTCCTTGACACCGACCCCGCCCGGGGCCACGACGCCCAGGCCTGTGATGGCGACTCTGCGCATGGTCTACCTGGCCTTCGACGGGGCCGGGTGCGCCGTCGCGCACCAGCCGGCTGGAACTGTGGGGGTCACTGTCGATCCCTTCGTCCGTGACGCTTTCGCTTGCGTGACGCTCCTGCACTCGATGCGGCGGCCGGGGCGGTTCAGGGTCAGGGCCTCCCCACCCCGGCCGGCCGGGCACCTGTCCGGCGACTCGCTCGTGGCTTGTCGCCGGGCTCGGTCCAGCCATGGAACGGGTGTGCTCTCGACCGTGGCTCGCGCGCCCGTGGACCGTGGAAAAGCGCACTACGTCGGCACATTTCCATGCTTGCGGGCAGGCACTTCGGCTTGCTTCGCGCGCAGCATGGCGAGGGACCTGACCAGTACCCGCCGGGTGTCCCCGGGGTCGATGACGTCGTCCACGAGACCACGTTCGGCCGCGTAGTACGGATGCATCAGCTCGGACTTGTACTCCTTGATGCGCTGCGCCCGTAGCGCATCGGGATCCTCGGCTGCGGCTATCTCGCGCCGGAAGATGACGTTGGCGGCGCCCTCGGCTCCCATCACCGCGATCTCGTTGGTGGGCCAGGCGAAGGACAGGTCGGCGCCGATGGAGCGGGAGTCCATCACGATGTACGCGCCGCCGTAGGCCTTGCGCAGCACCAGGGAGATACGGGGCACGGTGGCGTTGCAGTACGCGTACAGCAGCTTGGCGCCGTGCCGGATGATGCCGCCGTGCTCCTGGTCGACACCGGGCAGGAAACCGGGCACGTCGACCAGGGTGACGAGCGGGATGTTGAACGAGTCGCAGAAGGACACGAAGCGGGCGGCCTTCTCCGAGGCATGGATGTCGAGTACCCCAGCGAGGGAGGCGGGCTGGTTGGCGACGATGCCGACCGGGTGCCCGTCGAGCCGGGCGAGCGCGCACACCACGTTCTGCGCCCAGCTCTCGTGCACTTCGAGGAACTCGCCGTCGTCCACGACCTCCTCGATGACCTTGCGGATGTCGTACGAGCGTCCCGGCTCGGCCGGCACCAGCTCGGTGAGCGCGTCGGTGCGCCGGTCGGCCGGGTCGTCGCAGGCCGCGGCGGGTGGCATCTCGCGGTTGTTCCCGGGCAGCAGGGCGAGAAGGAAGCGCACGTCCTCCAGGCAGGCGGCCTCGTCGTCATGGGCGAAGTGGCAGACCCCGGAGGTGGTGGCGTGCACATCGGCCCCGCCGAGTCCGTTGTGGGTGATCTGCTCGCCCGTGACGGCCTGGACCACGTCGGGTCCGGTGATGAACATCTGCGCGGTCTCGCGGACCATGAAGACGAAGTCGGTCAGGGCCGGGGAATAGGCCGCTCCGCCCGCGCAGGGGCCGAGCATCACACTGATCTGGGGGATGACGCCGGAGGCCGCGACATTGCGGCGGAAGATCCCACCGTAGCCCGCGAGGGCGGTGACGCCCTCCTGGATGCGGGCGCCCGCGCCGTCGTTGAGGCTGACCAGGGGCGCTCCCGCGGCCTCGGCGAGGTCCATGACCTTGTGAACCTTCTCGGCGTGCGCCTCACCCAGCGCACCGGCGAACACCCGGAAGTCGTGGGCGTAGGCGAAGACGGTGCGGCCGTGCACCAGTCCCCAGCCGGTGATCACGCCGTCGCCGTGCGGCTTGCGGTGCTCCAGGCCGAAGCCGCTGGCCCGGTGCCGGCGCAGCGGCTCGATCTCCGTGAACGTGCCCTCGTCAAAGAGCAGTTCGAGGCGTTCATGGGCGGTGAGTTTGTTCTTCTCGTGCTGCCGTCGGGTGGCGGCCGGGTCGGGGCCGCGGCTCACCTCTTCCTTGAGACGGCGCAGTTCGTCGGTGGAGCGGCGCAGGTCGGGTGCCGCCTGGATGACCGTGAGCTCGTCAAGGATCGTCATTGGCCGAACGTAGGAACGGCTCCTCGAAGCTCGGTGGAGCAGCCGCTCCCCGTGTCCCCGGCACGTCCGGCTCCGATCAGGTGGCCGGCACGTTCAGATCCAGCTCCGGGTCGGAGGACAGGATGGCCTGGTGCAGCCGCTGGAGCCGCGGCGACGGTTCGAGTCCCAGCTCGTCTATCAGGGTGCCGCGCAGCCGCTGGTACGACTCCAGGGCCCGCCAGGCGCTGCCCGCGCGGTGCAGCGCGGTCATCAGCTGGGCGCAGAAGTTCTCGTGCATCGGGTGCTTGGCGACCAGCACACGCAGCTCGGGCACGATCTCGGTGTGCCGTCCGAGGCGCAGATCGGCGTCGATACGCCGCTCCAGCGCCGCCATCCGGTCCTCTTCGAGGCCCAGCACCTCAAGCTCCAGCACACTGCCGACCCGGACATCGACCAGGGCCGGCCCGCGCCACATCTTGAGCGCGGTGCCGAGCAGTTCCGAGGCGGCGTGGTAGTCGCCCGCCTCGTGCGCGTCCCGTCCCGATGAGGCCAGCCGGCTGAACTCCTCGGCGTCCACCCTGCCGGGCTGGACCTGGAGCAGATAGCCGCCGTGCTGGGTGACCAGCACGTCCTTGGCCTGCCGGTGCGGATCCCCGTCCAGTGCCGCGGTGAGCTTGCGGCGCAGCTGGAGGATGTACGTCTGGAGGGTGGTCGCCGCGCTACGCGGGATCTCCTCGCCCCAGATCTCCTCCATCAGGGTCGGTACGGTGACCACCCGGTCGGCCTGGAGGGCGAGGAGCGCGAGGATCTGGCGCGGCTTGCCGGCGGTGGGGACCACGGAGATGCCGTGCTCGACGGCGGCGAGCGGTCCCAGAACATTGATCTCCATCGTTCGTTCCCCTTTGCCTCGATTCCCCGTCTCACGCTCCGGTGCTCGGGGCGGAGCACTGCTGAGGGTCGAGGTTCGCATCAAAGGCGGTCGCGCCCCCAGTGAGCGGCTCACGAAGGCCGACATGAAAATGTCATACCGCGATGGTGAACCGGGCACTGGGCCTCCATGAGATCCACACCTCACAATCCTGAGCCACAGGACGTCGACGAAAACTCGTACGACTGACTCGGGAGGGGAACCCCATGATCGGCTCGACCACGCTCGTACCCGGCAAGTCCCCGTCTACGCAGACCGACGACCACCGTCTGGCCCTGCTCACCGCCCGGACGGGTCTGGAGCCCGACCTGGCCCTGCGCTACACCATCGACCCGGTGTCCGTCCTCGCCGAGTTCGGCCTGGTGGCGGCGGAGCCGGTCTACCTGGACGGACACGCGGAACGCCCGCTGGACGTACTGCTGGAGAGCTTCGACGACACGGCCGCGGCGGTCACCGCCGGGTGCAACTGGACCACACTGTCCGCGGCGGGCTCATGACGGCCGTGGACCCGGCTCACGCCGGATTTCCGGTGGGGTTCAAGCACCACCTGCGTGTGGAGATGGTGGCCGGGGAAGCGGTGTATCTGCTGTCCGAACGCGGTACCAAGGTGCTGCGGGGACAGCAGGTCGTCGCCCTGGCTCCGCTCCTCGACGGAACACGCACCCTCCCCGCGGTGATCGCCGAGGCGACTCCGGTCGTGCCGGCCGAGGAGGTGGGCCGGGTGATCGCCGCCCTCGCTCGCGCCGACCTCGTCGGCTACCGCGACCCGGGGGCGGACTCCGCCGCCGCGGCGTACTGGGAACTCGCCGGTATCGGCGGCCCCGACGTCGCGGCGACGGTCGCCTCAACCCCGGTGCAGGTGGTGCCGCTGGGGCGGACGGACGGCGCGGCGGCCAGGGCGGAGTGCCTGACCGCCGGGCTCTCCCTGGCGGAGACGGTGGGGGCGGCCGCCTTCGGCCTGGTGCTGTGCGATGACTATCTCGACCCCGCGCTGGCCGAGGTGGACGCCCGGTACCGGGCGGCTGGACGGCCGTGGCTGCTGGCCCGCCCGTGCGGTCCTGAGGTGTGGGTCGGGCCGGTGTTCGGCGCGGACGGCGGGCCGTGCTGGTCCTGTCTGGCGCACCGGCTGCGCGGCCATCGTTCGTCCGAGGCTCCGGTCCGGCACGCCCTGGGCCTGCCGGGCCCGGTGCCGCTGCCGGAGGCCTCGCTGACTGCGGTGCGGATGATGGGGCTGCACACGACAGTGCTGGAGGCGCTGAAGTGGGCGGCCGGGATGCGCTACGAGGGCCAGGGTGCGGTGTGCGCGCTGGACACACGCACCCTGCGCACCCGCCACCATCAGGTGGCCAAGCGCCCCCAGTGCTCCGAGTGCGGAGACCCGGGGCTGGTCGCCGCGCGAGTCCGAGGCCCCGTGGTGCCGATGTCACGGCCCAAGGCGAAGGAGTCCGGCAGCAACCACCGGGCGCTTTCGGCTGCCGAGGTGCTCGCGCGCTACAGGCATCTGGTCGATCCGATCACCGGCGTCGTCTCCTCACTCCAGCCGTCGCCGGGAACTCCGGAGGGCCTCAACCGCTGGATGTCCGGGCGGAATCTGGCCTGGCGCGGCCGTTCCCCCGAGGGGCTGCGCAGCCACAGCGGCGGCAAGGGCGTCACATCGGAGGAGGCGGAGGCCGGAGCGCTCTGCGAAGCGGTCGAGCGCTACTGCGGCACCCGGCAGGGGGACGAGCCGGTGGTACGGGACTCGTACACGGGTCTCGGTGGCGACGCCATGCACCCGAACGCCGTCCAACTGTTCGCCGACCGGCAGTTCCGCGACCGCGACCGCTGGAATCCGAGCCACTCGCTGATGCAGACGGTGCCGCCGCGCTTCGACGAGCTGGCGCCGTGCGAGTGGACTCCCGTGTGGTCGCTCACGGAAGGCCGGCACCGGCTGCTGCCGACATCGATGCTGTACTACGGCCCCGGACCCGATGGTGTCCAGGAGCCGCCCTGGGCGGACTCCAACGGCAACGCGGCGGGTTCCAGTCCGGAGGACGCCATCGTCCAGGGCTTCCTGGAACTGGTGGAGCGCGACGCGGTGGCGCTGTGGTGGTACAACCGCCTGCGGCGTCCCGCGGTCGACCTCGACGCCTTCGACGAGCCCTGGCTCACCCGGGCCCGTGAGGCGTACGCGCGGACGGGCCGCTCACTGTGGGTACTTGATCTGACGGCGGACTTCGGCATCCCCGTGATGGGGGCGGTGTCCCGGACCGACGGACACCGGCAGGAGATCTGCTTCGGCTTCGGGGCCCATTTCGATCCCCGCCTGGCTCTGCGCCGTGCGGTCACCGAAATGTGCCAGCTGCTCCCGCCACCGGTCGCCGGCGTGGGCGAACCGTTGCGCCGTAGACCCGGATTGCCGCAGGAACTGCTGGAATGGTGGTCCACGGCGACCGTCGAAAATCAGCCGTATGTGCTCCCCGATCCCGGAGAGCCCTCCAACGGCCCGTCGGACTACGTCTACACGCCGCGGGCGGACCTGCGGGCGGATGTCGAAGCGGCGGAATCCGCGGTTCGGGCCCGAGGCATGGAGCTGCTGGTACTGGACCAGACCAGGCCCGACGTGGGGCTGCCCGTGGTCAAGGTCGTGGTGCCCGGGCTACGCCACTTCTGGGCACGGTTCGCACCCGGTCGACTCTTCGACGTACCGGTGGAGATGGGGTGGTGTGATCGAGCCACACCGTACGAAGAGTTGAACCCGGTTCCCCTCTTCGTCTGAAACCAGGGCTGTTGTCGCCTGGCGCGGGCACCATCCCACTTTCGTCATTAGCATGCGGTTCTGCCACAGTCCCTCAAGGAGGCTGCGATGCCGGACCGCTCCCGAAGTGCCGTCCCGGATTCAACCAACGACGAACCACCCGGCAGAGACATTCGGGACCGGGGGCAGACCTCCGGACGCCTCCGCGTGGACTCCGCCGAGCGCAGAAACCGAGCGGAACTTCCTGCCCCGCGTATGGCACGGGCGATCACCACCGCCGCCCTGCTGTGCTACGCGACGGTCACCATCCTGAACGTGCTGCGGTGGGGCGATCCGACCACGTCCCGCCTCACCGTCAGCATGACGCTGATCGTGCTCATCTTCACCGTGCAGCTCGCGATCTCCGCCCCCGCCGCCCGCTCCTGGAGCATCCGGCGCAAGGTGACCGTGCTTCTCCTTCAGGCGCTGCTGACCTATCTGCCGCTGTTCTGGTACGGGACCTCATGGGGAAGCATGGAGGGACCGCTGGCCGCCACCGTGCTGCTGGCTCTGCCTTCTCGGATCGCCTGGCCGGCATTCGCCCTGGTGGTGGTCAGCATTCCGGTCTACGCGGCGGTCGAGGGGGAGCCTCTCCCACAGGTCGGGTACTACGTCATAGCCGGGATCTTCACCGGTCTGGTGATCTACGGCCTCAGCCGGCTGACCGACCTGGTGCACGAAGTACACGCCCAGCGCGCCGAGATGGCCAGAATGGCCGTCGTCCAGGAACGCCTCCGCTTCGCCCGCGACCTCCACGACCTCCTCGGCTACAGCCTCTCCGCCATCGCCCTCAAAGGAGAACTGATACACCGGCTCATCAACACCCGCCCCGAAGACGCCCGCGAGGAAACCGCCGACCTCCTCCGCGTCGCCCGCCAAGCACTCGCCGACGTACGCCTCGTCTCCAGCGGCTACCGCGACATGTCCCTACGCGACGAAGCGGAATCCGCAGCCGCGATCCTCACCGCAGCCGAAGTGGACACACAAGTCGACATCGCCTGCGGACGACTCCACCCGGTCGTCGACACCGTCCTCGCGACCGCGCTCCGTGAAGGCGTCACCAACATACTGCGCCACAGCAAGGTACAAAGGTGCAGCATCTCCGCCACCGCAGACGGAGAAACCGTGCTCCTCAGCATCGTCAACGACGGAGCAGAGCACCACAAGGCCCCCTCACCGCAACCGCGCCCGGCGAGCAGCGGGCTGGACAACCTACGGCAGCGCTTCACGGAGATCGGCGGACGGCTCACCGCCGAACTACGCGAAGACGGCCGCTTCCACCTCGAAGCCCACGCACCCACCCGGCCGCGGACCGGACACAACCCGGCTGACGCCACCGAGTCACGCACCGGCGAGAAGGTGGCCGCCTGAAGAGTTTCCAACCGAGGACGTCGTACCGACCTCCCGGCCCCGCGCATGGCACGGGCGATCACCGTCGTCGCGCTGCCGTGCTTCGCGACAGTGGCCATCCTGAACGCACTGAAGTGGGGCGACCCGGACAGATCGCGTCTCACCGGCTTCGCCCGCCAAGCACCCGCCGACGTACGCCTCGTCTCCAGCGGCTACCGCGACATGTCCCCACGCGGCGAAGCGGAATCCGCAGCCGCGATCCTCACCGCAGCCGAAGTGGACACACAAGTCGACATCGCCTGCGGACGACTCCACCCGGTCGTCGACACCGTCCTCGCGACCGCGCTCCGTGAGGGTGTCACCAACGCACTGCGACACAGTAAGGTACAAAGGTGCAGCAACTCCGCCACCGTTGACGACGGAACGGTCCTGCTCGGCATCGTCAACGACGGAGCACGGCACCACAAAGCCTCGACACGTGAACGGCCGGCGAGCAGCGGGCTGGACAACCTCCGGCAGCGCCTCACGGAGATCGGCGGACGGCTCACCGCCGAACTGCGCGAAGACGGCCGCTTCCACCTTGAGGCGTACGTACCCACCCGACCACGGACCGGAGACGACGAAACGCCACAGGACACCGGATCGCGCGCCGGCGAGAGGACAGCCGCTTGAGAACGACGACCTGATTCGCCCGGGGGGGACTGATGCTGTGCGTGAGGATTCTTCTCGCCGAGGACATGCACATGATTCGAGGCGCACTGGTCGCACTACTGCAACTCGAACCCGATCTGGAAGTCGTGGCGTCCGTCGACCGGGGGGACACCATCGTGAAGGCCGCGCTGGAGTCCAGACCGGACGTGGCGATCATCGACATCGACCTGCCGGGCATCGACGGCCTCACCGCCGCCGCCGAACTGCATGAGCAACTACCCGGCTGCCGGACCCTGATCCTGACCAGCCTCGGCCGTCCGGGCACGTTGCGCCGTGCGCTCACCGCCCATGTCAGCGGGTTCCTGCTGAAGGACTCGCCGCCGGACCAGCTCGCCGAGGCCGTGCGCGCGGTCGCGGCGGGACGGCGGGTGGTGGACGCACAACTCGCCCTCAGCGCCTGGGACTCACCGGAGAACCCGCTGTCGCCGAGGGAGCTGGAGGTGCTAAGGCTCGCCGCCCAGGGTGCGGACGCCGCCGAGATCGCCGGGTGCCTGTTCCTGTCCAAGGGCACCGTCCGCAACTACCTCACGGCCATCGTCACCAAGCTCGGCGCCCGCAACCGGATCGACGCGATCCGGATCGCCGAGGAGGCCGGCTGGATTCCCTGACCCCGTGTCCGCGGGCCGCTCCCCGTCCGGCCCGGCCAGTCCCAGCAGGGTGTCGAACAGCCCCTCGTCCAGCATCGTGGCCACCGAAAGGTCAGCCATGTCCCCGAAGCCCGAGTCATGGACGGCGGCACTCACCACATAGCGCTCCCCGACCGGGAACGTGCCGAAACTCCATTCGTCACCTGCCGCCTGGGTTCCGTCCGGCCGCACCAACCGGGTCGCGGACCCGTTCAGGGCGAAGCCGAATTCGGTGAACCGGAAGCGCAATCCCTGCCCGAGTGCCTTGCTGTACGCCTCCTTGAGCGTCCACAGCCGCACCATGGTGTCGTTGCGTGCCTCCTCACCCCCTTCGTCCAGCCGCTCCTTCTCGTACGGGGTGCACGCCTGGAGTTCGGATCCGGTGTGGGCGAGCCTGCGGTCGGCGCGCTCCACGTCGACACCCACCCGCCCGCGGCGGGTGACGGCGACGACCATCATCTCCTCGGTGTGGCTGAGGCTGACGTCGATCTGGTCGCAGCCTCGGACATAGGGGCGGCCACCGGGCTGGTAGGAGAGGTCGACCAGGTCGGGGGTGGTGTCGAGCACCGCGGCTGCCGTGTACCGCAGAAACAGCCGGGAGGCCACGAACCGGTCCCGCATCCCCTGCCGGGACAGGTTCTCGTAACGGCGCCAGTCGCGGCCCAGGATGCGGCGCACCGAGTCGGCCTCACCGCGCGGCAGCCAGCCGGGCATGGTGCCGTACACCAGGACGCTTCCGGTACCCGCCAGTTCCTCCCCGACCCGGTCCCAGGGGCCCGAGGGTCCGAGGGCGGGCAGCGGCCGTCCGATGAGGGCGGCCACACTCAGGCTCCCGCCGGTGCGACGGCCAGCGGGCCGGCGTCCAGGGCCGAGATCACCCCGGCCAAATCGACGGCGTCGGTGTCCGGGCGGGGGCACATGGGGATGCAGGCGGGGCTTCCCATCCGGCGCAGATACGGCGTGAGCACCGGGCGGGGGCCGATCTCCACGATGTGCGTGGGGTTCTGCTGGGCCAGCATGTTGCGGGCCGCGTCGGCGAACCGGATGGGTGCGGTGAGCTGCTCGGTCCAGTACGAGGCGTACAGCGGCTCGGTGACGAGCCGGCCGTACACGGTCGAGTAGAACGGCAGACGGGCGGCGCCACCGGGCACCCGGCGGGCCACGGCCTCGAACTTGGGCGCCATGGGCTCCATCAGCGGGGAGTTGAAGGCATGGGTCACCGGCAGATGCCGGCACCGGATGCCGCGGGCCGCGAGCCCGTCCTCGATCCGTTCGAGTCCGGCGAGCTCGCCGGACAGCACGGTCGCCTTGGCCGCGTTGACGGCGCTGATGCCGACGCCCGGCTCGATGGCGACGAGTTCGGCGATCTCGTACGGCGAGATGGGAGCGGCCATCATGCCACCGCCGGACGGCAGATACTGCATGAAGGCGCCACGCAGGGCGATCAGTTTGGCCGCATCCGCCGGTGTGAGCGCTCCTGCGACGGTCGCCGCCGCATACTCGCCGATGCCGTGGCCGAGCACGGCCACGGGCACCACTCCGACGGTCTCCAGGGTCCGTGCGAGGGCGTACTCGACGGCGTACAGGGCGGGCTGGGTGAAGGCGGTCTGGTGGATACGGGGGTCCTCGCTGAGGATCAGGTCCACGATCGAGAGCCCGAGGTACGGGAACAGGGCGTCGGCGACCTCGTCCAACTGGCTCCGGTAGCTGGTGGAGTTCAGATACAGGGCGGCGGTCATCCCCGGGTGCTGGCAGCCCTGCCCGGTGAAGACGAAGGCCGCGCGTACCCCGCCGCCGCTCTGGCGGACATCACGGGACGCCATGTGCCGGGCGAGCTCCCGCACGGTCGGGAACGCCCAGATGTCGTCCAGCTCGACAATGGGCCCGAACTCCTCCTCGATGTCGCCGTAGAGACTGAGCGCGGCGACCGAGTCCAGTCCGTACTCGACCAGCGGTACCGAGTCCTGCACCGGGCGGGAGAGATAGTGGCGGAGCCGCTCCAGCAGCCATTCACGGTGCACGTCGCCGTGGACGTCTCCGTGTCCGTCGTGTTCCTGCGTGGACATCGTGTGCTCCTAGGGGGACTAGGGGGAGGGAAGGCGGGGGGCGGGCGGCGCCTCGCGGCGGGTCAGGCAAGCGAGGACGCGTACAGGTCGTAGCTGCGGCGGCCGTGCAGCCGGGCGAGCACCTCCGCGAGCACCCGCTGCTCCGCCGCAGTCGGCCGGTCGGGCAGCGCCAGGCCGAGTCGGCGGCACAACCGGTACAGCGCGGCCGCCGGCCACGCCGTGTCCGCGAGGAAGCGGTCCGCTTCGGCACCGGCGGACTGCTGCTCACGCCACACCCCCAGGCAGGCCGCAGCGGCGAGCACCAGCGTGTAGCGGTCGGCGAGCCCGAGGCTGTGGGGGCTGGCCAGCGCCCGGCGGTCGCCCTGCGGCACATCGGCGAACGCCTTGCGCAGATCGTCCAGTTCGATGGCGAAGGCGCGGCTGAGAAAGCGGAGCACTCCGCCGTCCCTGCCCTGCCTGGGCAGCGGGACCGACTCGAACAGGTCGGTGCTCGCCACCAGGGTCGCCGCCAGCGGATCGGCGTCGCCGAGCAACGCCGGCTGCGCCAGATCGAGCGGCGGCAGGTCCTCGTGCAGCCGGAACAGCCCGGGCGGCGGCTCCGGGTCGGCGAACCAGGCGTGCTGGGCGAAGAACGGCAGCTGCGGCAGGATGCTGACCTGCCGTCCCGCGCTGCCCGCATGGCCGAGTGAGGTGACCGGCAGGTCCCTGAGCTGCTTCTGGAACATGGCGTACGCGCCTTCTTCGGCGAAGGTCGCCTCGCCGAGCACGGCGGACATCTCGTCCATGGCTTCCGCCATCAGCTTGGGCGCCAGGTAGGCGGCCGCCGCCGCGTACACACTCATCTGCCGGGGCAGCAGATGCAGCGCCCGAGTGGCCACCAGCGCGAGGCAGTCGATCAGCAGCAGATCGAGGAACGCTCCGGTGAGTACGTCCCGTACATGCTGCACATCGAGCGACGAGCGCCCGTCGCTCCTGGGGCGCACGGCGAACGCCGCCACCGTGCGCAGCGCCGTGTCGACGCCCGAGAGCACGATCGACGGGATCAGGCCCCGGATGACCAGGGACGAGCGGAGCGACAGCTCATAGCCGTCGCCGAGCCCGCCGACCAGGGCGGAATCCGGGACGCGGCAGTCCTCGATGGCCAGTCCGCCGAACTCGGCACTGCGCATCCCGGTGGTGGCCCGCCGACCCAGGTCGGTGACCCGGCCCGGTGGTAGGGCCTCCCGGTCCAAGAGCAGCACGGTGTGGCTGCGGGCCTGCCCCGGTGGTCCGGTGCGGGCGAAGACCACCAGGCCGCGGGCGCGCGAGGCATTGGCGATGCCGGTCTTGCTACCGCTGAGCAACAGCCCGCCGCCCGGTTCACGCTGCGCGGTGAACTCGTCCCGCACGAAGTCGTTGCCGTGGGCCACACCATGTCGGGCGACGGCGATCCGGTCCCCGCCGAGCAGCAGACCCGCCGCGAGCTCGCGGTGCTGCTCGCTGCCCGCGGTCCAGACCGGGGTGGCGGCGAAGAAGCAGTTCAGCCCGTAGCCGAAGCCGAGTGAGGCATCGCGCCGGAAGACGGGGCGCAGCACCCGGCCCAGTTCATCCATCCGCCGCAGTCGGCCGCCCTGCGCGGCGGGTACGAACTCCTCGTTCAGACCGTAGTGGTCGAGTACGGTCTCGGCGGCGGGCGGCACCTCGCCGGCTGCGTCGGCGGCGACGAACGCAGCGCCGCCGAGCGGGTTGGCGGGGTCGTCAAGCGGCCCGAAGGACCGCTCCAGCGCGTCGGAGCGCTCCCCCACGGTCTTCATGAGCCTGCCCCGGACGTCCCGGACGCCAGCAACTGCTCGATCTCGCGGTCGACGCGCTGGTGCAGCGGGCTGAGCTCACCGCGCAGGAACATCCTTCGCATCGCGGCGCGTTCCACCTTTCCGCTGGTGGTGCGGCGTACGGTGCCGGGGCGGACGAAGAGCAGCCCTCCGGTGCGCACTTCGTGCTCCTCGCCGATCCTGGCCTCCACGGTGGCAGCCAGCGAGTCGAGGTCGATGTCGTACTGGCTGCGGGCGCGCAGCTCCTGTACGACGACGACCCGTTCGCGGGCGCCGGGGACGGCGAACGCGGTGGCCGGGCCGAACAGGCCGCTGACCTGCTGGACGGTGCGTTCCAGGTCCTGCGGGTAGAGGTTGCGTCCGGCGACCACGATCACGTCCTTGATCCGGCCGGTGACATGGAGGATCCCGGCCTCCATCAATCCGAGGTCGCCGGTGCGCAGGAATCCACCGCCACCGGCGCGGCTGCCTCCCGTCGCGCTGCCGCCGGTGCCATCGGCGCCGCTCCCGTCGGCACCCCATCCGCTGCCCGCGAGCCGGGCGTCGAAGACCTCCGCGGTCTCGGTGGGGCGGCCCCAGTAGCCGGGGGCGACGCTGTCTCCGCGTACCCAGATCTCGCCGATCCGCCCGTCGGGGAGTTCCTTGCGGCTGACCGGGTCGACGATCCTGACCTCGGAGGACGCGGGCGCTCCGCAGGGCGCGAACGGGTTGCGGGCGCCCGACGGGACGGCACCGGACGCCGGTGTACCGGCGCCCGAGACCATCAGCGTGGCCTCCGCCAGCCCGTAGGCGGGGGTCAGGGCGTCCGGCTCGAGACCGGCGGGGGCGAAGCGTTCGGCGAAGGCTTCGAGGGTGCCCGGGTACACGGGCTCTCCCCCGTTGACGGCGTGCCGCCAGCGGGTGAGGTCGAGTGCGGCGAGCTGGATGTCGTTGATCCTGCGCAGGCACAGCTCGTAGGCGAAGTCGGGGGCGCCGCTGACGGTGAGTCCGTAGCGGGACACGGTGTCGAGCCAGTGGAACGGCTTCTTGACGAACGTCTGCGGAGACAGCATCACCGTCGTCGCTCCCAGCCACAGCGGGTGCAGCAGCTGACCGACGAGGCCCATGTCGTGGTACAGCGGCAGCCAGCCGCCGAACCGCGAGCCGGCGTCAGTGCCCAGAGCGAGCCGGATGGCCTCCTGGTTGGCGGCGAGATTGCGGTGGGTGACCATCACTCCGCGGGGCTCACGGGTGGAACCCGAGGTGTACTGGAGGTACGCGATCTCGTCCGGGCCGGGAGGGGGAAGTGCCGGTCCGGGCTGTGCCGCCGTGCCGGCCGGAGACTGGCCGGTGCTCGTGGCGGCACCCGCCGGGGTGTCCGCGAGGAGGCAGGTCACCGCGCCGAATCCGGTCCTGGCCAGCAGTTGGGAGACCTCGGGCGCATGCCTGCTCTCGGTGAGCACACAGCTCACCGCCGCGTCCTTGACCACCCCGGCGATCCGCTCGTCGTGGTGGCCCCTGCTGCCAGGTGGCGGTACCGGGACCGCCACCAGCCGGGCATGGAGGCAGGCCAGGAAGGAGGCGGCGAACAGCCGCCTCGACGACTGCGGAATGAGCACCCGGTCACCGGGTGAGGTATGCGCGCGCAGCCGAGCGCCCAGCGCCTTCGCCTGGTGGCTGAGTTCTCCGTAGGTCACGCTCTGCGGCCGCAGCCGTCCGTCGTCCTCCGTCAGCAGGACCAGTGCGTCCCGCTCCGGGGCCTCGGTCGCCACGGTCTCGAACGTGTCGATGAAGGTCCGCTGACCGGTCACCGCAGTCCCCCCTTCCGTCGGGTCTGCCGGGCGGACCAGGCCGCCGGGACCTGTCCACCGGTGCCTTTGACGCTCCAGTCGGCGTACACGACCGGTGGGTTCGCTCCATCCGGTGGGTCCGCCTGCCGCGCCCTCTCGCGCAGCACCGCCAGCAGCACGGTGGTCACGGCAGCGAGTTCCGCCGCGTCCGGCAGGCCGCGCAGCACGGTGATTCCTGTCTCTTCTGCCATGGAGGAAGGGTGCGCCCGGGCGCTTGAGAGGGGCTCGCGGGCTACACGGACAGTGGCCGAGTGTCCCTTCCCGTGGAAACGCACGGGGGACGCACACCCCTTGATGGGTCTCGGAAGGGCAGGGGTGGCGTCCTCGGGCTCGGTACATGCGGTTCCGTGGCGGCTCGTCGCCGGTCTTGTGGGTGGTTGGTCCGTGTCCTTTCCGCGGTCAGTCGATCACGCGCTCATAGGCCAGGTGCCGGCTCCGTTCGATGGTGATGTCCGCCAGTTCGGCGAGTTCGTCGAGCGCGGTCCGGTAGACCCCGGACGCGACGGCGTCGGAGCAGCGGTCCGCGTCCCGCCACCAGTGGACTCCCGTGTACGACAGCGGTCTGACGGTCGAGCGGAGCAGATCGCTGCCGCCGAAGCCGCCGAGTGCCGCACAGCTCTCGCTGAGCCTTGCGTACCGCTTCTCGAACCCGGCCGGGTCGTGGTGCACATGGGCGGAGACGAGGACCACGGCCGCGTCGCCGACGACCGCGTTCTCCCTCAGTGTCCGGTCGACGCTGAGCGCCTGGTCGGCCTCGGTGTGCACCAGCGGGCCGAGCCGCTGGACATGTGCGACGAAGGTGTCGTCGTGCACGGTGTCCAGGAAGCCGCTGAGCCTGCGCCAGTGGCCGAGGTGGACGTAGACCCGCGGTCGGTCGACCAATTGCACGGTCACCAGGAAGTCGAAGCCGGGGCGGCGTCGCAGGAACTGAGCGTGGAGCCGGAACTCCTGCTCGAACTCGGCGATGTCGCCCTTGACCTCGAACCGGTTGATGACGGTGATCGGTCCGTTCGGATCACGTACCGGCACGCGTGTCCTCCGCGAACTGCTTGGCGTGGCGCAGGGTGGTGCCGCTGTTGGTGCCGAGCGCCTTGCGGACCAGCGCGCGGGCCTCGGCAAGGGTGGCGTCCGGGCCGAGCGCGCTGCGCACGCCTTCGGGGTCCAGGGTCACGGTGTGCCAGGAGGTGGCCCTGACCGTGCCGTCGCCGAGAGACTCGATCACCCAGCGGCCGGTGTGCCCGCTCATGGCTACGGGCACCCGGAGCTGCTTGTAGACGATCATCCTGCGGTCTTCGAAGCAGACCCGGACGGAGGTGGTGTTGTGCAGGGATCCGTCCAGGCTACGGGTGTCCATGTCCATGTGCTGGATTCCCGGCTCGTCCTCGGTGAGGTCGAGCCTTGCCACGTGCGGCAGCCGCTCCGGCCACAGGTCGGCCCGGTCGAGGAAGGCGTAGACGTCGCCGGCCGCACCCGCGATGGTCTCCGAGTCGCTGAAGGTGAAGTGGAGTTCGTCGCGGGCCTCGCCGAGCTCGGCGGCGTTCTTGAGCGCGGCGAGTTCGGCGCGGCTGTTGCGGTCGACGGCCTGCTCGATCAGCTCCTCAGCGGCGGGGTCGTCGCCTACGGCGCGGTAGTCGTGCAGCAGCACCACCCGGGTGGTGCCGTCGTCCACTGGCTCCAGGCGCCAGGCGCCCCCCATGGAGGCCACCGGCGCCGCCGGGACGACCTGGCGGAAGGTGATGCTGCGGGCCTCCGGGTCGAGGACGCGCCGCGAGGTCCAGGTGCGGACCTGCTCGTTGGCGATGGCCCAGATCCTCAGCAGTTGCTCACCGCCGGTCTCGGGTGCCTCCTCGATCACCTCGACGTGGACGGTGGGTCCGAAGACCTGCGGCCAGGCGGAGACATCCGCGATCAGGTCGTAGACGGCGGAAGCGGGCGCGGAGACGGTGACGGCGTGCTCGGTGACATGCGGTGCCGACGTGTCGGGCGTAACGGTCGCCACGGCGTACCTTCCCTTCAGTGCGGCCGTGAGAGCGGCCGGTTCAGAGTGACAGAGAGGGGCTCGAACTGGGCTTGAGCGCGAGTGGGTCGGGTGTGGTCGGTAGTGGTCGGAGTGATCAGCGGGCGGTGGAACCACGCGGCCGATGCCGACTCGGCCGGTCGGGCCGGGCTGTTCAGCGGTCGCCCGCCTGGTCCCCGTCGGCCCAGGCGGGCTGCCCGGTGATCTCCAGGACGGCGCAGCCCCAGCTGTATCCGGCGCCGACGCTGATCAGGACGCAGCGGTCCCCGGGCCTGGCCCGCCCGGACACCACGAGGTGGTCCAGGCTCGCGAACTGGTCGCCCGCGCCGAGGTGTCCGACGGTACGGCTCCAGTCCCAGGTGGTGCGATCGGGGTCGATGCCGAATGGCTGGTAGTAGATGGATTGGAGCCTGCGGCGACCGAAGTGGGGCAGGATCACCCAGCGTGCGTCGGCCAGTTCCATCCCGGCGTCGGCCAGCGCCTGCTTGATGACGGTCTGCTGGCCGTTGTGGGCACGGGTGATGGCGTACGACATGCCGACCCGGCCGATGAAGGCGCGTTTGGCCTCGTCGAAGTCGACGGGCATCCGGTGGCCGAACGGAGCACGGGTGAAGGGCTCGTCGCCCCTGTGCAGGGGTTCGAGGTCGGGATCGGCGAGCAGCGAGAGCGAGAGCATCCGCCCGAAGCCGCCGCGGCGGGAGAGCACCAGCGCGGTGGCCCCGTCGGCGTAGGGAGTGCCGGGGTCGGTACGCCAACGGTCGATGCCCGGTTCGCAGAAGCGGTCGGCGGTGGTCAGCAGTGCCTCGCAACTGCCGTGTCCCGCGCGGAGGTAGGCGGTGGCCAGGTCGATCGCCGCCAGTCCGCCGTTGGACATCTGCCGGATCTCCAGGGCCGGGCAGGAGTTGCCGAGCGCCTCGCGCTGGATGTACGAGGCGACCGGCCACAGATCCTGGCCCTGGTGGTACGTGTCGGCGTGCAGTAGCAAATCGATGTCCTCGGGGGCGCAGCCGGCGCGTTCCACCGCCGTACGGGCCGCGGCGGCGGCCATCTCGGCGGCGGAATCGTCGGGCGAGTACGCCACGGACACCATTCCGGTGGCGGAGGCCACCTTGGGTGGGCAGGCGCCCTGGGCGACGGCGTCGGCGACGGTTGCCACGCTGGGGAGCCGTACGGACGTCCCCCGTATGTAGATGTCTTCCACACGCACAGCTACTCCCGGAGTCGAGGGTTCTTCAGCCCGCTCGGACGGCGGTGAGCGGCACCATTCCGCCGGCGGGGCGTACGTCGTCGAGGAGCACGTAGTGGACGGCGTCGAGCAGGGCACGCCAGCTCGCCGTGACCGTGTTCTGGTCCACGCCGACGGTCCCCCAGCGGCGTTCGCCGTCGCGGTAGGAGATCAGCACCCGGGCCCGGGCGCCGCTGCCGGTCTCGCCGGTCAGCACCCGTACCCGGTAGTCCACCAGCTCCAGCCGGGCGAGCTGCGGGAAGAACGGGTCGAGCGCCTGGTGCAAGGCTCGGTCCAAGGCGTTGACCGGACCGTTGCCGTGCCCGGTGGCGGCCAGCGGGACGCCGTCGATACGCAGCCTCACGGCCGCTTCGGTGCGTACCTCACGGCCGCGCTCGCGTGCGACGGACACCTGCCACGAGTCGACCTGGAACGGCGGTTCGGCGGCGCTGCCCGCCAGTTCCTCGCGCAGCAGCAGCTCGAAGGAGGCGTCGGCGGACTCGAAGCTGTACCCGTCGCTTTCCAGTTCCTTGATCCTGGCGGCGGCACGGGCCACTTCGTCGGAGCCCGCTGCCACGTCGTAGCCCAACTCCCGTGCCTTGAGTTCGACGGACGACCGGCCGCCCATGTCGGAGACCAGGGTGCGCATGGCGTTGCCGACCCCGGCCGGGTCGATGTGCTGGTACAGGTCGGGGTCTATCCGCAGGGCCGACGCGTGCAGACCCGCCTTGTGGGTGAACGCGGAGGCACCGACGTAGGGAGCGGACGGGCGGGAGGGCAGGCCGGTGAGCTCGGTGATGGCAGCCGCGGTGGCGGTCATACCGGTGAGTAGCTCCGGGTCCACCGCCTTGTGCTGCTTCTTCAGGACGAGGTTGCCGATGACGGTGAACAGGTTCGCGTTTCCGCAGCGTTCGCCGTAGCCGTGCGCGGTGCCCTGGATGTGCGTCGCTCCCGCGTCCACGGCCGCCATGGTGTTGGCGACCGCGCAGCCGGTGTCGTCGTGGCAGTGGATGCCGACGGGGACGCCGGTCAGCGCGATGGTCTCGGTGACTATCCCGGCGATCTCGTCGGGCAGGGATCCGCCGTTGGTGTCGCACAGCACCACGGCCTCGGCCCCGGCTTCGGCGGCAGTGCGCACCACGGCGAGTGCGTAGTCGTGGTTGAGGCGGTAGCCGTCGAAGTAGTGCTCGGCGTCGAGGAAGACCCGGCGGCCGGCGTGCACCAGGTGGCGGACCGTGCTGCCGATCATGGCGAGGTTCTCTGCGAGGGTGGTGCGCAGGGCCCTCTGCACATGGCCGGTGTGGCTCTTGCCGACGAGGGTGATCGCCGGTGTGCCGGCCGACAGCAGGGCGCGCACCTGGGGGTCGAGGGAGACCGGGACCCCGGCACGGCGGGTGGCGCCGAAGGCCACCAGTTGAGCGTTTTCGAGCTGGAGTTCGGTCTGGGCCCGGTGGAAGAACTCCGTGTCCCTGGGCACGGCCCCGGGCCAGCCTCCCTCGATGAAGCCCACGCCGATGGCGTCCAGGTGGCGGGCGACGGCGAGCTTCTCATCGACCGTCAGGACCATGCCTTCCTGCTGACTGCCGTCGCGCAGGGTCGTGTCGTAGAGCTGAAGGCTCTCCTCGGCCATCCCGCCCCTCCTCACTCGCGCCGCCGATGCCCGTCACCCGACGGCTTCTGTCGGGCCACCGTCCGGCGCGGTCCTCGGGAAGGCCTGGAGCGGCGGTCGATGCCCGGTGCCGTCCGCTCCGTCGGAATCGCCCGCCGCGGCACCGGTGCGCAGCAGCTCGTCGACCTCTGCCGGGGTCCATCCGCACTCTGCGAGTACGTCCCTGGTGTGGGCACCGGGGCGGGGTGCGGACGGCGGCAGGGTGGCGGGGGTACCGGAGAACCGCGGAGCGGGCGCGGGCTGGGTGCCGTCGGGCGTCCGCAGATAGGTGCCGCGGGCCAGGTGGTGGGGGTGCCGCGCGGCTTCCGCGGCGGTCAGAACCGGGCTGACGCAGGCCTCGGTGCCGTCGAAGACGGCGGCCCAGTCGTCCCGGCCGCGTGTGGCGAACCGTTTCTCGAACTCGGCTCGCAGAGCGGCCCAGTTGTCCCGGTCGGTCCGCTCGGGAAGCGGTCGGCCGCCGAGTCCCAGACCGTCGAGCAGCGCCCGGTAGAAGCGCTCCTCCAGCGCACCGACCGCCACATACCGTCCGTCGGCGCAGCGGTAGACCGCGTAGTAGGGTGCCCCGCCGTCCAGCAGGTTGCCGCCCCGGCCCTGCCCCCACTCCCCCGCGTCGGCCATTGCGAGCAGCATGCCGAGCAGGGACGCCGTGCCGTCGGTGATCGCGGTGTCCACCACCTGGCCCCGTCCCGAACTTCGGCTTGCGTGGACGGCGGCGAGGATCCCGGTGACGAGGTACAGGGCGCCGCCCGCGAAGTCGCCGAGCAGGTTGACCGGCGGCACGGGAGGGCCGTCGGCCGGTCCGATGGCGTCCAGCGCCCCGCTGAGCGCGATGTAGTTGATGTCGTGGCCCGGGGTCTGTGCCAGCGGCCCGTCCTGACCCCAGCCCGTCATCCGCGCGTACACCAGCGCCGGATTGCGTCGGGCACACTGCTCGGGGCCGATGCCCAGGCGCTCGGTGACACCGGGGCGGAAGCCCTCCACGAGCACGTCGCCGCGCTCCGCGAGCCGTAGGACGGTCTCGGCTCCCCGCGGGTCCTTGAGATCGATGGCCAGCGAGCGCCGCCCCCGGTCCAGATACCGGTGCCAACCACCGAACGGCCGCTGCCCGTCTGCGCGGTCGACGCGGACGACGTCGGCGCCCATGTCGGCGAGCAGCATGCAGGCGAAAGGGGCGGGGCCGATCCCGGCCAGCTCGATGACGCGCAGTCCGCTCAGCGGTCCGCCGGTCCGCCGCCGCTCGGACTGCCCGTTCGCACGATGCGTGATCAGCATGCCGGGCACCGTAGGGACGGACCCTACAGAACGCCTCAAGCCGGACTCTCAAGGGCGGCCCGAGCGGCGACGGCGACACTTCGCACATCTGTGTCCCGGCGCCCGCACCGCCGCGTACGTCCTGCTCCGCGCGTACGTCCTCCTGCTCCGCCGCTTCCCTGCCCCGCTCTCTGACGAACCCCGAGGAACCCGAGGAAAGAGGCAAACCGTCATGACCGACCAGCCGTTCGACGGCCGTACCGTCGTCATCACCGGAGGCGGCACCGGCATCGGCCGCGCGACCGCCCTCGCCTTCGCGGGCCTCGGTGCCCGGACCGTGATCGTCACCGGACGCCGCAAGGACCGCATCGACGCCACCGCCGCACTCGACCCCGCCATTGTGCCGGTGGCCGCCGATGTGACCACCGACGAAGGGGCGCAGGCGGTCGCGGACGCAGTGGCGGTCGCCGGCGGCAGCCTGGACGTCCTGGTGCACAACGCCGGAGTGTTCCGGTTCAGCCCGCTCGCCGCGCTGGACGCGGACGCGGCCCGTGAGGTCTTCGACATCAACGTGCTGGGCCCGTTGGTGCTGACCCACCGACTGCTGCCGCTGCTGCGCTCGCCCGGCGGCAGCATCGTGCTGGTCTCCAGCCGGGGCGGCCACAACCCTGGCCCCGGCAGCTCCGTCTACTCCGCCAGCAAGGCGGCTCTGCACAGCTTCACCAGGAGTTGGGCGGCCGAGTTGTCCG
Organism: Streptomyces sp. SCSIO 30461; assembly: GCF_037023745.1. NCBI lineage: Bacteria > Bacillati > Actinomycetota > Actinomycetes > Kitasatosporales > Streptomycetaceae > Streptomyces > Streptomyces sp. SCSIO 30461. Next base: position 6,850,228 of record NZ_CP146101.1, read on the forward strand.
GCCAGGGCATCCGGGTCAACGCGGTCGCCCCCGGATTCGTGCGCACCGACGCGTACGCCGCCAACGGGCTGAGCCCGGAGCAGGTGGAGGGATTGTTCGCCGGTGTCGTACACGGCATCCCGCTCGGCAAGGTGGCCGAGGCCGAGGACATCAGCTCCTGGATCACCCGCCTGGCCGACCCGTCGAACGACCTGGTGACCGGCCAGATCATCACCATCGACGGCGGTATGGACGTCGGCGGGGCCCAGTCATGAGCGGCACCGGACTCACCGGCGGCGGTATCGCCCCCTTCCGTGTGGAGATCCCCGAGTCCGATCTGGACGACCTGCGGCTGCGGTTGTCGCGCACCCGCTGGCCGGAGCGCGAGACGGTGACCGACTGGTCGCAGGGCACCCCGCTCGGATACTTGCAGGAGCTGTGCACCTACTGGGCTGAGCGCTACGACTGGCGGGCGACGGAGTCCAGGCTGAACGCCCTGCCCCAGTTCCGTACCGAGATCGACGGGCTCGGCATCCACTTCCTGCACGTCCGCTCCCGGCATGAAGCCGCCACACCCCTGCTGATCAGCCACGGCTGGCCCGGCTCGGTGGTGGAGTTCCTGGATCTCATCGGCCCGCTGACCGATCCCGACGACCCGGCCGACGCCTTCCATGTCGTCTGCCCCTCACTGCCCGGCTACGGGTTCAGCGACCGGCCCGCCGTCTCCGGCTGGACCGCGGAACACATCGCCGCCGCCTGGGACGAGCTGATGTCCCGGCTGGGTTACGAGCGGTACGCCGCCCATGGCGTCGACTGGGGCTCGTTCGTCACGGCCATCCTGGGCGAACGCGACACCGCCCGGCCCGCCGACACCCGCAGGCTTGTCGGCATCCATCTGACGATGCCGTTCGCCCGCCCGCCCGAGCAGCAGGTGGAGTTGTCCGAGCAGGACATGGCGGGCCTCGCCGCGATGAAGAGGTTCCAGCAGAACGAGGGCGGCTACTCGGTCATCCAGACCACCCGCCCGCAGACCCTCGGCTACGGGTTGACGGACTCCCCTGCCGGGCAACTTGCCTGGATGGCGGAGAAGTACTGGGCCTGGAGCGACCACGACGGCGACCTGGAGAAGATCATCCCGCGCGACCGGCTGCTCGACGCCGTCACCGTGGGCTGGCTGGCCGGCACCGCCGCGTCCTCGGCCCGGATCTACTGGGAGAGCCAGAACAAGCTCGCGCTCGGCCCGGTGGGCATTCCGGCGGCGGTCTCCAACTTCCCCAAGGACGGACGCATGCCGCGCCCCTGGATCGAGGGGCGCTTTACCGATCTGCGCCGCTTCACCGACCACGACCGCGGCGGCCACTTCCCCGCACTCGAACAACCAGAACTGCTGACGGCCGAACTGCGCGCGTTCTTCGGCCCCCTGCGCTGACCCTTCGCCCTCGCACTTCAGGAAGGATCCACCCACCGTGACCACACACGCCGCCGAGTCCGGCACCGAGTCCGGCTCGGAACAGCAGTCGCCGACCTTCCCGTACACCCGCGGCTGCCCCTTCACCCCGCCGCCTCAGTACACGGAGATGATCGAGGAGGACGTCTCCCAGGTGACACTGACCGGCTCCGGGCTGCGGATCTGGACCGTGACCGGCTACGAGACGATCCGCAAGCTGCTCACCGACCCCCGGGTCAGCGCCTCCCGCAAGCACGCGAACTTCCCCTTCTACTTCATCGCACCACCCGAGTACCGCACCGAGACCTCCTTCATCGGCTACGACGGGAAGGAGCACGCCTCCACCCGTCGCAAGGCCGCGCTGACCTTCACCAACCGGCAGGTGCAGCGGCTGCGTCCGCGCATCGAGGAGATCGTCGACGAGCACATCGACAAGATGCTGGCCATGGAACCGCCCGTGGACATGCACCGGGTGTTCTCGCTGGCCGTGCCGATGACCGTGATCTGCGAACTGCTGGGCATACCGCAGGACCGGCACGACTTCTTCATCAAGCACGGCACGGCCCTGCTCGGCGGCCACAGCTCGACCGAGGAGCGCCAGGCGGCGATCGTGGAGGTCAACGCCTATGTCGAGGAGCTGATCCAGCTCAAGAAGCGGGAGCCGGGCGACGACCTGCTGAGCCGGGCGATGGCGGACTACGAGGAGTCGGGCGAGGCGTACACCGACCGCGATCTGTTCAACATGGTCCGGCTGCTGATGAACGGCGGCCACGAGACCACCGCGAGTCAGATCTCGCTTGGCACCGCCTGCCTGCTGGAGAACCCGGACCAGCTCGAACTGCTCAGGAACGACAAGTCGCTGGTCAAGCCGGCCGTCGAGGAGCTGGTGCGCATCGCGACCATCGGCGACACCGCCGTGCCCCGGGTGGCACTGGAGGACATCGAGATCGGCGGCAAGGTGATCCCCAAGGGCGACGGCATCCTGTGCCTGGGCCTGGCCGCGAACCGCGACCCTGAGGTCTTCCCCGAGCCGGAGAAGCTGATCATCAACCGGGGCAGCCGCAAGCACCTGGGCTTCGGGCACGGGGTGCACCACTGCATCGGAGCGGACCTGGCGCGCCTTGAGCTGGAGCTCGTCTGGAGCAAGCTGTTCGACCGGATCCCGGGGCTGAAACTGGCCAAGCCGTTCCTGGAGATCGGGCGCAAGGAGGGCGCGGTCATCTACGGGCTGTGGGAGTTGCCGGTCGAGGGCTGGTGATCCTCCGGCGGCCGACGAAGCGGGCCCTGTCCTCTCGGAGGACAGGGCCCGCTTCGTCGCAGCCAGCAGCCGGCAGCGGCTGCCGGTTAGGACAGGTCGTCGGCCGGGATGTCCGGCCTCGGTGTGGTGCCCGGAACGCTCACCCGCGACGGCGGCAGCTCCCCGTGCACCAGGTAGCGGTCCACCAGGGCGTCCAGTCCGGGATTGCCCAGCAGGCGGTAGACCTCGTGGTCGCCCGAGTCCGCCACGGTGACCAGATGGTGGCCGAGGCGCTCCGCCATGGCGACACCGCCCGCGTAGTGGTCGAGGGGGTCGCCGTCGGCTTGGACGACCAGGCCGACGGGGTAGCCGTCGCGGGTGATGGCGGTCGGCGGCTCGGAGGGCGTGAAGGTGCGGAAGGCACCCACCCAGGGCTGGGCACGCAGCACGCCGTAGCCGTACGGGAAGCGGGTGCGGAAGTCGCGCATGTCCCGGTAGTAGACCTCCGGGTCGTCGGGCCAGGCGTGTTCCAGGGTGATGGCCTCCAGAACGCCGGTGCGCAGCTCGCCCTCGTTGTCCTGGGGCCGCCAGGTGCCCTGCTCGGCCAGCAGCCCGCGGGCGGCATCCTTGTCGCCTGCCGTGCCGGCGTCCGACAGCCGGGCGACGAGGGTGCCGAGGTCGGCCCACTGGGACCGGTCGGTGGCGCGGGTGCCGACGGCCCCGTCGAACAGCGTGCGCAACTGGGTTCCGCCGTCCAGCCTTTCGAGCTGTGCGACGACCTCCTCCACCCGGGCGAGCACTTGGCGGGCGTCCCGTCCGAGCCCGAAATGGCCGTGCCGGTCGGCGGTCCAGTGGGCCCACTGGTCAACATTGCGCTGGACGGCGTCGCCCTGCCACAGGAACTGCTCGCGCCAGGTCCAGTCCGGGTTGACGCAGGAGTCGAGCACACTGCGGTCGAGTCGCTCGGGGAACATGCTGCCGAACACCGCGCCGACATAAGCCCCGTACGCGTATCCGACGAAGCTGAGCCGCTCCTCGCCGAGTACGGAGCGGATGACGTCCATGTCGCGTGCGGTGTTACGGGTGCTGATGTGGGGACGCAGCGTGCCGCCACCGCGTTCACAGCCCAGCTCGCGCTGCCGCATGTCCTCGGCGAGCGCCTCGAACGCGGAGTCCGGCGGACGCGAGTCGAACGGCGCCTTGGGGACCGTCACTTCGGCGTGCAGCGGGGTGGACGCCCCGGTGCCGCGCGGGTCGAAGCCGATGAGGTCGTAGACCTCGTGCACCGGGGTGTCCGCGTAGGCGGCAGGAAGCGCCCGGCCACGGCCCCAGTCGCCACCGGGACCGCCGTTGACGGACAGCAGGATGCCGCGCCTGCGCCCGGGGTCGGTCGCCCGGCGGCGGGTGAGGGCGATGGTGAGGCGCTCCCCGTCCGGCCTGGCGTAGTCGGCCGGCACCTCGATGGTCGTGTGCTCGACCGGGGCCCCGGCGCCGCTCTCGTCGTCGGATGTGCTCGTGGTCCACCGCGGCTGCTGGGCGCGGAACTCGCTCAGCACGTCGGGCGGTGTTGTCGCGGACCGCATGGTTGCCACCGCAGAACCTCCCATTTCAGGTCAGGCGAGCAGCCTCTCGTCAGCGCCTTGAGAGGTCCTGGATCCCGGATCAGTCCCTGGCCCTCTGCGAGGCGGAGGGTACGGCGAGCGCGGCGAGCAACCCGGCGAGGCAGAACACGGCGGCGCCGGCGAGCGCGAGGCCGTATCCGGACACCAGAGCCTGTGGAAGCGTCCGTCCCCCGTCGAGCGCCGTCTCGGCGCGGGCGGCGGACACGGCGGCCAGCGTCACCAGGCCGATGGCGCTGCCCAGTTGGCGGGTGGTGTTGAGCAGCCCTGAAGCGAGTCCGGCCTGGCGGGGCGGCAACCCCGCGGTGGCGGCGTTGGTGGTGGCGTTCAGCACCCCGCCCATGCCGAAGCCGAGCAGCAGGGCCGGACCGAGCACACCCGTGGTGTACGCCGAGTGCTCGCCGATCCGTGACAGCCACAGCAGTCCGGCCGCCGAGAGGGCGAGCCCGGTGATCAGCACGGGCCGCGGGCCGGTGCGGGGCACGAGTCGGGATACCCCCCAGCCGCCGAGCGCGATCCCCAGCGACAGGGGCAGATAGCTGAGCCCGGTGCGCAGGGGGCTGTAGCCGAGCACCTGCTGGAGGGTCAGGGTGAAGAAGTAGAAGGTGCTGAACAGCGCGGCGATGCTGAAGAACGCCACCAGGTTGGCGCTGCTCACCGAGCGGTTGCGGAACACGGCGAGCGGTACCAGCGGGGAGGCGGCGAACTTGGCCTGGATCAGCACGAACAGCACCAGCAACACGGCTCCCGCACCGAGTGCGCCGATCACGTGGAACGAGCCCCAGCCGTAGGTGTGCGACTCGGCGATGCCGTACGCGAGGGCCATCAGCCCGGCGGTGACGGTGACCGCGCCGGGCACGTCGAGAGCGCGCCGTCCGGCGCCGCTGCCGGAGGTCTCGGGCACCACCCAGCGCACCAGGGCGAACAGCAACAACCCGATGGGCACGTTCACCAGCAGGATCCAGCGCCAGGAGAACCATTCGGTGATCAGCCCGCCCGCCAGCACACCGACCGCGCCCGCGGCACCCGACACCACGCTCCACATGCCGAACGCCCTGGCCCGTGCGCCGGGCGCGGTGAAGGTGGTGCCGAGCACGGTCAGGGTCGCCGGAGCCATGACGGCGGCGCCGAGACCCTGGAACGCGCGGGCGAGCACCAGGGTCGCCGGGTCGTCGGCCATCCCACCCACGCTGCTGGCGAGCGTGAAGAGCGCGACACCGGCGAGGAACACCCGGCGCTGCCCGAAGAGGTCGGCGAGCCGCCCGCCGAGCAGCAGGAAGCCGCAGACGGCGATGGTGTAGGCATTGTTCACCCAGTTGAGCCGGGTGGGGGCGAAGCCCAGCTCGACGCCGATCGATGGCAGGGCCACGTTCACGACCGAGGCGTCGAGCACGTTCATGAACTGGCCCAGGCAGCAGGCGAGCAGGATCAGGCGGAGGCGGCGACCGCCGCCTGCCTCGGCGGGTGCGGCATCGGAGGTTCGCAGACTCTCAGCGGTGGTCATAGCAGAACGCTGGGCCCGGTGGATCGACACCGGCTCGGGCCGCGGTCGACTCGGTCCTGATGTCTTCGAGGAGCCCCCGAGGCGTCCCCCAGTCGCCGTTGCCACAGTCGCGTGCCGCATGGGCGTACCGGGCGCACCGGGCGTACACACGGACGGATCCCACGAGGAGGCGCCATGGCCAAGATCAGGTACACACATCCGGACGGCAGCGAGACCGTGCTCGACGTCCCCGAGCCCAACACCGTCATGCGGGGCGCGAAGCTGAACAACGTGAACGGCATCGAGGCGCAGTGCGGGGGTTCCGCACAGTGCGGCACCTGCCATGTGTACATCGACGAGGCCAACACCCTGCCGCTGCCGCCGATGGACGACGTCGAGGACGACGTGCTGTACGGCACGGCCAGCCCGCGCCGGGAGACCAGCAGGCTCAGCTGCCAGCTGCCCGTCTCGGACGCCATCGACGGGCTTGTGGTGCACCTGCCGGAGAGGCAGAGCTGATGGCCGGGCGTCAGGTGGTCGTCGTGGGCGCCGGGCAGGCGGGCTCGGACACGGCCGCCGCGCTGCGCGCGCGGGGTTTCGACGGGGATGTGGTGCTGATCGGCGACGAGACACCCGTCCCGTACCAGCGTCCCCCCTTGTCCAAGGCGTATCTCTCGGGCAAGGCCGGTCTCGGCGAGCTCGAACTGCGGCCCGAGGACTTCTACCCCGCCCAGCGCATCGAGCGGGTCGGCGGTGTCCGGGTGGCGTCCCTCGACCGGGACGCCTCCCAGGTGGTGCTCGCCACCGGGCGCACCCTGCGCTACGACAGCCTGGTGCTGGCCACCGGCGCCCGCCCCCGTCTGCTGCCCGTGCCCGGCACGGGACTCGCCGGCGTGCTGTCGCTGCGCAGCCTCGCGGACGCGGACGTGCTGCGCCGTGAACTGTCCGCTGCAGCGAACCTGGTGGTCATCGGCGCCGGATTCATCGGCATGGAACTGGCGGCCACGGCCACCGGCCTGGGCGTGCGGACGACGGTGGTCGAGGCGGGCACCCGGGCCATGGGCCGTACGGTGACGAGTCAGGTCTCGGAGTTCCTCACCGCCGAACACACGGCACGGGACGTCCGCATCCTGCTCGGCACCGAGGTGATCGGTCTGGACGGCGACCGCGATGGCCATGTCCGCGTGGTCGAGTTGAACAACGGCCGGCGCATACCCGCCGACGTGGTCGTGGTCGGCATCGGTGTGCTGCCGTCGGTGGACCTGGCGGCGGACGCCGGGCTCGACGTGGGCGACGGAGTGATCGTGGACGCTTCGCTGTGCACCAGCGACCCGGCCGTGTACGCCATCGGCGACTGCGCCCGATTCCCCACCCCCCATGCCCCGCACACAGCGGGGACGTTGCGTCTTGAGTCCGTGCAGAACGCCTCCGACCAGGCCCGCTGCGTGGCGGCGGCCCTGTGCGGCGAGCCCGCCCCGTACACCGCCGTGCCGTGGTTCTGGACGGAGCAGTACGACCTGCGGGTGCAGATCGCGGGCATCACCGGAGGCCATGACCACACGGTGACGGTGGGCGATCCGGCCGGGCGGCGGTTCTCCGTGCTCTGCTTCCGAGGGGAGCGGCTGGTGGGCACCGAGTCGGTGAACCGCCCTGCGGACCATATGATCACGCGCCGCCTGCTGGCCTCGGACGCCCCCGGCCCGTCCCCGGAGGAAGCGGCCAGGCCCGGCTTCGACCTCAAGACCTGGCAGAACCATGCCCAGGCGAGTGCGGCTGCGGCGCGGACGGCCGTGTGAGGACCACGCTCCCGGTGGACTCGAGCACGCTGACACCGGCCGGGGCCTGGACGGTCCAGGTGTCCCGGCCCGGCGGCACATATCCGGGTGTCCTGCACTTCACCACGGACGGCAGGGTGTTCCTGGCGTCGGGCGGCGCCGGAAGCTGGCGGGCGACGGGTGGTGCCTCGGTCGGCCGCTTCGCGTTCCGGATCGCCGAGCCCGTCTTCGACGGCACGGGCGCGTGCACCGGCTGGGTGGACATCGTGCAGCGGGCCACACTGGACGGGGACGCCTTCAGCAGCACGGGAACCGCGGTGGTGTACGACCGCGAGGGGCGGGCGGACCGCCAGGCCCGGGTCGGGATCTCGGCGCGACGGACCTCGTGAGACGCTGCCCTCATGATCGCCAGGCTCCAGTGCGTGGTGTTGGACTGCGCCGACGTCGACGAGTTGTCCCGGTTCTACCAGTCGCTGATCGGCGGCACGGTGAACCAGCCCGATCCCCGGTGGTTGCTCGACGACGACTGGGCGACCCTGCACACCGAAAGCGGGATCGTGCTGGCCTTCCAGCGGGTGGCGGACCACCGGCCGCCGCGTTGGCCCGACCCGGCTCACCCCCAGCAGTTCCATCTCGACCTGGCGGTGGAAGACCTGGACAGGGCCCAGGAGGAGGCGCTCGGCAAGGGCGCCGTGCTCCTCGACGCGGGTGACGGGAAGCGGAGTTGGCGGATCTTCGCCGACCCCGCCGGCCATCCGTTCTGCCTGGTCAGGGACTGAGGACGCCGCCCGTCGGAAGGCCCGTCCCGACGGCGAGCGCACAGGTGCAGTCCCACAGCCGGCCCACCGCCCACACCGGAGACGAACTGCCCCGGCCCGCGCGGCTGACCCGCACGCTGATGCGGACGTTCCGCCGAGACCAAGGGCTGTCCGAACCCAAGGGCTCCTCGTTCGGATCTTGCAGGCTCGCGTGCACTGGCGCTGCGACGAGCCCGGCGGACACCGCTGTGGTGTCCGCCGGGCTCGTCGCCCAAGCGCCCAGGACAGGTGATTCCGGCGTTCGGCCTCAGGAGTTCAGCGAGAGCGACACATTGCCTCGGTAGGCGCCCTTCAGGCACGCCATCAGCGCCTCCGGAGCTGCCTCGATGCCACCCTCGACCACCGTCTGCGGGAACACGAACGTGCCCGCCCCCAGCCAGGTCGCGAAGTGCTGCAGCCAGGCGCCGATCTGCTCCGGGGTGTGGTAGCAGGCGAAGGGCCGCAGTTCCAGGTGCCGGGTGATCGCCGTCATCAGGTCGAGCCGCGGCCGGCCGTCCTCGCCGGCCCCGTTCTGCACGGACAGCGCGCCGCACAGCGCGAACCTGGCGTACGGGGCCGCGACCTGGATCGCGGCTTCGAACTGCTCGCCGCCGACGTTGTCGAAGAACACGTTGATGCCGTCGGGGGCGAGCTCCCTCAACCGCTCGACCACCGGCCCGTCGTGGTAGTCGAAGGCGGCGTCGTATCCGAGCTCCTCCACCAGGTACGCCACCTTCTCCGCACTGCCCGCGCTGCCGATCACCCGCGCCGCGCCCCGGTGCTTGGCGATCTGCCCGGCGAGCGAGCCCACGCCACCGGCCGCGCCGGAGACGAACACCACGTCGCCCTCGCCGACCCGGGCGATGTCGGCCATGCCGTAATACGCCGTGGGGCCCTGGCACAGGAAGTAGGAGGTGTCGGGGAACATGCCTTGAGGCAGTTTGAAGAAGGTGTGTGCGGGACCGACCGCGTACTCGCACCAGCCGGTCATGGACTGCACCGGATCGCCGACGGCCAGGTCGGGGCTGTTGGACTTCACGACGGTGCCGGTCTCCCCACCGCCGATGCGCCCGCCCACCTGGTACGGAGGCAGCGGCAGCTGGCAGTCCGCGCGCATGAGGTCCTGGTAAGCGGCGGCCACACCGAGATGGTCCATCCGCACGACGACCTCGCCCGGGGCGGGCTCAGGGATCTCGACCTCGGCGAGCTCGAAGTGGTCGAGGGTGAGATCGCCCTCCAGGTGCTTGGCCAGGCGTATCTCACGGGCCTTGTCCGGGACCGGCACTGCTCCCGATGTCATGATCACTGTCCTCCGTACCGGGTGGTTGGGTTCGGGCCTCGGCGAGGCTCTCAGGGGGCGTCCCAGACCACCGGCAGGCTGGTCAGGGTGTGGTTGATCTCGCCGGTGTGCCAGGGCAGTTCCTCCCGCGGCACGGCGAGCCGGAGGCCGGGGAAGCGTCGTACCAGGCCGTCGATGGCGATCTCCATCTCCATCCGGCCCAGGTGCTTGCCCAGGCAGTAGTGCACCCCGTGGCCGAAGGAGATGTGCGGGTTGTGCTCGCGGGCCAGGTCGAGCCGGTCGGCGTCGGCGAAGACATCGCCGTCGCGGTTGGCCGACGCCAGGCACAGCAGCACGGCGTCGCCCTTGCGGATGGTCACCCCGCCGACCTCGATGTCCTCGGCGGCGACCCGCGGGAAGCCGGAGGTGTCGGTCGCGAACAGATTGACGTGCCGTAGCAGTTCCTCGACGGCGACCGGGATACGGCTGCGGTCCTCGGCGAGCCACTGCCACTGCTCGGGGTGGTCGGCGACCAGTGCGAGCACCGAGTTGGCGAGTTGGTTGGCGGTGGTGTCGAAACCGGCGCCGATCAGGGTGAAACCGAACGTCACCAGCTCCTGCTCGCTGAGCCGGTCGTCGTTGTCACGGGCCGCGATCAGCTCGGAGAGCATGTCGTCGGTGGGATTGGCGCGCTTGTCGGCGATCAGCCCGACGATGTACTCGCTCAGCTTGGCGAGTCCGGCCAGGGATTCCTCACCACCCGCACGGTCGTCGACGGTGGCGAAGGCACGTGCCCACTTCTCGAAGTCCCGCAGGTCCTTGGCCGGCACGCCGAGCAGTTCGCCGATGACCGTGAGCGGCAGCGGCAGGCAGAGCTGCTGCACCAGGTCGACCGGGCCCTGCTTGACCATCATGTCGTCCAGGAGTTCGTCGGAGACCTTCTGGACTCCGGCCCGCATCCGCTCGACGCGGCGCAGAGTGAAGGCGCCGGCCACCAGCTTGCGCAGCCGGGAGTGCTCCGGCGAGTCCAGGGAGATGATCATCTCCGGTGTGGTGTGCATGGTTCCGCCGATACGCGGGGCGCCCTCCCCGCAGGCCAGCGCCCGGCTGAGGCGGGGGTCGGCCGACAGCGCCCGCACGTCCTCGTACCGGGTGATCAGCCAGGCGTCGACGCCGCCTGCGGTGGGGACGCGTACCACAGGCTGGTCGGCGCGCAGGGTGGCGTACTGCGGGGCGGGCCCCCGGTAGCTCGAACCGGGGAAAGGATAGACGTCGGACACGTCGGACACGGGGCAGGCGGACATCGGGATACCTCCGCGAGGTGCGGGCTGTCGTCGGGTGGTGGGCGGACGGGCAGGGCACGGCGCGGGCGATCCGCAGGCGCTGCTCAGCGGCGCGCGGGCGTGCTCGGCTCTGTGCTGGGGCGGTGGGGGAATCGGCTGGGTCCGGTCGGACGGCTACTGCTCCTCGGGGCCCAGCAGCACGGCCGAGTAGTTCTTGCGCGCCGCCGTGTCGTACTGGAGTGCGACATGGCTGGTGGCAGAGGTGATGTCACGCCAGAACCGCTGCAGGGGATGCGCCTCGCCGAGACCGCCGGTGCCCGCGCCACGTACCAGCAGCCCCGCCGCCTCCTGGAGGAGCTCGGCGGCGAAGGTCGCGTTGCGCTCGTTCCTGGCCATCAGCTCAGGTGTGAAGAGCTGCTTGTCGATGACCTCGGCGTTCTGGTCGACGAGGTGACGGGCGGCGTCGATCCGGCCCGACGCACGCACCATGATCATCTCGCCCGCGTGGTTGCGGCGCCGACCGGTCATGCTGCCGGCGCAAGCGGTCAGGGCACCCGTTGCCGCCCCCACCACAGGGGCGATGAAGGTCAGCCCGCCGACCGCCTGGAACGGCACATGGTGGCAGGGCGCGGCGGAGGTCTCGTTGTGCCCGGTCAGCATGTCGGCACGGTCGAAGGACAGATGCGCCGGTACGAGCACGTCCTCCAGCACCACGGTGTGGCTGGCGGTTGCCCGCATACCCACGCTGTCCCAGGTCTCCTGCACCGTCCAGGTCCCGCGGGGCAGCGCGAAGAAGCGCAGCTGCGGGGGCCCTTCGGCGCCCGTGACGGCGGCGGCGCAGACCAGGGCCCAGTCGGCGAAGTCGATCCCGCTGACGTAGCTCCACCGGCCGCTGAGCCGCCAGCCGCCCCCGTCCACCGCCTTGGCCCGCCCTGCGGGCATCAGAGCGGTGGCGATCACAGTGTCGGGGCTCTCACCCCAGACGGCGCGGTGGCCCTCTTCCGGGAGATGGGAGGCGAACCGTGCCGAGTACGCGGCGAGCGAGGCGCACCAGGCGGTCGCCGCACAGGCCTCGCCGACGGCCACGACGGCGCGCGTCAGCTCACCGAAGCCGCCCTCCGTACCACCCCAGCGGGAAGCCACGAAGTGCCGGGCGAAGCCGGACTCACGGATCGCCTCGGTGACTTCGGGAGCGAGCCGACGGGTGGTGTCCGCGTCTGCGGCATGCTCGGCCGCGAGCGCGCGCAGCTTGTCGGCGGCCTGGGCCAGGCCGGTGTCCCCTTGTATGACGGCAGCCATCCTCATGACCTCCTGTGGTGAACGCTTCGCTATGCGCGGTCCGGTCGCACACCCTGCCGGGAGCGCCTCGAAGCCGGGTGCAACGCGGCTAGGAGACCTCGCGGACCGTGCCCACTCGGAACATGCCTCGGGCCCCGGTCGACGATGACCGGGGCCCGAGGCCGCTCCACGGAACGGACCGCGCCTCAGAAGAGCTTGGCAAACCGCTCCAGGGTCTCCCCCGGGCTCGGCCCGTCCAGCGCCTGGAAGATCCGGTCGGCACCCTCTCCGTGCTTGTGCAGCTTGATGTGCGCCAGCTCCACGGTGGTGCCGCCGCCCTGCGCCGGGGTGAAGGTCACCTCGATCTCACTGGCCCGTTCGTCGTCCGGGATCGACTGCCAGTTGCCGTCGAGCCGCCAGGTCATCGCCAGTCGGCGTCCCGGCTCCCATTCCAGGATGCGGCCCCAGGTGATCTCGTTGCCCTCCACATCCCACTCGTAGTAGCGCCCATCCGCTCCGCCCTCGAAGGCGAGGCCCACCCGCTCCTTCTTGAGCAGGACATGGGACGGCGGCCACCAGTCCTTGGGGCGCTCGGTGAAGACCTTGAAGCTCTCGTCGGGCGATGCCGGCACCGTCACCGACTTCCGTACGTCCGGAATCGTCTGCTCCGACACGGACCCCTCCTCGCTCGCGTCACATCGATCGGTGCGGTCACCATCGCCTCCACCGCTCAACCCCACGTCGACCGGGGCTCGAACGGCCTGGCCTCGAGGCGGATTCGAGAACCACGCAAGGACCGGGCGCCACGGTCGGTCCACTTGGACGAGCGACGGGAGAGCACGATGACAGATACGGCACGACGAGTCGCCTTCGTCACCGGCGCGACCAGCGGGATCGGACTCGCGGTGACCGAGTTGCTGGCCGGGCAGGGCATGGCCGTGTTCGGCGTGGCCCGGGGTGACGAGGACGTACGCGCGCTGGTGAAGCGGTTGCGCGCGGAGGGCCACGAGGTCTCCGGAGCGGTCTGCGACGTCACCTCGCCGGAGTCGATCCGCGCCGCGGTGCGCACGGCCGTCGACGCCTACGGCCGGATCGACGTCCTCGTCAACAACGCGGGGCGCGGCGGTGGCGGAGTGACCGCCGAGATCGAGGACTCCCTCTGGGACGACGTGATCGAGACCAACCTCAACGGCACCTTCCGTGTCACCCGTGAGGTGCTGAGCACCGGGCTGATGCGGGACGGGGGCTGGGGCCGCATCGTCAGCATCGCCTCCACCGGAGGCAAGCAGGGCGTCGAACTGGCCGCGCCGTACTCCGCCTCCAAGCACGGTGTCATCGGCTTCACCAAGGCGGTCGGCAAGGAGCTGGCCAAGAGCGGAATCACGGTCAACGCCGTGTGTCCTGGCTATGTGGAGACACCGATGGCGCAGCGGGTCCGCCAGGGCTACGCCGGGCACTACGGCGTGAGCGAGGAGGACATCCTCGAGAAGTTCAACGCGAAGATCCCATTGGGCCGCTACTCCACGCCCGAGGAAGTGGCGGGTCTTGTCGGCTATCTGGTCTCCGACTCGGCGGCGTCGATCACGGCGCAGGCGCTGAACGTCTGCGGCGGGCTGGGCAACTACTGATGCGAACCGAGACGGAAGTCACCACCATGGCGAAGGTTTCCCCGTTCTCCCAACCGGCCGAGTCCGCGGTACCGGCCGGAGCCGCGGCTTCCGCCGCGTCCGTCGCGTCCGTCGCGTCCGTCGCGTCCGCGACAGCCGTACTGGCCGCGCCCGAGATGGCCGCCTTCCGGGCGGCCATGGGCCGCTTCCCCACCGGGGTCACCCTGCTCACGCAGGGCAGCGGCGACGGCACGAGTGTGATCACCCTGAACAGCCTCACGTCCGTGTCGCTCGACCCCTTGCTGATCCTGGTCTCCATCAAAGCGGATGGCCGGATGCGCCCCCGGGTCGCCGATGCCGGCAGCTTCGCCGTCAATGTGCTGGGGTGCCATCAGCAGGACCTGGCCCAGGAGTTCTGCCGGCCCGACCGCCCGGCCGGCCTGGCGGCGATGCGCCGGCTCGGCGCGGTCGAAGGGATCACCGGTAACGCGGTACTGCCGCTGGCCGAGGCCTCGTTCGAGTGCGTACTCGACGCCCAGCACGAAGCCGGGGACCATACGCTGCTGATCGGGCGGGTGGTGGCCCTGGCCACCACCGAGACCGGCTCCGATCCGCTCGTCTTCCACCAGGGCCGCTTCACCCGCCTGCCCGCCGGCGCAGCCGCGACGGAGGCGGCGGCATGAGAGCGGGCTCCGACGTGTCCGCCACGGCGCCGCCCTCGCTGCGGCCCGTGGCGGACGGGGTGTACGCCTTCGTCCAGCCGGACGGAGGCTGGTGTCTCAACAACGCCGGGCTCATCGTGGGTTCGGAGCGCGGTGTGCTGGTCGACACCGCGGCCACCGAGGCCCGTGCCCGGCGGCTGCGGGAGGAGACCGAACGGCTGGCTCCTGGCGGGGTCGACTTCGTCGTCAACACGCATTTCCACGGTGACCACACCTTCGGCAACGGGCAGTTCACTCCGCGCTCGGTGATCGTGGCGAGCGAGGGCTGCCGTGCCGACAGTGCCGAGGCCGGGCTCGGGCTGCGAAGCCTGTGGCCGGACGTGGAGTGGGGCGAGACGCCGCTGGTCCTGCCGTCGCTCACGTTCCGCGACTCGCTCACCGTGCACGCGGGGGATGTGCGTGTCGAGCTGCTGTCGGTCGGACCCGCGCACACCCACGACGACGTGGTGGTGTGGGTACCGGAGCGTTCGGTGCTGTTCACAGGCGACGTGGTGTGGTCGGGCGTCACTCCGTACGTGCTGATGGGCTCGATCTCGGGCTCGCTGAGGGCTCTGGCCCGGTTGCGCGAGCTCGGGGCCGCGACGGTGGTGCCGGGTCATGGGCCGGTCGGCGGCGGTGAGTTGATCGATGAGACGGAGGCATATCTGCGTTGGGTGCAGCGGCTGGCGGAAGACGGGCTGAGCCGGGGCATCGGGCCGCTTCGCGCTGCCGAGGAGGCGGATACGAGCGCGTTCGCCGGGCTCGTGGACTCGGAGCGGCTGGTGGGAAATCTGCACCGCGCGTTCGCGGAGCTCCAGGGTCTCGCGCCCGGGGCCCGCATCGATGTACTGGCGTCCTTCAAGGAGATGGTCGCCTACCACGGCGGGCTGCCCGCCTGCCATGCCTGAACGACACGCTGAGAGGAGTCGTCGATGACGATCCTGCTGGAACGGACCGTAAGGGAAGCGCTGCCGCCGCTGGAGCTGACGGTGGGGCACACCCTGCCGCCGCTGATGGCACTGGCTCCGACAGTGGCACCGACTCAGGCCCCAGCGCCCCGTACCGCACCCGCCTGGGTGCCCCTGCTGCTGGCCGGTGATCCCGATGACGACGGCAGCGAGTCGCACATCTGCCGTGGCATCGATTGAGCCGGCGGCGGGTGCCACTGCGAAACGGGCGGGTGCCCCGTACTTCGGTACGGGGCACCCGCCCGTTTCGGCGCATCGGCGCTTTCGGGCTCAGGAAGCGCCGGGTTCGTCGCGGTGGATCACCCGCGAGCGGGTCAGAAGCCTGCCATCCACCCGGACGAGGACATCGTCGACGGTGAACGTGGGCTGGAAGCTGACGTTGCCCTCGCGGTCGGTCTGGGTGACGAGGGTGTAGTACGAAACGCGCAGGAGGTCGGCGTCCGCCTGGTCGACCTCGATCAGGATGTGGCCGAACCAGTGGCGGACGGCGATGCCCTGGTAGCGCGGGAGGTTCGCCTTCATCCCGGCGATCATCTCCTCGCGGCCCTGCTGACGGTGGCCGCCCGCGTGGACGACCTCTCCGTCGTCGGTGAAGGTGTCCGCGAACCCCTCGATGTCGAGGGCGTCGACCCGGCGCATCTGGTGGGCGTAGAAGGTCTGGACCTCGGCGTAGACATCTCCGGTGACCTGGTGCCGGAGTGTCCCGACCGGCTGAGGCATGGCAACTCCCTTCGAGACGCTGCCCTCATGGCCGCGCGACTGCGCCCAGGCTGCCGAAGGCGCCTGCAGCACCAGTGGAGACCGGCTCGGAGCCCCGGCCGGTACGACGGGTCGGTCGGCCCGGGGCTCCCTCAGCCCACCGCCTTCAGGAACCGGGCGGCGACGGGTCCCGCGTCGGCACCGCCCGAGCCGCCGTCCTCCACGAACACCGCCCAGGCCAGGTTCCGCTGTCCCTGGTAGCCGATCATCCAGGCATGGGTACGCGGAGGCCGCTGGTCCCCGTACTCGGCCGTGCCGGTCTTCGCATGCGCCTCTCCCGGGACGTCCTGCAGCACCTGGGCGGTGCCCTCGGCGACCGTGGCGCGCATCATGCCGCGCAGCGCGGACAGGACGGCGGGGACGAGGCGCTCCGACGCATGGTGCTTGTTCTTCACCGCGGCGGGCACGAGGAACGGCTGCCGGAACGTGCCGTCCTTGACGGTCGCCGCGACCGACGCCATCACGAGGGGCGAGACCTGGACCCGGGCCTGTCCGACGGTCGCCGCGGCCTTGTCGTTGTCGCCATCGGCGGCTGGGACACTTCCGTCGTATGTGGCGACCCCGACGTCCCATGCGCCGCCGATACCGAAGGCCCGCGCCGTGTCGTGCAGCGACGCGTCCTTGAGCTTGGTACGGGCGTTGATGAAGAAGGTGTTGCAGGACCGGGCGAACGCGTCCGTGAGCGTGGCACCTCCCGGCAGACCGAACCGGCCGTGGTTCTCGAACCGCTGCCCGTTGACATGGGCGAACACGGGGCAGTCGGCGCGATCGGCCGGCCGCATGCCCGCCTTCAGCAGAGCGGCGGCGGTGATGACCTTGAAGGTGGAGCCGGGTGGATAGCGCCCTTCCAGTGCTCGGTTCATACCACCGGGCCTGTTGGCGGCGGCGAGGATACGACCGGTCGCCGGATCGAGAGCCACGATGGCCGCGTTCTTCTCCAGGCCGTCCAGAGCGCCGGCGGCGGCTTCCTGGATCCTCGCGTCGATGGTGGTCCGTACGGGCACTCCGCCCTTGGCCCCGCTGTCGTCGCGGATCCCCTTCACGGCGCGCCCGGAGGCGCGGTCCACGATCACGACGGAACTCATCCCGGGGGCTCCACCGGTGAGCTGCCGGTCGTAGCGGGCTTCGAGGCCGGAGATCCCTTTGCCGCTCTTCGGATCGACCAGCCCCACGAGCGAGGGTGCTCGCAGGGTGTCACCGTGGGTGTCGAGCACGGCAGCGCGTCGCCGCGCCCGAAGAGCCAGGGTCTGCCCGGGAGCGAGCTCGGGATGAATCAGCGGGGTGGTGAACTCCACCTCCCACGTTCCCTGCCCGTCCCGCCCACTGTGCCCGCCCCGCTTCAGCAGGAGTCTGGCCTTCGACTCCCAGGTGTAGTCACCCGCACCGGGGATCGTCATGGCGACGGCGAACGGGATCCGGACCTCCCGGCTTCCTTGCCTCGTGCCCTTCAGTGCCCTGAGCTCGGCCTTCGACGGCTTCAGGTTCGTCATCACGGAGGTGATGAGCGACTCGGCATAGGCGGGAGTCGCGGTGTACGCGCCCGCCCGTCGGGCCGCCCCCGCCTCCCAGGCGTCCAGGAAACCCTGCAAACGCTCGGTGGCAGCCTGTACACGGGAATCCTCCGGATGCACCACCAGGGTGGTGTAGGCCCAGAAGCCGGCCCCTGCCAGGGCCGCGGACGCCGCCACCGCGGCGACCGCGGTGCGACGTCGATGCGACCGCCCGTACCTCGGCGGGGGGTAGTTCCGGTAAACACAGCCGCGCGCCATGCGCGCATCCTAGAGTCACCCTCTCCTCACTCTCCGTACTGGCGCGCGATATCGGCGACGGCTCCTGTCCACGTCTTCCATCCGGTTGGCCGCCCCGGAACCGGCTGACAGAGGTAGCATCCCTGCCTGGCTTCGGGGGTCCGGCACGGACCGCGTGGGGATTGAACGCTGGAGGAACCACATGGCATCCCTTTCCCAGCCGGGTGTGCTCGCACGGCTGGCCCAGCTGAGCCGTGACGCATCGCAAGACCAGGGCGGGGCCCTGTGGCGGCTCGCGGCGGACGGGCGCCAACTCGACGCCAATGTCGTACGCCTGCCACCGGGCGCCCATGTAGCCGAACACGTAGAGCCGGCCCTTGACGTACTGCTGTACATCACCTCGGGCAGCGGGCGGCTGCTCATCGGCGGCACGCGCCAGGACATCGCCGAGGGCTCGGTGGTGTGGCTCCCACGCGGAAGCCGGCGGGCTCTGTATGCCGGGCCCGAGGGCCTGGTCCAGCTCAGCGTCCATCGGCGGCGCCCGGGGTTGGCCATTCAGGCTTCGCCCGCGGATACGTCGGAGGGTGGTGAACACGCCTGCCTGCTGGACCGCGTCTGCCCCGAATGCGGACGCCTCGCGCCGGAGTCGGACGCGCGCTATTGCGGTCGCTGCGGAGAGCAACTCCCCGACGTGGCCTGAGCGGTCCGGACCGCGGTCCGGGCGATCCGTCCGCACGGCTCGGCGCGACGGGTCCGGTCGGGCTGGGCTGAGCTGTGCCGGACTGAGTTGTGCTGGACCGGATTGGGGGGTCCGGTCGGGCCCGTACCGCGATCACATGAGCGAGGCCCACACCAGGAGCACGAACGAGGCCAGAATGAGCCCGGTACGAGCAGCGTGGAAGCGTCGCCATCTGGCTTCGAAGGCCGCTCGCGCCTCGGAAGCCGGTGCGCTCCCGGAAGACGCCAGCGCGTCGTTGAGGGGGATGTTGCCGACGATCGTGATCAGGTGATTGAGGATGGCGCACACCGATCCGGCCACGAGCAGCCACATCCGACCGGCTGATCGCTCTTCCGTCGGCACGGCCAGGGTCGCCACCGGAAACACGATGACGGCCAAAAAGACCGTCAGGAACACAGCACGTGGCACCTCCTCGTTGATGCGCCTCATGGTCGCGACGAACTGCTCGTCCGGAAGCCTTGCCAGTGCGGGCATGATCCCGGTCTGGAAGATCAGGCACCGGTCACCGCTGCGCCATCAACGTGGCTGCCTGTCCTATTGACTTCGCCAACTGCTGCACCGACGCATCCTCCGTCACCTCGGCCAAGCCTTCGGCCCTCTGGGCAAGTTCGCCCAACCGGGGAGCGCCGGGAGTCTCCACACCTCGCAGTGCTTGGGCGAAGTACGCGGCGGCGGCACTGACCCGCAGCCGCGGCGCCGTCTCCGTGGACCAGAGGCCCCGGTCGAGCGCCGCCGCCTCCACCGCCCCGGTCGCCTCGTGGGGCGCCCTGGTGCGGGGATCGAGCCAGCGCACGGTGGCGGTGGCGACGTGCCCGCTCGCGCCTTCACGCAGCCGTACCGCGTAGAGCGCGGTCACCGTGTGTCCCGGCCCCACCTCGCCCCCGTCCACCCGGTCGTCACGGAAGTCCTCGTCCGCCACCTCCCTGTTCTCGTATCCGATCAACCGGAACTCCTTCACCGTCTGCGGGTCGAACGCGACCTGCGCCTTGGCGTCCCGGGCGCGTAGCTCCACATGGGCGGGGAGCTGGTCCACGAACACCTTCCTGGCCTGCGCGGACGTGGACACGTAGGTGGTGTGCCCGTCGCCCCGGTTGGTGAGGCGCTCCATCAACTGGTCGCCGTAGTCACTGCCGACCCCGACGCCGAACAGCGTGATCCCGTACTCCCGACGCGAGGTGTCTATCCGCTCGAGGATCGCGTCCGCGTCGGTGTCACCGGTATTGGCAAGCGCGTCCGAGAGCAGCACGACCCGGTTGGTGGCTCCCTTCCTGTACCCCTCCGCAGCGACGTCGTATCCGGTGCCGACACCTGCCCCGACATTGGTCGAGTCGCCCGGTTCAAGACCATTGACGATCTGGCGGATACGGTCCCGCCGACCACCGAGGCCGGTCATCGGGAGCCGGGTCTCCGCCTCGCCGCTGAATGTCACCAGCGCGATCGAGTCGTCATCACGCAGTTGATCGGTGAGGATGCCGAGGGATTCCCGGACCAGGTCGAGCCGTCCGGGTTCCGCCATCGACCCCGACACATCGACGACGAACGTCAGGGCCGCCGGAGGCCGTTCGGCTGTGCGGTCGGCGGTGCGGGTGGCCAGCCCGACGCGCAACAGCGACCAATCCTGCCCGACGTACCTTCCCCTCCCTTCCTCGTTCGCCACCCGGGCGCCATCCACGGCCACGGTGAAGCCGTTCCCCCGGGGCCGCGGATAGTCCTGACGGAAGCTGTTGACGAACTCCTCGGGGCGCACCGCGGCGGGGGCGGGCAGTCGCTCTTCGGCGAGTGTGCGTTTCGCGTACCCGTACGAAGCCGTGTCCACATCGAGTGCGAAGGTGGACAGGTAGGCCGCCGGAGGCGCGAACTCCCCTGCCTCGTCGCCCTGCTGCTCGCCTTCTCGTCCCCTTTCAGTGTCGCTCCCGGCCGCGGGCCCTCCTCCGTCGGCTGGCATCGGAGCCGGCTGTCCCCGCTCGGCCCGATGCGCTCCGTCGCCTCGCGAGGAGCCGTCGACCTGCCCACCCGCCCCGCAGCCGGTCAGCACCATGGCCCCGGAAAGCAGCGTGACGAGCGCTCCTCTGGTTGTCCGTGCGTATGCCTGCGCGACCACTCGCAGCGCGGCACTCTCTTGATACGTCCTTGCGCGGAGATGCATCCTCAGCCCCCTGGATTGTCAGCACTGTGGATGTGACGTTCGAGAAGGCGCGCTGGAGCATGCGAACGCGTTGCGGATGGATCTCAAAGCGGCAACGGCGGACCAGTGGAGCGCCGCCGCTCTGCCGCTGGATCTGCGGCTGCACTGCGATGGTCTGTTGCTCATCCGTGACCCCGTGGTGGTCCAGGCGCTGGTGCGCACGCACCTGCGCTGGTGGGAAGCGGGCGAGGAGATCCAGGCCATCGGCGAGGACTCCGTACCCGCCCATCTCCGCCCGGTGCCGGAGGCCGTGCTGGCCGGACTCACGGATGAGGCAGCCGCGACCCGGCTCGGTATGTCCGGCCGTACATACAGCCGCCGAGTCGGTGAGTTGCTCATCGCGCTGGGCACGACGAGCCGCTTCAGCGCGGGGGTGGAAGCGGCCCGCCGGGGCTGGATCCGAAGGCCCGGCGCCCAGGCTGGGAGTACGGGGGAACAGGCGGCGGAAGAGGAGAGGAGGTGATGGTTTTCAGGACACGATGTCCTTGCGGGCGAAGCCGCGAAAGGACAGGGCGATGAGGATCACGGCATAGGTCGTGGAGACCGCTGTGCCCTTCAGCATCCCGCCCCATTCCAGCTGCGGCTGCAGTGCGTCCACCCAGGCGAACTGCCAGTGCGCGGGAAGGAGATCACGCCAGGATCCGAGCGCCGTGACCGCGTCCAGGACATTTCCGATGATCGTCAGTCCGACCGCACCGCCGACGGCACCGAGCGGCGCGTCGGTCTTGGTCGACAGCCAGAAGGCCAGCCCAGCGGTGACCAACTGGGAAACGAAGACGAAGGCGATGACCAGGGTGAGCCGTCCCAGGGCGGCGGAGGCCGTCAGGGAGCCCCCGGTAGGCAACACCAGCGGCCCCCAACCGTAGGCGACAGTACCCGCCGCGAGTGCGACAAGCGGCAGCAGAAGCATCGCTGCAGCACTGAAGACCAGCGCCACAGCGAGTTTCGACCACAGCAGCCGCGCTCGGGGCACCGGCGCAGCGAGCAGATAGCGAAGGGAGGACCAGCTTGCCTCGGATGCGACGGTGTCCCCGCAGAACAGCGCCACCGGCACCACCAGCAGAAATCCCGCCGACACAAAGAGGCAAGTGGCGGCGAAGTTGGCACCGGACGCGGTTGCCGTGTCCATGAGGTTGATCCGGGTGCCGCCGCGGCCGTCGTCGCCGCCCGGCGAGCCTCCGATAGCGAAGGCCGCGATCAGGATGAACGGCAGGGCGGCCAGGACCGCGCCCATCACCAGGGTGCGCCTGCGCTTCAGTTGCCGGACGGCCTCGACTCGCAGCGGCAGAGTGCGCCGTGCTCGGTAGCCAGGGGCGGTCGCCCCCGTCGGCTCGGTGTGCACGGGGTGCGCGGTTCTCATGCGGTTGCCTCTCCGATCAGGGTGAGGAACGCGTCCTCCAGACGCCGGTGCGGGCCGACCCCGGTCACCGGCACCTCAAGGCGTACGAGTTCGGCGATCAGCGTCGCGGGGCTCGCTCCGTCCAGGCGGACCAGCAGCCCGCGGCCGTCGTCGCTGCGTGCGGCGGACCCCACACCGGGCAGGGTGGCGATCTTCTCCACCAGCGGCTCGGACACCCCTGCCGCTGTGGTCACCAGCAGGGTGTCGCCCGCACCGGTGATCTCAGCGACGGGACCGGTCTGGACGAGCCTGCCACGGTCCATGACCACCAGGTCGGTACACGACTGCTCGACCTCGGCCAGGAGATGGCTGGAGACGATGACCGTACGGCCCTCGGCCGCGTACCGGATCATCACGTCCCGCATCTCCCGGATCTGCGGCGGGTCGAGTCCGTTGGTCGGTTCGTCCAGGATCAGCAGATCCGGCAGACCGAGCATCGCCTGGGCGATCGCAAGGCGCTGTCGCATGCCCTGCGAGTAGGTGCGTACGGCGCGGCTCACGGCATCGCCGAGGCCCGCGATCTCCAGCGCCTCGCCGATATGCGAGTCTTCGGCGGGGCGCCCGGTGGCCTGCCAGTACAACTCGAGATTCTCGCGGCCGGACAGATGGGGGAGGAAACCCGCGCCTTCGACAAAAGCGCCGACGCGGGAGAGCACCGGTGCACCGGGCTTGATGACATGCCCGAAGACACGGATCTCGCCCTCATCGGGCGTGATCAGACCCATCAGCATGCGCAGCGTGGTGGTCTTTCCCGCACCGTTCGGGCCGAGGAGACCGAGGACCTGGCCCTTCTCGACCCGGAAGGACAGGTCCCGTACGGCGTAGCGGTCGGCGGACTTGGCGTAGCGCTTGGTCAGCCCTGTGATCTGGAGGGGCACACCCGCGAGGCCGGGGTCGGGCACCGGTGCGGTGGTGCGGCGCCGGGCGGTGAGCAGCAGCACCGCGGCGGTGAGCACGCCCACGGCGGGAAGTCCCCACACCCACCACGGCAGCACGGCGGCCTGGGCGCTGACACCCGGTGCGGTGGGCGCGATGAGCGGTCCGGCAAGCGAGACGGTGTAGGCCGCGGGAGTCGCCGGCGAAGCGTAGCCGAGGTCGGTGGCGGCGACGACCAGTCGTAGCCGGTGGCCCGTCTCCACCTCGTGGTCCACCGCGGGCAGGGACAACGCGACGCTCTTTCCGTACTTGGCGCCCTCGACCCGGACGGGCGCGACGAGTTGGGCGGGCAGTACCTGGCTGCGTCCGTCGGGTCCGACGTCGTACACCTTGGTGAAGAGCACCGCAGTTCCACTGTCGGATGTCACCGTGAGGCGCACCGTGGGCGAGCCGGTGATGGTCAGCGGCTTCTTCAACGGCTGGGAGTCGAAGCGGGCGTACTGCCCGGGGAAGTCCATGGAGAGCCCGGACCCCAGGGAGGACAGCTGGGCAAGTCCGCCTCCGAGGCCGGGGACGGCGGAGATCCCCGGCGGGCTCGCGCCGGCCGGATTGTGGAAGGTCTGTACCCGGCCACCGAGTTCGATGGCACGGCCGCCCGCGTGCAGTCCGGGGTATCCGGCGGCAGTGGCACCGCGCAGGGTTGCCCGGCCGTCGGTCGAGTCGACGCCTCCCGCGCGACTGACACGGAAGCCAGGCCCGGTGTCCGCGGTGGTGTCGCCGTTCAGGTGGCGGTCGAACCAGGCGGAGACGCGGTGCTGGATGCGCGCGCCCTCCATGTCCCCGCCGTCGTGGCCGCCTGCGATCCAGTCGACGGCGACGGGTGCGCCGTTCTGCTTGATCGTCGAGGCCATCTCATCGGCATGCCCGAGGGGGAACAGCGAGTCGTACCGGCCCTGCACGATCAGTGTGGGCACCGTGATCCGGTCCCCGACGGCGGACGGGCTGCGCGACTCCAGCAGAGTGCGGGCCGCGGCGTCGGGCACGCCCGAGGTGGCGATCCGTTCGTACATCGCGCACAGCACCGGCTGGAAGCGTCCGCAGGCGGCCGCCGCCGAGCGCGGGGGCGCGGCACCAGAGGCCGGTTGGACCGCACTCATCCCACCGGTGGTGAAAAAAATGCCCGCCCACAGCTTCTTGAAGACCCCATCGGGGAGCAGGGCGTCGGCGAGGTTCCAGTAGGTGATCTCCGGTGCGATCGCGTCGACCCGCCGATCGTGGCCCGCTGCGAGGAGCGAGATCGCACCGCCGTATGAGGCTCCGGTGACACCGACGCGTGGGTCGCCCTCGGCGTCGAGACGCACCTCGGGCCGCTTGGCGAGCCAGTCGATCAACCGGGACACGTCCTTGACCTCGTGGTCCGGGTCGTTGAGTCCGATCTGTCCGGTGGATGCCCCGAAGCCACGCGCGGACCAGGTCAGGACGGCATACCCGTCACGCGCCAGTGCCTCCGCCTGGTCGCGGACCGAGTCCTTGCTTCCACCGAAGCCATGGCCCACCAGTACGGCGGGCCGCCGCGCGCCACCGCTGCCGGCGGTGAAGAACGAGGTGTCGATCCTCGCCCCCGGCATGCTCAGCACCCGGTCCTCGCGGTGCACCGACGGCATGTCCTCCGAAGCCGCCACCGTCCACACGCCGGCGCTGCCGAGGACGGCGACGGCGGCGACGCCCGCGAGCCATCGCCTCCGTCCCCGCCCTCGGCGCCGGTTCACGGCTGTCCGCCAGGGAGAGGGAAGTCGGATCGTCATGGTGGAACCCTAAGCGGACCCGCGCCGCACCGGTGGTCGCCACCGGGCGGAGCTCGGCGCCCTCCTAGGGCGGCCCGGCACGGCCCTAGTTACCCCTCCAGTCACGTTGACCTGCGGGGATGGACCGACCCCCTTCCTTTGAGGTCAGCACCGTGCTCTGTACCTACCGTCGGGAAACCCGCTGGTCTTCTCGATCACCCGTCGGCACCGCGCAGATGCGACGATGTCCCGCAGAACGGCGAAGCGGCCGGTACGGGCGAGCGTCCCGTACCGACCGCCAGGCGTCCACCGCCGGTGGTCAGTGGTTGCGGGGGAAGCCCAGGTCCACGCCGGCCGGCGCCTCGGACGGGTCGGGCCAGCGGGTGGTGACGACCTTCCCGCGCGTGTAGAAGTGCACGCCGTCGTTGCCGTAGATGTGGTGGTCGCCGAAGAGCGAGTCCTTCCAGCCGCCGAAGCTGTGGTAGCCGACGGGCACCGGGATCGGCACGTTCACTCCGACCATGCCGGCCTCGATCTCCATCTGGAAGCGGCGTGCGGCACCGCCGTCACGGGTGAAGATCGCGGTTCCGTTGCCGAACGGCGAGGCGTTGATCAGCGCGACGCCGTCCTCGTACGTGTCGGCGCGCAGCACGCACAGCACCGGACCGAAGATCTCGTCGCGGTATGCGTCGGAGTCGGTGGGGACCTTGTCCAGCAGCGACAGCCCGATCCAGTGGCCGTCTTCGAAGCCTTCGACCGTGTAGCCCGTGCCGTCGAGGACGACCTCGGAGCCTTGTGCGGCTGCGCCGTGGACGTAGGAGGCCACCTTGTCGCGGTGGGCCTTGGTGATCAGCGGGCCCATCTCGGACGCCGGGTCGTTGCCGGGACCGATCTTGATCTTCTCGGCGCGCTCACGGATCTTGCCGACCAGTTCGTCACCGATAGAGCCGACCGCGACGACGGCGGAGATCGCCATGCAACGCTCGCCCGCCGATCCGTACGCGGCGGAGACCGCGGCGTCCGCAGCGGCGTCCAGGTCCGCGTCCGGCAGGACCAGCATATGGTTCTTGGCGCCGCCGAGCGCCTGGACCCGCTTGCCGTTGGCCGCGGCGGTGGTGTGGATGTGACGGGCGATCGGCGTGGAGCCTACGAAGGAGATCGCCGCGATGTCCGGGTGCTCGAGAAGGCGGTCGACCGCGACCTTGTCACCCTGGAGGACGTTGAAGACGCCGTCCGGCAGGCCCGCCTCGGCAAACAGCTCGGCGATCTTCAGAGCGGGAGAGGGGTCCTTCTCACTCGGCTTGAGGACGAAGGTGTTACCGCAGGCGATGGCGATGGGGAACATCCACATCGGAACCATCGCGGGGAAGTTGAACGGCGTGATGCCGGCGACCACGCCGACCGGCTGGCGGATCGCTGCCACGTCCACCCGGTTCGACACCTGGGTGGACAGCTCGCCCTTGAGCTGGGTGGTGATTCCGCAGGCCAGGTCCACGATCTCCAGACCGCGGGCGACCTCGCCGAGCGCGTCCGAGTGGACCTTGCCGTGCTCGGCGGTGATCAACTCGGCGATGGCGTCACGGTTCGCGTCCAGCAGCGCACGGAAACGGAACAGGATCGTGGTGCGCTGGGCCAGCGACGACGTGCCCCACCTGGCGTAGGCGTCCTTCGCTGCGGCGACGGCCGCGTCGACCTCGGCCACGGAGGCGAGCGCCACCTCCCGGGTCGCGGCACCGGTCGCCGGGTCGGTGACCGGTGCCCAGTTGCCGGACGCGCCCTCGACGATCTTGCCACCGATCCAGTGGTTGACGTGCTTCGTCATGGTGGAAAGCTCCTTCAGGTCCTTCAGAGATGGCGACGTCGGGCTGCGACCTGGCGGTCGTACTCCTGCCGGGCCTTGACCGCCGACGGTCGGGTCGCGGTCTCGGCCACGGGAACATCCCACCACGCCTGGGCCGGCGGCGGGCCCGACACAGTGTCTGCAGTTTCGGTCTCGACGTAGACACATGTGGGGCGGTCAGCCGCACGGGCCGCGGCCATGGCTTCCCGCAGGTCACGAACGGTCCTGGCGGGCATGACGCGCATCCCCAGGGACGCGGCGTTGGCGCCGAGGTCCACGGGGAGTGGACCACCCGTGTAGTCACCGGTGCCGCGGACGCCGGAGTCCGAGGGCTGCCGGTAGCGGTAGGCCGTGCCGAACCGCTCGGAACCGACCGACTCGGACAGGCCTCCGATGGAGGCATACCCATGGTTCTGGAGGATCACCAGCTTGATCGGGATGTTCTCCTGCACCGCGGTCACGATCTCGGTGGGGTTCATCAGATAAGTGCCGTCGCCGACCAGTGCCCAGACCGGTCGGCCCGGAACCGCCATGGCTACGCCGATCGCCGCGGGGATCTCGTATCCCATGCAGGAGTAGCCGTACTCGACGTGGTACTGGTCGTGGGAGCGGCACCGCCAGAGCTTGTGGAGGTCGCCGGGGAGGGAGCCCGCCGCGTTGACCACGATGTCGTCCTCGGTCACCAGGCCGTCGAGCACCCCGAGCACCTGCGTCTGGGTGGGGCGGACGTCCTCGTCGGACGCCGCGTATGCGGCGTCGACGCGGCGCTCCCAGCGTGCCTTGCCGTCGGAGTACTCAGCGGTGTATCCGTACCCCACTCGGTGGCCGCGCAGGGCGGTGGTGAGTGCTTCGAGTCCGGCACGGGCGTCTGCCACCAGCGGGAGGGCGGCGAGTTTGTGGGCGTCGAAACCGGTGATGTTGAGGTTGACGAAGCGGACCCCAGGGCGGGTGAAGAGGGTCGCGGACGCTGTGGTGAAGTCGGAGTAGCGGGTGCCGACTCCGATGACGAGGTCGGCGGACCGGGCCAGGTCGTCCGCAGTCGCTGTGCCGGTGTGGCCGATGCCGCCGACATCGGCGGGGTGATCGTGGCGCAGCGTGCCCTTGCCTGCCTGGGTGGAGGCCACCGGGATGCCGGTCGCATCGGCCAGGCCCTTCAACGCTTCCTCCGCTTCGCTGTGGCGCACCCCGCCGCCCGCGATGATCAGCGGCCGGCCGGCGCTTGCGATGGCTCGTACCGACTCGGCGAGCGCCTCCGGATCCGGCTGGGGGCGGCGTACCTGCCAGACCCGCTCGGCGAAGAACTCCTCCGGCCAATCAAACGCCTCGGCCTGCACGTCCTGCGGCAGTGCGAGGGTGACCGCGCCCGTCTCGGCGGGGTCGGTGAGCACCCGCATCGCGGCGAGGGCGGCCGGGACGAGTGCCTCGGGCCGGGTGATCCGGTCGAAGTACCTCGACACGGGGCGCAGGGTGTCGTTGACGGAGACGTCCCCCGCGTAAGGGATTTCGAGCTGCTGGAGCACGGGGTCGGCCGGGCGGGTCGCGAACACATCGCCGGGCAGCAGCAGCACGGGCAGCCTGTTGACGGTGGCGAGGGCGGCACCGGTGACGAGGTTGGTGGCGCCGGGTCCGATGGAGGTCGTGACGGCGTGTGCCGAGAGCCGGGCACATTGACGGGCATAGCCGACGGCCGCGTGGACCATGGCCTGTTCGCTGCGGCCCTGGTAGTACGGCATATCGGAGCCGCTCTCCAGCAGGGCCTGGCCGACCCCGGCCACGTTCCCGTGGCCGAAGATACCCCAGGTGGCGCCGATCAGCCGGCGGCGGTTCCCGTCACGCTCCGTGTACTGACGGGCCAGAAAGGCGACCAGCGCCTGGGCGGTGGTCAGACGGCGAGTGCCGGGGCGGGGCGTGATCGTTCCCGTGCTCATCGGTAGCCCTCCGTGTGGTCGGGGTGGAAGCGGATCCGCCACTCACGCTCGGGCCCCGGGCCGGCCATGACGTTCAGGTAGTACATGTCGTGTCCCGGAGCGGCGATCGACGGGCCGTGCCAACCATCCGGTACCAGAACGGCGTCGCCGCTGCGGACTTCGGCGAGCAGATCAGTGCCCCCGGGGCGCGACGGCGACACCCGTTGGTAGCCGAAGCCGTGTGGTCCTTCGATCTCGAAGTAGTAGATCTCCTCCAGTCTGGTCTCCTCTCCCGGCCGGTGCTCGTCGTGCTTGTGCGGCGGATACGAAGACCAGTTGCCGCCCGGGGTGAGGACCTCGACGGCGATGAGGCGGTCACACGCGAAGGAGTCGGCTGCGGCGAAGTTGTGCACCGTGCGGGCGCAGTCGCCGCTGCCTCGGTGCTCGACGGGCACCCCCCGGGCGGGACCGTAGCGGGCGGGGAGCGGTCGCTCGCACTTCGCTCCCGCCAGGGCGAAGCGGCCACCCGCACCGGTGGCGATCCACGCCGGGACGTCACGTGGCACGTAGGCGAAGTCCGTGACTCCGGCGAACACGTCTTCTCTGCCGTGCAGTTCCATGGTCCGGTGCTCGATGCGCACCGTACAACCACCGCTGAGGGGAAGCACGATCCATTCGCTGTCCCCTGCGTCGAGGAGGTGCGAACCGCCCGGGGGCAGCTCCAGAATCCGCAGCGCGGAGTAGCCCCATCCGGCCGACGCCGGGTCGATGTCGAGCGCATACGGACCCGCGGCGGTCGCTGCCCTCACATGCCGGTCGGGCGCCGGCGAGTCGCCGACGCCGTGCCCGGTCATGAGCCCGCCCGGAAGACCGGGTCGGACGGTCTGCCGGGTGCCCGGCCCGCTGTGCTGCCGGGGGGTACGGGGCAGGGCTCCGGGCCCGGTGTGCGCCCTTCGAGCACGGCTTCGACCTCGGGACGGTAGGGCATGGCGGGGGAGCAGGCGAGCCGGGAGGCGACGATGGCACCGGCTGCGTTGGCGAACCGCATGGCGTACTCCAACTCCCATCCGGCCAGCAGCCCATGGGCCATCGCACCGCCGAACGCGTCACCCGCACCGAGTCCGTTGACCACGACGACCGGCACGGGTGGCACCTCGACGGTGGTGCCGTCCCGGTGCATGGCCAGGACACCCTCGGGGCCCTGCTTCACCACGGCCAGCTCGACACCTGCGTCGAGCAACGCGCTTGCCGCGGCATACGGTTCGCGCTCTCCTGTCGCGATCTCGCATTCGTCGAGATTGCCGACGGCGACGGTCGCCAGGGCGAGCGCCTGTGTGTAGAGAGCGCGCGCCCGGCCGGGATCGGTCCAGAACATGGGCCGCCAGTCGAGGTCGAAGACGGTGATGGCCCCGCCGGTCCCGTGGTTCGCCCGGTGGTCCAGTGCGGCGAGGGTGGCCGCCCTGCTGGGCTCGGCGCACAGACCGGTACCCGTCATCCAGAAGACGCGCGTGTCGGCGATGGCGGCCAGGTCCAGTTCCCCGGGGCGCAGTTCGAGGTCCGGAGCCTTGGGATGGCGATAGAAGTAGAGCGGGAAGTCGTCAGGAGGGAAGATCTCGCAGAAGGTCACAGGTGTGGGCAACCCCGGGACACCTGTCACCCATCTGTCCTCGACGCCGAACTCCCTGAGCGCTTGGTGGAGGTACGTGCCGAAGGCGTCCTGCCCGGTACGGGTGATCACGGCGGTCCGACGGCCGAGCCGCGCCGCCGCCACCGCCACATTCGTGGCGGATCCGCCGAGGAACTTCCCGAAGGTCTCGACGCTTGCCAGGGGTACCCCTGTCTGCAGGGGGTAGAGGTCCACTCCGATCCGGCCCATCGTGATCACGTCGTACGACTGGGACGACTGAGATGTTTGAGACATAAAGGTCCCTTCGGTTCCACGCCGGCTGCACCTGATCTCATCCCCTCCTGGGAGGCTGTCAACATTTTGTCCTTACATTCGGACGAAACCTTGACACCTTTCCGAAACCGCCGGAAGGCTGGCCGCCATGGCCTCATCCTCCCCTTCACTCCAGAGCATCCGGATCGGATCGGCCCCTGACTCCTGGGGGGTGTGGTTCCCCGAAGACCCACAGCAGGTGCCCTGGCGGCGCTTCCTCGACGAGGTGGCACAGGCCGGCTACGAGTGGATCGAACTCGGCCCCTACGGCTATCTCCCGACCGATCCCGCCAGGCTCACCGAAGAGACCGCGTCCCGCGGGCTGAGGGTCTCCGCCGGCACTGTCTTCACCGGGCTGCACCGCGGACCGGCCGTATGGGACGAGACCTGGGCCCATGTCGCCGACATCGCCGCACTGACCCGGGCGACGGGCGCCGAGCACCTTGTGGTCATCCCCTCCTTCTGGCGTGACGACAGGACGGGTGCGGCCCTGGAGGACCGCACGCTCACCACCGAGCAGTGGCACCACCTCAGCACCCAGACCGAACGCCTGGGCCGAGAGGTCGGCGACCGCTTCGGACTGCGCATCGTGGTCCACCCGCACGCGGACACCCACATCGACAACGAGCAGAACGTCAACCGCTTCCTCGACGCGACCGACCCCGACCTGGTCTCCCTCTGCCTGGACACCGGTCACTACGCCTACTGTGGCGGCGACAGCGTCAAGCTCATCGAGACCTACGGCGAGCGGATCGGCTATCTCCATCTCAAGCAGGTGGATCCGGCGGTCCTCGCCGAAGTGGTCGCGGACGAAGTACCGTTCGGCCCTGCCGTGGCGCGGGGGGTGATGTGCGAGCCGCCGTCCGGGGTACCGGCGCTGGAGCCTGTGCTCGCCGCTGCCCGACGGCTGGAGGCCGAACTGTTCGCCATCGTCGAGCAGGACATGTACCCCTGCCCGCCGGACAGGCCCTTCCCGATCGCCGAACGCACCCGGCGCTATCTCCGCTCCTGCGGAGCCTGACCGAGGGGCCTGTGAGAGCACCCGCCCCCGGGCCGCGCCAACCGCACAATGGCGCGGATCGCACCAATGTGCGTCAACTGCCGGATGACGACGGCTTCGTCACATCAATGGACGTCCCGTCACACATGTCTCCATTACGCGGGCCTTCCGTCACAGGCACGCGACAACCGCTCCCCCTTGCTCCACGCGATTCGTTCATAGGGCACGGGCATGGCTGATCGCCGGCGATCGGCGATGCCCGCGCCGCAGTTCGTCCGACGGCTCCCTGCCGCCACTGCGGCGCGCAGGGAGGTGCCACACATGACGGACAACGGGCTCTGGTCCTACAAGGACATCGCCGCACACATCCGGGTGCAGCCGGACACGGTTCGCTCCTACCGCAAGCACGGGCTCCTTCCGCCTCCCGACCATGTGGAGGCGGGAAAGCCGTACTGGTACGCGGATACCATCCGCACCTGGGTGGCCAACCGCCCCGGCAACAGATCCCGCAGGGAGTGAACCCGCTCGCACGGACCCTGCCGCCCAGACGCCCCGCGAGACCGCGGCCTGACCCAACCTCACGGGGCAGTACACCTATCCCACTGGTGCGCGGTCGCGGTCGTCGAGCTCCTTCTCCTCCACGGCTGCTTCCGTCCGCAGGGGCGTATGGGATATCTCGCCCTCGCTGATACCGAACCTGCGATAGAGGGCACGCAACGGAGTCGGCGCCCACCACGTCGCACGGCCTGTCAACTTCATCACCGAGGGAACGAGCAGACTGCGCACCACCGCCGCGTCCATCAGCACGGCAAGGGCGATACCCAGGCCGAGCATCTTGGCGTTGGTCACCCGCGAGGCACCGATCGCGACCATCACCACGGCGAGGATCACAGCAGCGGCGGTGATCAGTCCGCCCGTGCGCCGCAGGCCATAGGCCACCGCGTGCTCGTGGTCTCCCGTGCGGTCGTACTCCTCCTTGATCCGCGAGAGCAGGAACACCCCGTAGTCCATGGAAAGGCCGAAGGCGACACAGAACATCAGCACGGGCAGCGTGGCCTCGATGTCACCGGTCGAGGTGAAGGCGAGCAGCCCGGACAGATGCCCCTCCTGGAAGATCCAGACCACTGCCCCGAACATCGCGGTCAGGCTCAGTCCGTTGAGTACGACCGCCTGGAGCGGGATCAGCACACTGCCCGTCAGCAGGAAGACCAGCAGCAGGGTGACGACCACGATGATCGCCGCCGCCCAAGGGAGCCGGTCACCGATGGCTGCCTTGGAGTCGACCAGCATCGCAGCCGCCCCCGCCACCGAGGTCTTGAAGGGCGCGGGCTGTTCGCGCACCTCCCGCACCAGCTGCTGGGTCTCCTCGCCCACAGCCTTCTCCTCGGGCAGCACCGTGAAGGTCGCACTCGTACCCGACACCAGCGGCCCGTCCACCCGCAGCACTCCGGAGAGCCCCTCGATCCGGCTGCGGTACTCGGCGTACTGGGCCGGTGTGGCCGCTCCCTCCGCCAACACCTCCAGCCCGCCACCGGGGCTTCCGGGAAAGCCTTCCCTGATGTGCTCCTGCACGACGTGCGACTCCGCGCCCGGCGGCAGTTGGCGGTCGTCGGCGGGGCCGAACCGCACTCCCAGGAAGGGCAGTCCGAGTAGCACCAGCACAGCGGTGGTGAACACCGCGAACACGGGCGCTCTGCGCATCACCAGAGAGACCGCCCGGCCCCAGCGCGTGCCTTCGACGCTGTCCTCGGATCGGGTGGCCGCGGCCCCGGCACTCCTGCGCGAGCGCAACAGCGCGCGCAGGTCCAGCGCGTTCACCCGGTCGCCCAGCAGCATCAACGCGGCGGGCAGCAGAATCAGTGCCGCCGTTGCGGCCAGCAGGACGACGGCGATTCCGGCATACGCGAACGACCTGAGGAAGTACTGCGGGAAGACCAGCATCGCGGAGAGCGAGACGGCCACCGTCAGCGCGGAGAACAGGACCGTGCGACCGGCGGTGCGCAAGGTGATCCCGACCGCCTGGCGGGGCGACGCCCCTGCTGCGAGCTCCTCCCGGAACCTGCGCACGATGAACAAGGCGTAGTCGATGGCGAGCCCGAGGCCCAGCGCCGTCGTCAGGTTCAGCGCGAACACGGAGACGTCGGTGAAGGCGGTGAGGCCGTTCAGGATCGCGTTCGTACCGAGGATCGCGACGACGCCGATCACGAGCGGCAGCATCGCGGCGACCGCACTGCCGAACACCATGACCAGCAGCACCAGTGTCACCGGCAGGGCGATCATCTCGGCCCGCAGCAGGTCCTCCTGGATGATGGTCTGCATGTCGTGCATGACCGCGACCGGCCCGCCTATGGAAACCTCCACGGGCCCGTGCGCGCCCCGGTAGCCGGGCGCGATGCGCTCCAGCACTTCTCCGGCTTCCTTCTCATCGCCCTCGATCCGGGCGGCGATCAGTGCTTCCCGGCCGTCCTGGGAACGCAGCGAGGGCGACTTGCTCTGCCAGTACGAGCCGACGCCGGTGACACCCTCCTCTGCGGAGAGTCGCTTCACCAGCCGCGCGGCCTCGCCGGCCACGGCGGGATCGTCTACACCCTTGCCCCGGCCGTCGACAAGCAGAAGCAGGTTCGGCCTTGCGCCGGGAAACTCGCGATCGAGCGCCTTGGCGGCGTAGCTCGACTGAGAGCCCGGGTCGTCCCAGCCGCCGCTGCTCAGACGATCGGCGGCCCCGCTGCCCGCGAACACGGCGAGCGCCGTGACGACCAGTGCGAGGAGCAGTGACAGCCGTGGGCGCGCTGTGGCGAGGCGAGTCCAGCGGCCCAGGCGCGGTCCGCTGTTGACTACAGACATGGTGCGGTGTCCCCTTCACCAAGACCAGTGCGGTGCCGCAGGCACGCGGGCAGGCGGGCAGTACTGATCGGCCATTGCCAATAGACTAGAAAACACGAGTCATCGCTCGCGTTTCACCAGAATGCGAGCGACCTCTCGCGTTTGTCAACCGTGATCGGAAAACTGGAGATCGGTGATGCACATGCCGGACAAGCCCAAGGCGAGAAAGAAGGCGGCGAGCGGGGCATCGACGGGACCCGCGACGGCGACGGACGCATCGGGGGCGGCAGACGCATCGGAGCAGCACGCCCTCGGCGCAGTCGACCCCGCCCAGCCGCGCCGCCGCCAGGCCCGCGGCGAGCGCCGTATCGCCCAGCTGCTGAAAGCGGCGTCGGACGTCTTCTGCCGCAGCGGCTACACCGCAGCCAGCACCAACGCCATCGCCCGCGAGGCGGGGGTCTCACCCGGCACGCTGTACCAGTTCTTCCCGAACAAGGAAGCCATCGCCGTGGAGCTCGGCGGGCAACTGCTGCACCGCTGGCGCGAGTCCTACGGCACGGTCTTCGAGG
Organism: Streptomyces sp. SCSIO 30461; assembly: GCF_037023745.1. Lineage (NCBI taxonomy): Bacteria > Bacillati > Actinomycetota > Actinomycetes > Kitasatosporales > Streptomycetaceae > Streptomyces > Streptomyces sp. SCSIO 30461. The sequence continues at coordinate 6,885,249 of NZ_CP146101.1, forward strand.
AGCTCGACACCGCACTCTCGCCGGAGCTCCTGCTGGACTCGTTCCTCGACCCGCTCATCGCGTTCAACTGCGAGAATCCCGCCTTCACCGTCCTCATGCACGGCTCCGAGATCCCGGGCCGGATCACCGAGGAGCACGACGCCGTGCACTCGGCGCTGCTCGTCCGGGTGGAGCAGATCCTCGGGGAACTGCACCCCTCATCCCCCCAGGACGCACTTCACAGGACGGCGAACATGGTGTTCGCCGTGGTGAAGTCGGGCCTGGAGCTGATCCTCGCCCACGAGGGGGCCGAGCGGGACGGCTATGTCACCGAGCTGAAGACCCTGCTGCTCCGATACCTGACACCACTGCTCGACGCCGAGGCCCTCGCCGCGCCGCGGCACCCGGGAACGCCCGGGTGAGCGGCGCCCTCGGGGCATGCGGCGGGTGGGCGCGAACGAGCTCGCATTCATACCCCCTAGGGGTATAGTCTGACGAGTGTGGGGACGTCCCGGCACTCCCGGACTCCCCAGACGCACCACTCGCCCATCGCACGATGTGTCCGCACAGCGCGACACGCCCTCGCAGAGGAGAACGCCATGACCGCCGAGACGACGACCGAGACCGCCGAGGCCACCGGCTCCTGCTGCTCCCCCGGCGGCTCCTGCCAGGGCGGCACGGCGGACATCAGTCTGGGTGCGCACAGCGCGGTCTATGAGGTGCGGGGCATGACCTGCGGCCACTGCGAAGGGGCCGTGTCGAGCGAGATCGCCGAACTCCCGGGTGTGATCTCGGTGGCGGCGGCGGCAGGAACCGGAGAGGTCACCGTCGTCTCCGAAGCCCCGCTCGACGAATCCATGGTGCGCGCCGCCGTCGACGAGGCGGGCTATGAACTCGTCAGCCAGGCCTGACCTGCCCCCACCCCCGCTTCCGGCCCGGCCGCACCGCGCGTACCCGGGGTGCGGCCGGGCCCGCGTTTGGAGCATCAAGCCATCATGAGCAGCATCGCAACCGACCCCTCGGCAACGGACACCCCCCGTATCGAACTCCTGATCGGCGGCATGACCTGCGCTTCCTGCGCGGCCCGGGTCGAGAAGAAGCTCAACCGCATGAACGGCGTCACGGCGACGGTGAACTACGCGACGGAGAAGGCCCGTGTCTCCTACGGCGAAGGCATCGCGGTGCCCGACCTGATCGCCGTGGTCGAGAAGACCGGATACACGGCGACACCCCTGACCAGTGCGCCGTCCAGCACTCCGTCCAGCGCCGCTGCCCCGGCCTCCCCGTCCGCGCCCGTGACTCGGGCAGGTGGCACCCGGACTCCCACCTCACCCGCCGGCGCCCCGAACGGGGCTGGAGCCGCCCCCGTGCCCTTGGCCCCGTCCGGTTCCGCGCCCCCGTCCACGTCCACGTCCGGGTCCCGGCCCGGCCGCGCAGCCGAGGCCCGGGAGCACGATCAGGATCAGACAGCGCCCGCACTCACCGCTCTGCGGCAACGGCTGGCCGTCTCCGCGCTGCTCGCCGCGCCCGTCGTCCTGATGGGCATGATCCCCGCGCTCCAGTTCCAGTACTGGCAGTGGCTCTCCCTCACCCTTGCCGCGCCGGTCGTGGTCTGGGGCGGGCTGCCCTTCCACCGCGCCGCCTGGACCAATCTCCGGCACGGCGCGGCCACGATGGACACCCTGGTCTCCCTGGGCACTCTGGCGGCCTTCGGCTGGTCGCTGTGGGCCCTGTTCTTCGGGCATGCCGGGATGCCCGGCATGCGCCACGGCTTCGAGTTCACCATCACCGCCTCCGCGGCGGGCGCGGACAGCTCGTCGGCCGTCTATCTCGAGGTCGCCGCGGGAGTGGTCACCTTCCTGCTGCTCGGGCGCTACCTGGAGGCACGGGCGAAGCGGAAGGCCGGCTCCGCCCTCCGCGCCATGCTGGAGCTCGGCGCCAAGGACGTCGCCGTGCTCAGAGACGGTGCGGAGGTACGCGTCCCGGCCGCCGGGCTGGCGGTCGGCGACCTGTTCGTCGTACGCCCCGGCGAGAAGATCGCCACCGACGGCACCGTGACCGAGGGCTCATCGGCCGTCGACGCGTCGATGCTGACCGGCGAGTCCGTTCCTGTCGACGTGACCGTCGGGGACGACGTCACCGGCGCCACCGTCAACGCGGCGGGCCGGCTCGTCGTGCGAGCGACCCGTGTCGGCGCCGACACCCAGCTGGCCCGGATGGCACGCATGGTCGAGGACGCCCAGAACGGCAAGGCCGCGGTACAGCGTCTAGCCGACCGGATCTCGGCCGTCTTCGTACCCGCCGTGCTGCTCATCGCGCTCGGCACCCTGGTGGTCTGGCTGCTCACCACGAACGACCCTGCCGCCGCCTTCACCGCGGCCGTCGCCGTGCTGATCATCGCCTGCCCCTGCGCCCTGGGGCTCGCCACCCCGACCGCGCTCATGGTGGGAACGGGGCGCGGCGCCCAGCTCGGGATCCTCATCAAGGGGCCCGAAGTGCTGGAGTCGACCCACACGGTCGACACCGTCGTCCTCGACAAGACCGGGACGGTCACCACCGGCCGGATGCGCCTGCGGGAGGTGCTTGTCACCGGATCAGCGACCCAGGAAGAACTGCTGCGGTACGCGGGGGCCCTGGAGCACGCATCGGAGCACCCCGTCGCGCGCGCCATCGCGGCCGGTGCCGAGGAGCGACTGGGCACCACCGGACTACCGGCCGCCGAGGCATTCGAGAACGTTCCCGGCCTTGGTGTGCGCGGCACGGTCGAAGGCCGTGCCGTCCTGGTCGGACGGGCCCCGCTGCTTCGGGAAGCGGACATCGAGCCACCGCCCGAGCTGACCGGCGCCTCATCGGCGGGCACCGCCGTCGCCGTCGCCTGGGACGGTGCCGCACGCGGGGTGCTGGTCGTCGCCGACGAGGTCAAGGCCACCAGCGCCGAGGCCGTGGCACGACTGCGGGCACTCGGCCTGAAGCCGGTACTTCTGACGGGCGACAACAGCTCGGTCGCCCGTGCGGTCGCCGCCGAGGTCGGTATCGACGAGGTCTACGCCGAGGTACTGCCGCAGGACAAGGTGGCCACCGTGCAGCGGCTCCAGGCGGCGGGCCGCAGGGTCGCCATGGTGGGGGACGGGGTGAACGACGCCCCCGCGCTGGCCGCTGCGGACCTCGGACTGGCCATGGGCACCGGCACGGACGCGGCCATCGAAGCGGGCGATCTCACGCTCGTCAGAGGTGATCTCCTCGTCGCCGCCGACGCCATCCGGCTCTCCCGGCGTACCCTCGCCACCATCAAGGGGAACCTGTTCTGGGCCTTCGGCTACAACGTCGCGGCCCTGCCGCTGGCCGCCGCCGGACTGCTGAATCCCATGATCGCCGGATTCGCCATGGCTTTCTCGTCCGTTTTCGTGGTCAGCAACAGCCTTCGTCTGCGATCCTTCACGTGATACACAGGACCTTCACAAAGAGATCCAGATCACAGATATTTGTGGGTAACCATTCGGGCTCTTCGCGAGTCTAAGTGGGCGATGCCAGAACGTCTTGGGGGACGTTCATGGGATGTCTTGGGGGACGTCCCAGGCAAGCGTTGGCCGGGGCACGTAGACCGGGGAGCTTTGAGCGGCCCTCCCGACATACGTACCCCGGCAGACCGCGCGAAGAGCTTCTGCTGAGTACCAACCAGCAGACGCCCGGGCCGGATCCCGTGGGGGGAATCCGCACCGGGGATATGGGAAGCGCCCCGCTCGCCGACCCGTGGGGGGATCGGCGACGGGGCGCTTCTTCGTCTCCTGTGCACCGCCTCCGTCGTCAGACGCCCGGAAGCGGACGGGCACGTCGCGTCAGCGGGCCTCTACGGGCACGAAGTCCCGCAGGACCTCACCCGTGTAGATCTGACGGGGACGGCCGATGCGGGAGCCGGGCTCCTTGATCATCTCGTGCCACTGGGCGATCCAACCGGGCAGCCGGCCGAGCGCGAAGAGCACGGTGAACATCTCGGTCGGGAAGCCCATGGCCCGGTAGATGAGACCGGTGTAGAAGTCCACGTTCGGATAGAGCTTGCGCTCGACGAAGTAGTCGTCGGAGAGAGCGTGCTCTTCGAGCTTGAGCGCGATGTCGAGCAGTTCGTCGGACTTGCCGAGGGCGGAGAGGACGTCGTGGGCGGCGGCCTTGATGATCTTGGCACGGGGATCGAAGTTCTTGTAGACCCGGTGACCGAAGCCCATCAGACGGACGCCGTCCTCCTTGTTCTTCACCTTTCGGATGAAGGTGTCGGCGTCGCCGCCGCCGGCCGCGATACCCTCGAGCATCTCCAGCACCGACTGGTTGGCACCGCCGTGCAGCGGACCCCACAGGGCGGAGATACCGGCCGAGATCGAGGCGAACATGTTCGCCTGCGAGGAACCGACGAGCCGCACGGTCGAGGTCGAGCAGTTCTGCTCGTGGTCCGCGTGCAGGATGAGCAGCTTGTCGAGGGCGGCGACCACGACCGGGTCGAGGTCGTATTCCTGTGCCGGGACCGAGAAGGTCATCCGCAGGAAGTTCTCCACGTACCCGAGGTCGTTGCGCGGGTAGACGAACGGGTGACCGATCGACTTCTTGTACGCGTAGGCCGCGATCGTCGGCAGCTTGGCGAGCAGCCGGATCGTGGAGATGTTGCGCTGCTTCTCGTCAAAGGGGTTGTGGCTGTCCTGGTAGAACGTCGACAGGGCGCTCACCACGGACGACAGCATCGCCATCGGGTGCGCGTCGCGCGGGAAGCCGTCGAAGAACCGCTTGACGTCCTCGTGCAGCAGGGTGTGCTGGGTGATCTCGCCCTGGAACGCCGCCAGCTCGTCGACCGTCGGGAGCTCGCCGTTGATCAGCAGGTAGGCCACCTCGAGGAAGGTGGAGTGCTCGGCCAGCTGCTCGATCGGGTAGCCGCGGTAGCGCAGGATGCCCTGCTCGCCGTCGAGGTAGGTGATCGCGGACTTGTAGGCGGCGGTGTTGCCGTAACCGCTGTCCAGGGTCACCAGACCGGTCTGCGCCCGGAGCTTCCCGATGTCGAAGCCCTTGTCGCCGACAGTGCTCTCGACCACCGGGTAGGTGTATTCACCGTCCGCGTACCGCAGTACTACAGAGTTGTCGCTCACGTCATCCCTCACCGACGTAGTGCCTCTTCTTTGAGGTGCCCTGACTGTCTCTACCTTCCCCCATTCGGCAGAGGAGAGTGCACTCGGGGTCGGCCTATGGGCCGACTGGCGGCACTCAGTGCCGTCAACCTTCTCATCCTGCCCCCTTCGCCCTGGTTCCGAAAGTCTTAGGCGATCTTTCGCACGGGCCTTTCACCCGCCAGCCGGTGATCAAGCGCGGTGAAGCGCCTGCCTGCGGAAACGGTGCGCACGGCCTGCCCTATGGCCTTGCGGGAGCCGACCAGGACCACGAGCTTCTTGGCTCGGGTGACAGCCGTGTACAGGAGATTCCGCTGGAGCATCATCCAGGCACTGGTGGTGACCGGAATCACGACCGCCGGATACTCGCTGCCCTGGGACCGGTGGATCGTCACCGCGTACGCGTGCGCGAGCTCGTCCAGCTCGTCGAAGTCGTAGGGCACCTCCTCGTCCTCGTCGGTGAGCACGGTCAGCCGCTGGTCGACCAGGTTGAGCGAGGTCACCACGCCGACCGTCCCGTTGAAGACTCCGTTCCTCCCCTTCTCGTAATTGTTGCGAACCTGGGTGACCTTGTCGCCCACACGGAACACCCGGCCGCCGAAGCGCTTCTCGGCCAGGTCCGGCCGGCCGGGTGTGATCGCCTGCTGCAACAATCCGTTGAGGGTGCCGGCGCCCGCCGGTCCCCGGTGCATGGGGGCGAGCACCTGCACGTCCCGCCGGGGATCCAGGCCGAACCGGGCGGGGAGGCGCCGGGCCGCGACATCCACGGTGAGCCGCCCCACCTCCTCGGTGTCGTCCTCCACGAACAGGAAGAAGTCGTCGAGGCCTTGGGTCAGGGGTGGTATCCCTGAGTTGATGCGGTGGGCGTTGGTGACCACACCCGACTGCTGCGCCTGCCGGAAGATCCGGGTCAGCCGGACACTGGGGACCGGGCCCGCCTCCGCGAGCAGGTCCCTCAGCACCTCGCCCGCGCCCACGCTGGGCAGCTGGTCCACATCCCCCACCAGGAGCAGATGCGCTCCGGGTGCCACGGCCTTCGCCAGTTTGTTGGCGAGGAGCAGATCCAGCATGGAGGCCTCGTCGACGACCACCAGATCGGCGTCGAGCGGGCGGTCACGGTCGAACGCGGCATCACCACCCGGCTTGAGCTCCAGCAACCGGTGCACGGTGGACGCGTCGGCTCCGGTCAGCTCCGAAAGGCGTTTCGCCGCACGCCCCGTGGGCGCGGCGAGAACCACCTTCGCCTTCTTCGCCCGCGCGAGCTCCACGATCGAGCGCACTGTGAAGGACTTGCCGCAGCCCGGCCCTCCGGTGAGGACCGCCACCTTGCGGGTGAGCGCGAGCTGTACGGCCTGCTGCTGCTCGGGCGCGAGCTCGGCTCCCGTACGGTCGGCGAGCCACGCCAGCGCCTTGTCCCAGGCGACGTCCTGGAACGCCGGCATCCGGTCGTCGTCCGCGCGCAGCAACCGGAGCAGTTGGGCCGAGAGGGAGAGCTCGGCCCGATGGAACGGCACCAGATACACGGCGGTGACCGGGTCCCCGCCTTCCGGATCGGGGACCTGCTCGCGTACGACGCCTTCCTCCTCGGCCGCAAGCTCGGCGAGGCACTCGATGACCAGGCCGGTGTCGACCTGGAGCAGCTTCACCGCGTCGGCGATAAGCCGTTCCTCGGGCAGGAAGCAGTGGCCCTGGTCGGTGGACTGCGACAGGGCGTACTGGAGACCGGCCTTGACCCGGTCGGGGCTGTCGTGGGGTATGCCGACCGCCTGGGCGATCCGGTCTGCGGTGAGGAAGCCGATGCCCCAGACATCCGCTGCCAGGCGGTACGGCTGGTTCTTCACGACGGAGATGGATGCGTCTGAGTACTTCTTGTAGATGCGCACGGCGATGGATGTGGAGACTCCGACGCCCTGGAGGAAGACCATGACCTCCTTGATGGCTTTCTGCTCCTCCCAGGCGGTCCCGATCATCCGGGTCCGCTTGGGCCCCAGGCCGGGAACCTCGATGAGCTTCCCGGGCTCCTGCTCGATGACGTCGAGAGTGTCGGCACCGAAGTGATCGACAATGCGCTCGGCGATCTTCGGTCCGATCCCCTTGATCAGCCCTGAACCGAGATAGCGGCGGATCCCCTGGATCGTGGCGGGGAGGACCGTGGTGTAGTTCTCCACGCTGAACTGCTTGCCGTACTGGGGGTGGGAGCCCCAACGCCCTTCCATGCGCAGCGACTCGCCCGGCTGTGCCCCGAGGAGCGAGCCGACCACCGTGAGGAGGTCACCACTGCCGCGGCCGGTGTCGACACGGGCGACCGTGTACCCGTTCTCCTCGTTGGCGTAGGTGATCCGCTCGAGGACCCCTTCGACGACTGCCAGGTTGGACATGTTCCGACGCTACCGTTCCGGTCGGACAGCGCGTACCTCCTGCGGATGAATCGGGGGCATCACGGCCTGGCCGGTGTTCTGCGACGACCGCGCCGCCGCGTCGGAAGCCGCGTGCGCAGGACGATCAGCTCAAGGGGCCCGGTCATACGACCGGGCCCCGTTCACTCCCCCCGTCATCGGACTCTTCGGATCCCCCCAGATCCCCCCGGAGCCCTGATGACAACTACGACTCACGTCACGCCGGAAGGGTTGCACTATTGCGAGCTGTTATTTTTTCGGGATTAAGGGCGCGGCTCGATCTCCCCCGGAGGTAGCGATGACGGTCACGCTGGTGGATGTGGCGGCCCGCGCCCGGGTGTCCCCGGCGACCGTCTCACGCGTCCTCAACGGCAACTACCCCGTGGCGGCGGCCACTCGGGAGCGGGTGCTGCGAGCCGTCGACGAGCTGGACTACGTACTCAACGGACCGGCCAGCTCCCTTGCCGCGGCCACATCCGACCTGGTCGGCATCCTCGTCAACGACATCGCCGATCCATTCTTCGGGATCATCGCAGGGGCGGCACAGACGGCGATCGGCGAGCGGGTGACCGGGCGGGCAGGCGGCGAGAAGCTGGCGGTGGTCTGCAACACGGGCGGCTCGGCCGAGCGAGAGCTCACCTTTCTGACTCTGCTGCAGCGGCAGCGCGCGGCGGCGGTGATCCTGACCGGTGGAGCCTTGGAGGATCCGAGGCACACCGCCGCGGTGTCGGCGAAGCTGGCGAAGCTCGCGGCCGGCGGTACGTCCGTGGTGCTCTGCGGCCGCCCGCCCTTGCCCTGCGGGCCGTCGACGGTGACGCTCACTTTCGACCATCGCGGCGGGAGTCGGCGACTCACCGAGCATCTGATCGCACTGGGGCATCGCCGCATCGGCTATATCGCGGGCCCGCCGGACCGGACCACGACACGACAACGGCTCGAGGGGCATCGGGCGGCCCTGGCCTGGGCGGGGATCGGCGGAAGCGATGTGGACGAAGGAGGTCACGGAACCGCAGCGGACCGGGAACGCCTCACGGTGTACGGCAGCTACGAACGCTGCTCGGGCTTCGACGCCACGCTGGAGTTGTTGAGCCGCGACCCGGGTCTCACCGCGATCGCGGCGGCCAACGACACGGTCGCCCTGGGGGCCTGCGCCGCTCTCCGCGAGCAGGGGCTGCGCGTTCCGGAAGACGTGTCGGTGGCGGGCTTCGACGATCTGCCGTTTTCGGCGGACACCGTTCCGGCACTGACGACGGTACGGCTGCCGCTGCACATGGCGGGAAGGCGAGCGGGCCGACTGGCGGTGGGCGCGGAGAAGCCACCGCCGGGCGAGGCCGAGACGATCGGCGCCGAGCTGGTCGCGCGGGCGTCGACCGCCCCGCCTCCGCGGGCGGTGTGAGCCGGACTCCGAGTACGCGGGCCGCCGCTCCGCGAGTTGTCCACAGGCCTTGAACGGTGTCGGCGTCCGAACCTAAAAGGGCTGTCCCGTAATCCCCGGCGGGCGCGCGACGACAGCTACGGCACTCCCCCTGGCTTCGCCGGGAGGTGCCCCCACGCTGCGTTCCGGCGTCCCACCCGCGTGCCCTTCCCTCACTCCGACCGTGACTGGCGGTTACTTTCCCTACTGGCATGGCTTCTTGGCAGATTCCCTCGTGTAAGGAGCAACCGATGCAGGACCGGAGCACACCTCCCGGCCCCTCCAGTTCCCCCAGGACCTCCTGGCCCTCCGCACCCTCCAGACGCGTCGTGCTCACCGCGACGGCGTTCGGCGCCTCGGCTCTCATGCTCGCGCCTGCGCAGTCCGCTGCCGACTCCCGTAGCAGCGTCGAGCAGCTCGTCTCCCGGATGAGCCTGGAAGAGAAGGTCGGACAGCTCTTCGTGATGCGGGTGTACGGGCACTCCGCCACCGCACCCGACAAGGCCGATGTGGATGCCAACCTACGGGAGATCGGCGTCCGGAACGCCGCCGAGCTGATCCGGCGCTATCACGTGGGCGGAATCATCTACTTCGCCTGGGCGCACAACACCGGGAACCCGCAGCGGATCACCGGTCTCTCCCGCGGCATCCAGCGGGCGGGGCTCGCCCAGCCGACACCCGTCCCGCTGCTGATCTCAACCGATCAGGAACACGGCGCCGTCGCCCGTGTGGGCAGACCGGCGACGCTGATGCCGGGGGCGATGGCGCTGGGGGCAGGCGGATCGAGAACCGATGCCTGTGAGGCGGCGCGGATCGCGGGAGAGGAGCTGGCGGCGATGGGCATCAACCAGAACTACGCGCCGGTGGCCGATGTGAATGTCAACCCGGCCAACCCCGTCATCGGTGTCCGCTCCTTCGGCGCCGACCCCTGCGCCGTGGCCGGGCTGGTCGTCGCACAGGTGAAGGGATACCAGAGCGCCGGAATCGCGGCCACGGTCAAACACTTCCCGGGCCACGGCGACACCGAAAGCGACAGCCACCACGCCCTGCCCACCATCCGCCACACCCGTGAGCAGTGGGACGAGTTGGACGCACCGCCGTTCCGGGCGGCGGTCGCCGCAGGGGTCGATTCGATCATGACCGCGCACATCGTGGTCCCCTCGCTCGATCCGAGCGAAGACCCGGCGACGCTCTCCCGCCCCATCGTCACCGGCGTCCTGCGCGAACAACTCGGCTACGAAGGGGTCGTCGTCACCGACGCCCTCGATATGGCCGGGGTCCGGCAGAAGTACGGCGACGACCGCGTACCGGTGCTCGCGCTCAAGGCGGGCTGCGACCAGCTGCTCAATCCGCCGAATTTGGACCTGGCCTGGAGCGCGGTCCTCACCGCTGTCAGAAGTGGTGAACTGACCGAGCAGCGCCTTGACCAGTCGGTCATGCGCATCCTCCGCCTGAAGGCGAAGCTGGGCCTGCTGCGCGATCCGCTCGCGGCTCGCCGGGAGGTGCTCGGCACCGTGGGGGCCGAGGCCCATCTCCTGACCGCCGACCGGATCGCCGGGCGGACCACCACCCTGCTGCTGAACGAAGGGGGACTGCTGCCCATCTCCCGTCGCAGCCATCCCCGAGTGCTGGTGACCGGCGCCGATCCGGCCTCACCGTCGGGGACCACGGGGCCACCCACGGCCGCACTCGCCAGAGCCTTCGCCGAACTGGGATTCAAAGCCACCGCCCTCCCCACCGGCATCGCACCCACCGCCGCGAATGTCGAGGAGGCGGTGACAGCGGCGGCAGGCATGGACGTGGTCGTCGTGGCGACGTACAACATCGCGGCCGACGGTCCGCAGCGGATTCTGGTGTCCCGGATGGCCGCGACCGGTGTGCCCGTGATCACGGTGGCGATCCGCAACCCCTACGACATCGCGCAGTTGAGCGGGTTCGGTATCGCCGCCTCGCTGGCCGCGTACGGGTGGACGGATGTGGAACTGCGAGCCGCCGTACGCGTGATGGCCGGGCGGACGGAGCCTGTGGGCCGGCTGCCGGTGCCGGTTCCGCATGCGGAGGACCCGGCGCGGATGCTCTATCCGATCGGCTTCGGGGCGATGTACCGGCGTTCTGGCGTCTGACGGACGTGCACCGCGGCAACCGGCCGGGGACCTCCCGGGCGCGCCCGGCCGGGTGTGACACTCGGCCGGCCGGGCGCGATCCCTACACGGAAGCGGAGTGGATCGTCACGGTCGCAGCGCGAACGGCTCCCGCTCGTCGCCCTGCTTGTCGAGCCTGGCGTCGTAGGGCGCCAGACGCTTCGCGAGTGCCGGGTTCTGCTGGACGGCAGCCGGGGCGACTCCAGCCCAGTCCAGGATCCGCGCGGTCGCCTTGGCACGGTCAGCCTCGGGCAGACCCGCGACGGAGGCGCCGTGGTTGCCTCCGGGCTCGGTGAAGACATGGGCGTCACGCGCTCCCTTGCCAGGGCGGAACCGCTCCGCGCCCCAGGGGTCGTTCTCCCCGTACACCCAGATCATGTGCTTCGCGTGATCGCGGACCCAGCTGTCGACGTCTCGCATCGCGTACCGGTCGAACGACTTCATGGGTATCTCACGGGGGACGTACACCCGCGGTGTGAAGTAGCCCGGGTAGCGGAGCAGATCCGCAAGCCGCGGCTGGCGCAACGTGGGTGCGCCGAGCTGGGTACCCGCCTGGTAGTAGTACGGGGCATACGGTTCGAGGCCCTGGTCGGTGTAGAAGGCGAAGCCGGATATCGAGTCGAGCGAGTCGAAGAGTTCCTGGTCGCTCGCGGTCGCCGCGGTCGGAAGGGAAGCGCAGTCGGCGAGCAGGCCGTACTGCCAGAAGGCCCAGGCATAGTCGGACACCAGGCTCTCGAAGGCCTTGTCCAGCGACCCGATGGTCTGGAAGGTGCCCGCGTTCTCCTCGGCCCAGGCACGGTACTTGGCGGTGAGTGCCGCGCGGCGCTTGCCGAGGGCCTCGCGCTGGACTGCGGTGATCCGGTCGCGGCACTCCTTGGTACCGACCGTCGCCATGAACCGGTCGTAGGCGGCGTCCGCGCGGTCGTTGACGTCGTTCGGGGCGACATAGGCGACCACGCCGTCCATGTCCCGCGGGTAGAAGCGCTCGTAGTACGTCGCCGTCATCCCGCCCTTGGAGGCTCCGGTGGCGATCCACTTCCGGGTGTAGATCTGCTTCAGCGCGGCGAACACCCGGTGCTGGTCACTCGCCGCCTGCCAGATGTCGAGCTTGCTCCAGTCGGCGGGCTGAGGCCGAGACGGGGTGAAGAATCGATACTCCATGTCGACCTGGTTGCCGTCGACAATCCGGGTGGGCTCACGACGGCGCGGGGTGGTACCCACGTTGTAGCCACTGGTGTAGAAGACCGTCGGGCGGGCCGCGTCCTTGTGCAGCACGGTGATGCGCTGCCGGAACGTTCCCTTGGACGGGCGCCGGTGGTCGACCGGCTGGGCGTAGTCGAGCACGAAGTAGCGGTGGCCTGCGTACGGCTTCTCCTCGATCAGGCTCATCCCCCGGATCGCGAGGATCCGGTCCCTGATGTCCTGGGTCCCTTCCGCCGGGCCGGGGCCCGGTTCGGCGGCGGCCGTTCCGGCCGCCGTCCCGACTACGCCGATGAGCATGACGAACGACAACAGCCATCTCAGCGCCTTGCGCATACGCGCCCTCCCCTGGTTCACAACGGTCGCCGCGAACCTAGCGACTGCAACACCCTTACCGCCAGACCCAGTTGGATCGCAGGATGGGAAGATTCGCCCAGCAGGACAGACCGGAGAGCGCGACGGCGCCAGAGAGGGGGCGGGACGTCAGAGGGGGATGCGGGGCCTCAGAGGAGGATCCAGCCCGTCGTGGCACCCACACCGGCGACAGCACCCGAGGCGCGCACGGAGCGGTGGAGCGCGTACACCGTCACCGGCCCCGCGTGACGGGTGAAGCGGCCCTTGTCCGTGGCGGCGCGCCCACCGCGCGGCTGAAGACTGACCGACATAGCCCGCCTCGCCCCGGGCCGTTTCGCGATCGTCATGGCGCACACATAGGCACGGTGCTTGTAGAGCCGCAGTTCCCCGGTCGCGAACCTCACGGTCTTGACGGGACGGCCCGAGCACCCGGAGGCCGCCTCCGCCTCCGGACCCCAGGGGCCGGCCGCCAGCAGGGCTCCCGCGAGCACGAGCGACGTACCGGCGCGCACGAGCAAACCTCCGAACACTCCTGCTCCCATCTCACGTCAAACCGTACTGACGTACGACGCAAAGGTGCCCTCGACGGTTGCGGCCCGCGGCCGCGGCACGCGAGGCACGCGGTCAGGCGATCGGCCCGGGGCCCGGCCCCCGGGACCGGCCCACCTTCAGTCACTCCGGCTCAGGCCGGTGTGGGCTCCGCGGCCCCGACGAACGTCCGCCAGAGCGCGGCATACCGCCCGTCCAGCTCCAGCAGCTCGTCATGGGTGCCGTCCTCCACGACCCGTCCGCGCGCCATCACGACCACCCGGTCGGCACGTGCTGCCGTGGTCAGCCGGTGGGCGACGACCAGGGTGGTACGACGCCCCGTGAGCCGGTCGGTGGCCTGGTTGACCTGGGCCTCAGTCGCGAGATCCAGGGCCGCCGTGGCCTCGTCCAGCAGCAGCACATCCGGGTCGACCAGCTCCGCGCGGGCCAGGGCGATCAGCTGGCGCTGGCCGGCCGACAGATTGCGCCCGCGCTCGGCGACCTCGTGCAGATAGCCGCCGTCGAGCGTGGCGATCATGTCGTGCGCGCCCACGGCCCGCGCCGCGGACTCCACTTCGGCGTCCGTCGCCTCCGGGCGCCCGTAGGCGACGGCGTCGCGCACCGTACCGGCGAAGAGGTACGCCTCCTGCGGGACGATGCCGATACGGTGGCGGTACTCCGTGAGGTCCAGGTCGCGCAGATCGATGCCGTCGACGGTCACCCGGCCGCTCGTCGGGTCGTAGAACCTGGCCACCAGCTTGACCAGCGTCGACTTGCCTGCTCCGGTCTCGCCGACGAACGCGACCGTCTGGCCGGGCGGGATCCGCAGGTCGACGTCGGTGAGCGCGCCCTCGCCCGCCGTCTTTCCGCTGCCCTCAGCGCCCGGCCCGCCATCCGCCGCCTCGATCCCGGCCGCGGTCTCGGCGCCGGAGCCGGCCAGCGCGCCGTAGGCGAAACTGACGTCCTCGAAGGCGATCTCGCCGCGCAGTCCCCGCACTTCGAGCGGCTTCTCCGCCTGTTCCGTGGACGTCCGCTCGTCCAGCAGCTCCTGGATCCGCCCGAGCGACACGCTCGCCTGCTGGTAACCGTCGAAGACCTGCGACAGTTGCTGCACCGGTGCGAAGAACAAGTCGATGTACAGCAGATACGCCACCAGCGCACCCGTCGTGAGAGTGCCGGCCTCGATCCGTCCGGCCCCGACCACCAGCACCGCCGCGGCGGCCACCGAAGCCAGCAGCTGGACGAAGGGGAAGTACACGGAGATCAGCCACTGGCCGCGCACCCGTGCCGCGCGGTAGGCGTCGCTGCGCTCCGCGAACCGCCGGTTGCCCGACTGCTCTCGGCGGAACGCCTGCACGATGCGCAGTCCGCTGACCGACTCCTGGAGGTCGGCGTTGACGACGCTGATCCGCTCACGGGCCAGCTCGTACGCCTTCACCGACTGCCTGCGGAAGAACACCGTGCCGATGATCAGCAGCGGCAGGGTCGCGAACACCACGAAGGCCAGCTGCACATCGATCACGACCAGCGCGACCATGATTCCGAAGAACGTGACCACGGAGACGAAGGCGGTGACCAGGCCTGTCTGGAGGAAGGTGGACAGGGCGTCGACGTCCGTCGTCATGCGGGTCATGATCCGGCCGGTCAGCTCGCGCTCGTAGTAGTCGAGCCCAAGCCGCTGGAGCTGCGCGAAGATCTTCAGCCTGAGCGCGTACAGGACGCGCTCGCCGGTACGACCGGTCATCCGGGTCTCCCCGACCTGCGCGACCCACTGCACGAACACCGCAACGAGGCCGAGCGCGGATGCCGCCCAGACCGCTCCCAGCGCCGCGCGCTCGACTCCGTCGTCGATTCCGTGCCGGACCAACACCGGCAGCAGCAGGCCCATACCCGCGTCGATCGCGACCAGCATCAGACTGACCAGCAACGGCAGCCCGAAACCCCGCAGCAGTCTGCGCAGCCCGTACGAACCGGACTCCTCGGGCAGCACCGCACGGGCCTCGTCGACCCGGGGCGTGTCGTCGGCCGGCGGCAGCGCGGCGACCTGGGCCAGCAGCTCGGGCGTGGCGCCGGCGGCCTCGTCTTCCTCGGCCTCTTCCTTGCGGACCCACAGCGGCGGGGTGATACCGCGCTCGGCGTCGAAATCGGTGTCCATCTCGGCCCGCAGCGTGCGGTCCTCGGGGATCTCGATCTGGCTGGTGTGCCCCGGGGACACCGCGCCCAGCTCATCGGGGTCGGTGAGCAGCCGCCGGTACAGCGCGGACCGCCCCTGCAACTCGTCGTGCGTGCCGATGTCGGCGAGGCGGCCGTCGTCCAGCACCGCGATCCGGTCGGCGAGGCCGAGGGTGGAACGCCGGTGGGCGATCAGCAGCGTGGTCCGCCCCGCCATCACCCCGCGCAGCGCCTCGTGGATCTCGTGTTCGACCCGTGCGTCCACGGCCGATGTCGCGTCGTCCAGCAGCAGCAGCCGGGGGTCGGCGAGGATCGCACGCGCCAGGGCGATGCGCTGGCGCTGCCCCCCGGACAGGGTGAGTCCGTGCTCGCCGACCTTGGTGCCGTAGCCGTCGGGCAACTCGGCGATGAAACGGTCCGCCTGGGCGGTGCGGGCCGCCTCGTCGATCTCCGCGTCCGTGGCACCGGGCTTGCCGTACGCGATGTTGGCGCGGACCGTGTCGGAGAAGAGGAAGCTGTCCTCGGGTACCAGGCCGATTGCGGCACGCAGCGACTCGAGCGTCAGCTCCCGGACGTCATGGCCACCGACGAGCACAGCGCCGCAGGTGGCGTCGTAGAAGCGGGGCAGCAGCAGCGAGACCGTGGATTTGCCGCTGCCGGACGCGCCGACCACGGCCACGGTCTCCCCTGGCCTGATCTCCAGCGAGAACCCGTCGAGCACCGGCCGGGCGGCGGCTCCGCTCTCATCATCGGGCTCGCCGCCGTACGACGCCCCGGACCCGGACCCGAGCCCAGACCCGGCTCCGGAGGAGTAGGCGAAGCTGACGTTGTCGAACTCGACGGATGCCGGGGCGTCGGCCGGAAGCTCCTTGGCGCCGTCCTTGATGCTCGGCTGGGTGTCGATGAGTTCCAGGACCCGCTCCACGCCGGCCCGTGCCTGCTGGGCGACGGTGAGCACCATCGCCAGCATCCGCACCGGGCCCACCAGCTGGGCGAGATACGTCGAGAACGCGACGAAGGTGCCGAGCGTGATCTCCCCCCGGGTGGCCAGCCAGCCGCCCAACGCCAGCATGGCCACCTGCCCGAGTGAGGGCACGGCCTGCAGGGCGGGGGTGTAGCGGGAGTTGAGCCGGATGGTGCGCAGCCGGCCGGCGAAGAGCCTGCGTCCGGCTTCCTTGAGCTTTCCTGTCTCCTGCTCCTCCTGCCCGAAGCCCTTGACCACACGGACCCCGGCGACCGCGCCGTCGACGACGCCCGCGACCGTCCCGGCCTGTTGCTGGGCGTACCAGGTGGCGGGATGCAGACGGGCACGGCTGCGCTTGGCGATGAACCACAGTGCGGGGCCGACCGCGAGCGCCACCAGGGTGAGCGGCAGCGACAGCCAGGCCATGACCACCAGGGAGATCACGAAGAGCAGGACGTTCCCGATGGTCATCGGGAGCATGAAGAGCAACCCCTGGATGAGCTGGAGGTCACTGGTCGCCCTGCCCACCACCTGACCGGTGGACAACGCGTCCTGGCGCCGCCCGTCGAGCCGACTGATCGTGCCGTACATCTCGGTACGCAGGTCGTGCTGGACGTCGAGGGCGAGACGGCCACCGTAGTAGCGGCGGATGTACGTGAAGACGTAGACGGCGACCGCCGAGGCGATGAGCAGCCCGATCCAGGCCGCCAGTGGCCGGGTGCGGTCGCTGATCACATCGTCGATGACGACCTTGATGATCAGCGGCATCAGGGCCATCACGGCCATGCCGCCAAGGGACGATCCAAGTGCGAGCACCACATTGCGCCGGTAGCGCCAGGCGTAACCGGTCAGCCTTCGCGCCCACCCCTGTGTCTCCCCCGCCACTTGCGCCTCCCTGCTCCGGTGAACCGCTGATCCACTCATCCACGCTCGTCTGACCGAAGGCTGCAACACGCACGCAGCCGGTTTTCATCCCGCCCGCGCGCTGACAGCGCGGGTTGCGGCGAAGATCGGTCTCCGGTCCTAGGACCGGGCAGCACGGCGGGCCAGGACCGGACGGCCGGGGTGCGCTGCCCGGCTTTCAGATGTGCGTCGGCGCGAACATCCTGAGCAGCGCCGGCAGCACCACCACCGAGGGCCCGGAGTGCTCCAGTGACTTGGCCAGGTCCTCGCGGAGCGCCTCGGGTGTGGTGCGCACGGCGGGCACTCCGAAGGACTCTGCGAGGGCCACGAAGTCGGGGCGGGTCAGCTCGGTGCCGGTCGTCTCGCCGAAGGACTCGGTCATGTACTCGCGCAGGATGCCGTAGCCGCCGTCGTCCACGATCAGCCAGGTCACCGGCAGGTCGTACTGCTTCGCCGTCGCCAGCTCCGCGATCGAGTACATGGCTCCTCCGTCACCGGACACGGCGAGCACCGGTGCCCCGGGGTCCGCCACAGCGGCGCCGAGCGCGGCGGGAAAGGCGTAGCCGAGGCCGCCCGAGCCCTGTGCGGAATGCATGGTGTTCGGCCGGCGGGGGTCGAAGGCGGACCAGGCCCAGTAGGACAGGATGGTCATGTCCCAGAAGCTCGGCGCGTCGTCCGGCAGCGCATCGCGCACCGCGGCGAGTACCTCCTGTTCCAGGGCCAGGTTCTGGCCGGAGATACGCTCCGTCACCTTTGCCAGCAGCGCGGACACCCGCTCGGCCCCCGACACGGCGCCACCGGCCCCGACCATCCCGGTCCCGGCCACGGGAGCCGATGCGCCCCGGACCGGTTCCAGCGTCTCCAGCAGCGCTGAGAGTGCGATGCGCGCGTCGGCGTGGATGCCCAGCGCGGGGTGGTTGGACTCCAGTTTGCCGAGGTCGGCTTCTATCTGGATCACCTGGCCGCGGGGCGCGAAGGTGTGGTAGTTCGAGGACAGCTCGCCGAGCCCGGACCCGACGACGAGGAGGACGTCCGCGTCCTCCAGGAAGTCGGTGGTGTGCCGGTCCTCCAGCCACGATCGCAGGGACAGCGGATGCTCCCATGGAAAGGCGCCCTTGCCGCCGAAGGTGGTGACGACCGGAGCGTCCAGCCGCTCCGCGAGTGCCCGCAGCTTGCCGGACGCGTCGGAGCGTACGACGCCCCCGCCCGCGATGATCGCCGGGCGTTCGGCTGCGTGCAGCAGATGTGCGGCCACGGCGGTCAGCTCGGGGCGGGGGACAAGCTCGTGGGGGGTCGCGTCCATGGCCGTCACGACCGGCAGGTCCGTCTCGGCGAGCAGCACGTCCTGCGGGATCTCCACCCAGACCGGACCGTGCGGGGCGCTCAGCGCGGACTCCCAGGCGGCGGCGACCGCGGACGGGATCTGCGAGGCGGTGCGCACGGTGTGCACGGACTTCACGATCCCGCGGAACGACGCCTGCTGGTCGCGCAGCTCGTGCAGATAGCCGTGCCGTCCGCCGCCGAGTCCCGCGCTCGGCACCTGGCTGGAGATCGCCAGCACCGGGGCGGAGGCCGCCGCCGCCTCCTGGAGCGCGGCGAGCGAGGTCAGCGCGCCGGGGCCGGTCGACACCAGCAGCGGCGCCGCCTCGCCGGTGATACGCCCGTAGGCGTCGGCGGCGAAACCCGCGTTGTTCTCGACGCGCAGTCCGA
Organism: Streptomyces sp. SCSIO 30461; assembly: GCF_037023745.1. Classification (NCBI taxonomy): domain Bacteria; kingdom Bacillati; phylum Actinomycetota; class Actinomycetes; order Kitasatosporales; family Streptomycetaceae; genus Streptomyces; species Streptomyces sp. SCSIO 30461. Next base: position 6,904,154 of record NZ_CP146101.1, read on the forward strand.
CGTATCTGAGCGGTGAGCGGCGCACGGCGTCGAACATGCCGAGCGCGTGCTGGCCCGGCAGCCCGAACACCGTCGTCGCCCCGAGGCCTTTCAGGGTCTCGATGACCAGATCCCCGCCTCTGCGCCCTGCCGGGGGGTTGAGCGCGGCATCGGTCTGCGCCGCGCTCGGACGCAATACAAGATCGTGGTCATGGGTCATGGGTGTCCGGTGTCCCTTCGTCCTGCCCGCCGCCGGGTGCGGCGACGCGCTCCCCGCTGCGGGTGTCGCGCCGGCTCCGGCTCTCGCTCCCGGAGCCGGCGGAGGGGCAGGCTACTTCGCGTCCTGCCCGGCAGCGCCGCCGGCACGGCCCGCCGCGATCTGACGGGCCATGATCGTAGTCAGCTCGTACGCGGTGTGGGAGGCGGCGACCGAGGTGATCTCGGCGTGGTCGTAGGCCGGGGCGACCTCGACGACATCCGCCGAGACGAGGTTGCAGGAAGCCAGACCGCGCAGGATCTCCAGCAGTTCGCGGGAGGTCATGCCGCCCGCCTCGGGGGTGCCGGTGCCCGGGGCGTGGGCCGGGTCGAGGCAGTCGATGTCGATGGAGATGTAGAGCGGCCGGTCGCCGATGCGCTGGCGGAGCTGGTCGGCCACCTCGTCGGCGCCGCGCCGGTAGACATCGGAGGAGGTGACGATGCCGAAGCCCATCTTCTCGTCGTCGTTCAGGTCCTGCTTGCCGTAGAGCGGCCCGCGGATACCGACGTGGGAGAGCGCCTCGGTGTCGAGGATGCCCTCCTCGACGGCGCGGCGGAACGGGGTGCCGTGCGTGTACTCGGCACCGAAGTAGGTGTCCCAGGTGTCCAGGTGGGCATCGAAGTGGAGCAGCGCGACCGGGCCGTGCTTCTTGGCGACCGAGCGCAGCAGCGGCAGCGCGATGGTGTGGTCGCCGCCGAGCGTCATCATGCGGGCGCCGGTGCCGAGGAGGTCGTCGGCCGCCGCCTCGATGGTCTCGACCGCCTCGTTGATGTCGAACGGGTTGGCGGCGATGTCGCCCGCGTCGGCGACCTGGGCGAGCGCGAACGGCGAGGCGTCCTGCGCGGGGTTGTACGGGCGCAGCAGCCGGGAGGCCTCACGGATGGCGTTGCCGCCGAAGCGGGCGCCGGGACGGTACGAGACTCCGGCGTCGAAGGGCACGCCGACCACGGCGACGTCGGTGCGGCCGACCTCGTCCAGCCGGGGCAGCCGGGCGAACGTCGCGAGTCCGGCATAGCGCGGGGTGCGGGACGAGTCGATGGGGCCGCGCGGCGTCTCGTTGCTGTTCATGGCCATGCCTTCTTCCTACGGCTGCGATGGGTCCGGACGGATCTGGATCGGGTGTCCGGCTGCGGTGCTCCACTGCTGTGGCTCTGGTGGTCTGCCCATACCGCGGGCGGCTTGTGCCTGGGGATGCGCGCTCGTGCCGACGATGACCACACGTCTCGACGATAAGTGGCCAAAAGACGGCGATGAAGTATACGTTTCCTCCATTCTGGAAGGCCTATCTGGATGGAACGTCCACCATGCCGGATCCCGTCGCTCCCGCCGCGTCCCCAGCCGCCGCTCCCACCCTGCCCGTACCGCCCGTTCCGCTGTCGGCATTGCTGGCACGCGAGGATCTGGGGCTGCGGTTGATCACCGGGCCGGATGACACCGCCATCCAGTGGGTGCACACCTCGGAAATGGCTGATCCGTACCCCTACCTGCTGGGCGGCGAGCTGCTGCTGACCGCCGGGGTCCTGTTGGCGGACCCGGCGCGGTATGTCTCCCGCGTCGCCGAGGCGGGGGGCGCGGCGATCGGCTTCGGGGTCGCGCCCGTGTACGAGACGGTGCCCGAAACCCTCGTACGGGCATGCGAGCAGCATGGACTGCCACTGGTGGAGGTGCCGCCGCAGACGCCGTTCACCGCGGTCGCGCGTGCCGTGTGGCGGCTGATGGCCCAGGTGAGACTGCGGGAGCTGCGCCGGGTCAGCGAGGCACAGCAGGGCCTCGCCGTCGCAGCGGCGCGGCCCGACCCGATTCCCGCGGTACTGCGACAGCTGGCCGCCCGGCTCGGCGGTTGGGCGGTGCTGACGTCGTCGGACGGCTCCGCCGTGCAGTCCGCGGGGCGGGCGCCGGCACGGGAGGCCCGTGCGGCGCTGAACCGGCTGGTGCGCGTGGTGAACCCGGTCACGGCGGAAGGCGAACCGCCGGATCCCGACAACCAAGGGGACCCGGTAGCGGCCAGGCGTGCGCCCACCTCCGCCACCGACACGGCCGGCGGGCACCATCTGGCCGCATACGCGATCGCCGGCACGGAGGGCCTGGCCCTCGGGATCGCGACCGGCACCCGCGAGCCCGGCGGGCACACGGTGGCCGGGATGGCCGTCGTCCTCCTGTCACTGCTCACCGCACCGCACCAGGGAGCGGACACAGCCGCGCGCTCCTCCGCGCTGGTGCGTCTGCTGCTGGGGGCGGCGCCCGCAGAAGTGGCGCCCTCACTGGCGCCGGGCCGCTGGATCGTGGTGCACGCCTCCAGGCAGGGGGCCGCGCCGGACCGGATCGCGGCCTCCGCGCTCGGCACGGCGCTGGGCAGCGCCTTGGTGGACACGGACGCCGGCATGCCGCCCGTCGCGGAGGCTACGGAATCGGCAGGAACAGGAACAACGACGACGGGAACAACGGTACGGATCCTGCTCCCCGTGGCAGACCCGGAGCTCTGGGAGCAGCGGATCGTGCCGCAGTCCGACTGGACGCTGGGAGTGAGCGCGCCCGTGGAGCCCGGCGAGCTGGGCGCAGCCGACGCCGCCGCAGCACGTGCGCTGCGGCGAGCGGAGGCGACCCGTGAACCGCTGGCCCGGCAGCGCGACACCGGGCTGGCCGCACTTGTGGCACCCGCCGAGGCCGGCGCGCACGCACGCACTCTCCTCACACCGATCGCGGACTCCCCCGCGCTCATCGAGACCCTGCGGGTCTGGCTCTCCCTGCACGGCAGCTGGGACCGCACGGCGGTCGCCCTCGGGGTGCACCGCAACACCGTGCGCCAGCGGATCTCCCGCTGCGGCTCACTGCTCGGGGCCGACCTGGACGACGCGGACGTACGGATGGAGCTCTGGTTCGCCCTCAGGTGGCTGTGATCCTGGCCGTCGACCTCGGACGACTGTGGTTCGGACTGCCGGACCGCGGACGACCCCGAACTCGGGCTGCCGGGCTGCCAGACCTCGGACGACTGCGATCTCGAGCTGCCCGGACCGCGGATGGCTGGAACTCAGAGGCTGTGATCTGGACAACCGGCTCTGGACAGTCACGGTGACCGACCGGTAACTTCTGTCTGAGCAAGCGCTTAGACGAAGCCTTGTACACGCCAGCCAGGCCAGCCGCCGCGACCACGCCGGCCGGCCCGTCACCGCAGAGGAGGCGTCCGTGCGCCGGACCGTATTCAACGAGGACCACGAAGCGTTCCGGGAGACCATCCGCGCCTTCATCGAGGCCGAGGTCGTCCCCGTCTACGACGAGTGGTTCGCCGCCGGCCAGGCGCCGCGCGACTTCTACCACAAGCTCGGTGAGCTGGGCGTCTTCGGTATCAACGTGCCCGAGGAGTTCGGTGGCGCGGGTCTGGACACCCACAAGTTCGAGGCCGTGCTCTACGAGGAGACCTCGCGCGCGGGTGTCCACTTCGGCGGCTCCGGCGTGCACGTGCTGCTCGCCCTCCCCTACATAAAGATGCTCGCCACCGACGAGCAGAAGAAGCGTTTCCTGCCGAAGTTCGTCAGCGGCGAGGAGATGTGGGCGCTGGCGATGACCGAGCCGGGCACCGGCTCCGACGTCGCGGGCATGAAGACCACCGCCAAGCTCTCCGAGGACGGCACCCACTACGTCCTCAACGGCGCCAAGACCTTCATCACCGGTGGTGTGCACGCCGAGCGCGTGATCGTCTGCGCCCGCACCTCAGCCCCGAGCGCCGAGGACCGCCGCTTCGGCATCTCCCTCTTCGCGGTGGACACCAAGTCCGAGGGCTACTCCATCGGCCGCAAGCTGGACAAGCTCGGTCTGCGCACCTCCGACACCGCCGAGCTGGCCTTCGTCGACGTCAAGGTCCCGGTCGAGGACCTGCTCGGCGAGGAGAACAAGGGCTTCTACTACCTCGGCCAGAACCTGACCTCGGAGCGCTTCGGCATCGCTTTCGGCGCCTACTCCCAGGCCAAGGCCGCCGTCCGGTTCGCGAAGCAGTACGTGCAGGACCGTACGGTCTTCGGCAAGACCGTCGCCTCCTTCCAGAACACCAAGTTCGAGCTGGCCGCCTGCCAGGCCGAGGTGGACGCCGCCGAGGCGGTCGCGGACCGCGCGCTGGAGGCCCTGGACGCGGGCGAGCTGACCCCGGCCGAGGCCGCGTCGGCCAAGCTGTTCTGCACCGAGGTCGCGCACCGCGTCATCGACCGCTGCCTCCAGCTGCACGGCGGCTACGGCTACATGAACGAGTACCCGATCGCTCGTCTGTACGCCGACAACCGCGTCAACCGCATCTACGGCGGCACGAGCGAGGTCATGAAGTCGATCATCGCCAAGAACATGGGACTCTGAACGCGTGAGCGAGGCTGTTGACGGGCTGCTCGATCTGCTCGACCTCGAGCGGATCGAGCAGGACATCTTCCGGGGACGATCGCGTTCGGCGGTCGTACCCCGAGTGTTCGGCGGACAGGTAGCGGCCCAGGCGCTGGTCGCCGCGGGCCGCACCGTGCCCGCAGACCGGACGGCGCACTCGCTGCACTCGTACTTCCTGCGCATGGGCGACCCCGGCGCGCCGATCGTCTACACGGTCGACCGCATCCGCGACGGCCGCTCCTTCACGACCAGGCGGGTCGTCGCGGTCCAGCACGGCCAGCCGATCTTCCATCTCTCGGCGTCCTTCCAGACGTACGAGGAGGGGCTGGACCACCAGGCGCCGATGCCGTACGCGCCGGACCCCGAGAGCCTGCCGTCGGCGGAGGAGAGCATCCGGCGGTACGAGGGGACGTTCCTCCACCCGGAGATCGCGCGGCGGCTGCTCACCGCGCGGGCCGCGGTCGATCTGCGGTATGTCTCCGAGCCCCCGTTCGCCACCGTCGGGCAGCCGCGCGAGCCGCGCTCGCAGGTGTGGTTCCGCACCAACGGCAAGCTCGCGGACGACCCGATGCTGCACGTCTGCCTCGCCACCTACGTCTCGGACATGACCCTGCTCGACTCCGTGCTGCTCGCCCATGGGCGAGGCGGTTGGACGGTCGGGGATGTCGTGGGCGCGTCGCTGGACCACGCGATGTGGTTCCACCGCCCTTTCCGGGCCGACGAATGGCTGCTGTACGACCAGGAGTCACCGTCCGCGCACGGCGGGCGCGGCCTCGGCCAGGCCCGCATCTACACCAGGGACGGGCAGCTGGCCATCTCGGTCATCCAGGAAGGCGTGGTCCGTGTCCCGCGCGACCAGGCAGGCTCGGAGCGGGGCGCCGGAAGCTAGTACCGCATCTGCCAAGGTTTGCCCCGTCGCGACGCCCGGCACGACACCTCGCGGCGTTGCCGAATCGACCGAGTAGATCCACTACGAGGCCGATCCGGCGCCTTGCGATGCGCCGCACCGAGCGCCGTTCCTTGACGGGCAAACCTTGACTGACGCGGCACCAGTGCCGGCCGAGGGCGGCACGACCAGCCCTAGACCGCGACGATCCTGGCCGTCTCCTCCGGCGCCTCCAGCATCATGTCGTGACCGCAAGCGATCGTGCGGATCTCCCAGCCGTCGGAACGAGCCGCCGCGAGTGAGGCGTCAAGGCTCGTCAGCGGCGGTTCGGTGTGCCGCACATAGACCCGGCGCAAAGCCGCGA